>JAJCZP010000146.1 GCA_029262315.1 Deltaproteobacteria bacterium | reverse complement strand
TCGGGGTCGGGCTCGGCGGGGGATCGACGGTGACGGTGGCGCTGCCATCGCAGCCCGCGTCGTCGGAGCTGACCCCGGTGGTCGGGTCCGTGGCGCTGATGACCGCGGTTCCGACGCCGACGATGTCGACGCGGCTCTTCTCACCGGTGTCGTTGGGCGCGAGCGCGACGGCCTCGTTGTCCGAGGCATAGTCGACATTGGGCGTCAGGTTCTGCATGCCGCCGCCCTGGAAGTGGCCGACGGCGGTGTAGAAATAGGAGTCCCCGACGTCCCGTTCGGCGGGGTCGGGTGAGAGTTCGATGCACTCGAGGGGGCCGACGACGGTGAGCACACTGTTCTCGGCGCCGCTCGAACTGACGCCGGTCCCGACGTGGGTGACCGAGATCGTGGTGACGCCAAGACTCAGGGTTTCGATCCGCGAGCGGTCGCCCGGCTCGTTGGGGGCCGTCGCAATGGCCGGGAGGCTCGAGACGTAGGTCACGTTCTGCGTCAGATTTTGCGTCGAGCCATCGCTGAAGGTGCCGGTCACGGTGTAGCGCGCCACGTCGCCGACGGTCTCCTGGCGCGTCTTCGGCAGCACGTCGAGGCTGACCAGCATTGGTGTGGGCGTCGACGTCGGTGTTGGCGTGACGGTCGGCGTCGCGGTCGGGGCGGTCGAGGTAGCCGTCGGCGTGGCGCTGACGGTCGGCGAGGGGGGAATGGCGACCGTAATGATGGTGCTGCCGTCGCAGCCGCTGTCGTCAGAGCTGACGCCGGTGGTCGGGTCGGTGGCGCTGATGCTCGTCGTGCCAGGGCCGACGACGTCGACGCGGCTCTTCTGGCCGGCGTCGTTGGGGGCGAGCGCGACTCCGGTGTTGCTCGACGCGTAGGTGACGTTCGGTGTGAGGTTCTCCGTGCCGCCGCCCTGAAAGTGTCCGGTCGCGGTGAAGAAGAGTGAATCGCCGACGTTGCGGTCGAGGTCTGGCGGTGACAGCACAATGCATTCGAGCGGCCCGACGACCGTCAGTTCGCTGTTCTGGACGCCACTCGAGCTGACGCCGGTCGCGACGTGCGTGACCGAGATGGTGGTGACGCCGATGCTCGCGGTTTCGATGCGGGAGCGATCCCCCGGTTCGTTGGGCGCGGTCGCGACGGCGGGGAGGCTCGAGATGTAGGTGACGTTCTGGGTCAGGTTCTGCGTCGAGCCGTCACTGAACGTACCGGTGACGGTATAGCGGGCGACATCGCCGACTGTCTCCTGGCGGGTCTTCGGCTCGACGTCGAGGCTGACCAGCATCGGCGTGGCGGTGGCGGTCGGGGTCGCGGTGAGTGTCGGAGTCGCCGTCGGTGCGGTCGACGTGGCGGTCGGCGTTGCGGTGACCGTAGGGGTCGCGGGAATGGGAACGGTGAGTGTGGCGCTGCCGTTGCAGCCAGCGTCGTTGGAGCTGACGCCGGTGCCCGGGTCGGTGGCGCTGATCGTCGTGGTCCCAGGGCCGATGGGGTCGACGCGGCTCTTCTGGCCGGCGTCGTTCGGTGCGAGGGCGACGGCCTCGTTGCTCGAGGCGTACGTCACATTGGGCGTCAGGTTCTGGGTGCCGCCGCCCTGGAAGTGACCGGTGGCAGTGTAAAAGAACGACTCGCCAACATCGCGTTCGTCGGTCGCGGGCGAGAGCATGAGGCACTCGAGCGGGCCGACGACGGTGAGTACGCTGTTCTCGGCGCCACTCGAGGAGACGCCGGTCGCGACGTGGGTGACCGAGATGGTGGTGACGCCGAGGCTCGCACTATCGATGCGCGAGCGGTCGCCCGGCGCGTTCGGGGCGGTGGCGACGACCGGCAGGCTCGAGGCATAGGTGACGTTTTGGGTGAGGTTCTGGATCGAGCCGTCGCTGAAGGTCCCGGTCACGGTGTAGCGGGCGACGTCGCCAACAGTGACCTGGCGGGTCTTTGGCTCCACGTCGAGACTGAGCAGCATCGGCGTTGCCGTTGCCGTCGGTGTCGGGGTGACCGTCGGCGTCGCGGTTGGCGTGAGCGTTGGCGTGACGGTCGGCGCGGTCGACGTCACGGTGGGGGTCGCGGTGACGGTCGGCGTGGGCGGGATGGGGACGGTGAGGGTGGCGCTGCCGTTACAGCCGCTATCGTCGGAGCTGACGCCGGTGGCAGTGTCGGTGGCGCTGATGGTGGTGCTCCCGACGCCGATGGCGTCGACACGGCTGCGCTGCCCGGCGTCGTTCGGCGCCAGCGCGACGCCGGTGTTACTCGACGCGTAGGTGACCAGTTGTGTCAGGTTCTCGGTACCGCCGCCCTGGAAATGACCGACGGCGGTAAAGAACTGGGATTGCCCGATCGCCCGCTCGACGGTGACCGGCGTGATCACGATGCACTCGAGCGGGCCGACCACGGTCAGGGTCTCGTCGTCGCCGGTGGTTGTCGACGTGACACCCGTCGGCAGATGGGTCGCCGAGATCGTGGTGACGCCGATGCCGACGGGGTCGACGCGGCTACGATCACCGGAATCGTTCAACGCAACGGCAACCGTGGGCACACTCGACGCCCACTCGACGAGCTGCGTGAGATTGGTGGTGGATCCGTTGCTGAAGTGGCCGGTGGCGGTGTAGCGCTGGACCTCGCCGAGGCCGATTGATTGGTCGGCCGGTTCGATCGCGAGGCGCGTGAGGATCGGGGTTGCCGTGGTCGTCGGCGTGACCGTTAGTGTCGGGGTGGGCGCGGTGGTGGGCGTCGCCGTCTGGCCAAGCGCCTGGCCCGGACCGATCCCAAGGGCCAGGACCACCGCTAGCGCGGTGACGAGCCGCGGCAGGCGGCGCACAGGGGCAGGACGATCGAGTCGTGGCATGGTGGTTTCTGGACGGCTCTTTTTCGCGGAGATGGGGGTGGACCTGATGGGCCGAGATACTGCGGAGCAAACGTCTTGCCAGATACCACGGGGCGTTTAGGCGAGTCGGAGGCTCAGGTGTCGGGCGCCAGTGCGAGTATATGCACGACTGCAAGGCCACGCGCCACCTCGCGCGTGGTATGGCGTACGCCTGGACGTGCTTGTCTTCCTCGGAGGAGGTGGGTAGATTCCCGCTCCCGAGAATGGGGGACCTGCCGTCCTCGGAACCTGTACATGTTGAGCGTGAGCCGCTGCCTCATTGCCGCCAGCGCCCTGATCGCAGTGGTGCTGGCCTACGGTCCGCTCGGCCACGCGGCTAAACCCGCGGGTGACGGCGGCGCGGACACCTCCGTCTTCAGTCCCTCGGAAGAGGCTGGGCAGAAGAAGCCCGAGAAGCCGACCATCACCTATTGGAACGTGACGGTCTCCCTCGATGTTGGGCGTACCGACGCGCCGGCGTCCGTCCGGATGCTGGTTCCGATCTCTGACGGTCGGCAGTCCATTCTCAGCCGCGAAGTGCCGCCAACGAGTTTCACCTTCAGCGAAGACGTGGTGGGCGCGAACCTGTTTGCGCGCTGGGATGCGAAGCGGGTCCGCAAGAAGCAGGGTGCCCTCGAGTACAGCTTCACCGCGCGCGTGACCGATCGCTGGGTCGACATCCCGCGCGTGGCAATCGCTGACAATCCGCCGGCTCCCGACGGCGACGCCAGCCTTGGCGCCACATCGACGATTCAGGCCGATGCCCCCGAACTCATCGAGCGTGCGGGCAGTCTCTCCAGGAATGCCGTCCGCGTCGACGAGATCGCGTGGTCGCTCTATCAATACACGGCGTCGTTTATGCGAAACGGTGGCACCTTGCCCGACGCGAACGACGCGCTCTCGGTGCTACGCGCCGAGCACGGCAACATGGGCGGGAAGGCGCGTCTTCTGACGGCGTTTCTGCGGGCGTCGGGCGTGCCGGCGCGGTTGGTGGGCGGTCTCCGTCTCCAGGATGCGACACGCAAGCGGTCGACGATCTCGTGGGTGGAGGCGTGGCTCGGCGATGCATGGGTGCCGTTCGACCCAACCGCTGGTCACTACGGGCGCCTGCCGTCCGACTACCTCGCGCTCTACTACGGCGATCTGCCGCTCTTGACGCATACCGCGAAGCTCGAGTTCGAGTACGATCTCCTGATCCATCAGATCACTCGGCAGGCGTTGCTGGCCGAGGAGACCGAGCCCCCGGCCTCGGGCGTCACGCGCGCGCGCGAGTTCGATTGGGAGACCGAGCGCGTCCGCACGTTCGCGTTCTATGCCGAAGATCCCGTGGCCTCTGTGGTGCTCATCAGCGACGAGGTCATTCAGGACGCCGTCCTCGAGCAGATCATCGCCGACGCGCGCGAGCGCGCGATCAGCATCGTCTTCCTGAGCGCGAGCTTCGAGTCGCGCTACTTCCGTGAGAACTATCTGCAGCGGCTGATTGCCAACAACTTCGGCGCCATCGCGGAGTCTCATCTGCTCCTGGTGACCACCCAGGACGAGGCCGGGTTGCACGCGCTTCTGCAGCTCGGCGAGCAGCGGGCCGTGTTGCGTGACGCGCGGATCGTCGTGGCCGGTGGGTTTCCACAGGCGGTCGGCAGAGTCCTCGGCTCCGTGTTGTTCCAGCTCGTCGATCCCGGCGAGCTCGTGCTCGTGAACCCGCGGGCGCCGTTGCTCTCGCTCTGGAAAATGGCGCGTGAGAACCTGGTCGACGGCCGGCCAATGGCCGAGGCCGCGTCGGTCTGGGACATCGAGCCGTTGGTGATTCGGCAGGGCGACGTCGATGCGCTGTCGAGGTGGCGTCGTTGGATCGTCGGGGCCTGGGCCGAGGCCGTCGTCGCGCAGGTGCCGCTGCAGGCGATCAACCTCATTCTGGTCCTCCCGATCATCGCGTGCATCGTCGTCATCTTTCGGAACGTCATCGGTCTCGAGACCTTCGGTACGTTCGCCCCCGTGATCGTGTCACTGTCGTTTCTGATCACCGGGTTGACCTGGGGCTTGGTCATCTTCGCCGTGATCGTCGGTCTTGGCGTGATCATGCGGAGCGCGCTCCAATGGATTCGCATTCAGCTGGTGACGCGTCTGGCGATCCTGATCGCGCTGGTGTCCGTGATGATGGCGGGTCTGACGGTTGGCGGTGCATACCTCGGGATAGGTGCGCTTCTGAACGTCAGCATCTTTCCGATGGTCATCATGTCGAACGTGATCGAGAACTTCACGACGACGCAGGTCGAGCAGGGCACGCGCGAGGCGCTCCGGTTGACGTTGACGACCCTCCTGGTGTGCTCGGCGTGCTACGCCTCGATCGAGTACACGGGGCTGCAGTCATGGATCCTGTCGTTTCCCGAGATGTTGATCGGCGTGATCGTCCTGGAAGTGGTGATCGGCAAATGGCGAGGCCTCCGCCTGCTCGAGTACGCACGTTTCTACGAGCTGGCGCGGCGCGGGGCCGTGAACCAGTGACCGCCGCGGAGCCGGCCGCTCCGCCCGCGCCGCGGAGAGGTTGGGTGGCGCGGCTGCGGTGGCTCCGGCGTCAGGCCCTCGGCATGAACCGGCGGAACATTACCTTCCTGGTGCCGTACAACCCGCGTCCGTTGTTCGCGCTGGTCGATCAGAAGGAGATCACCAAGCGGACGCTCGTCGCGGCCGGGATTCCGGTGCCGGAAACCTATGCGGAGCTGTCGATGCTCTGGGATGTGCGCGGCCTGGCGCGAATCCTCGAAGGGCGCTCCGAGTTCGTCATCAAGCCGGCGCGCGGCTCGGGTGGCGGCGGGGTGCAGGTCATTGCCGGTCGGCGTGGGGCAGACTTCGTGAAGGCGAGCGGGGCCTTGATCTCGGCTGCCGAACTCGAGGGGCACTGCTCGGATATCCTGGCGGGGGCGTTCTCGATGAGCCAGCGGGCCGACACGGCCCTGGTCGAGTACCGCGTCAAAGCGGATGCTGTGCTGGGTGCGATCAGCTATCGCGGGGTGCCGGACGTCCGCATCTTGGTGTTCCGGGGCGTCCCGGTGCAGGCGATGATCCGGTTGCCGACGCGCGCGTCGGATGGCCGGGCCAACCTGCATATGGGCGGCATGGCCGTCGGGGTCGATTTGGCAACCGGGGTGACGACGCACGGGTCGCTCGGACGGCAGCCGTGCGCCGAACATCCCGATTTGTCGTGTCCGGTCGTCGGGGTGGCGATTCCGGGCTGGGAGACGATTCTCGATATCGCCGCGCGCTGCTACGACGTTGTCCCCCTGGGGTATCTCGGGGTCGATGTGGTGCTGGATGCGGATCTGGGGCCGCTCGTGCTCGAGCTGAATGCCCGGCCGGGGCTGACCATCCAGCTTGCCAATCAGCGCGGACTCCGGCCGACCCTGGAGACGATCGCTGGGATCGATACGGGAGACTTGTCGGTGGCCGAACGGGTTCGAATCGGGACTGACCTCGCCGCTCACTAGGAGCCCGTGGGGCAACTTTCGCCCGGAAAGTGTTGATTTTCCTTGACACGGGCATGCGTACCTTATTACGGTTCTGCGAGCACTGGGCCCTCTCCAAGTGGCCTCGTGTGGAGAATAGTGCCCGATCTGCCGAGCTTGTGTGCCGTCCCGCTATCGGGACCTTTCGAAATGAACTTGAGACTCAACCGGCCCGCGAAGTAACGAGGAGGATCCCCATGAAGCTATTCGCACGCTTTGCCCTGTGTGCCGCCGCCCTGATAGTGCTTGTCGCCACCGCTCCGCAGAGAGCCGAAGCCGTCTGCGCGTCGGGTGGCAGCGTCTCTGACGTGAACGCCTGCGTTCCCGTCGGGAAGGGCAGCAAGGATTGCTACGCTGAGTGGTCGATCACCCTCGCCGACGGCGGCCCGCCACCCCTCAAGAATGGCTTCCCCGACAAGAAGGTCATCTGCGTCGATAACGATCCCACGTGCGATCTCGACGTTACCCCGGGGCAGTGCACCTTTAGTGTCGGTCTTTGCATCAACGTGGCCGACTCCCGAATCCCCGGTTGCATTCCGACCGACGCCGCTACGTTCGACTTCGGCAGCCCGAGCGAGAAGGACGCGTTGAAGAAGTCCCACAAGGATCCGAACTTCCGCGACAACCGCCGCAATCTCCTGACCGAGATGGAGACCCTCATCGGCGCCGGCAACGCGACCGTCGACGCCTGCACCCCCGAGGTCCCGTTTGTCGTCACGATGGCGAAGAAGTTCAAGAACGGCGTGCTCACGTTGAAGAAGGGCAAGGCCAAGATCAAGTACAAGCAGGCTGACACCGGCAACAACAAGGACAGCGACTCGCTGAGCTTCACGTGTCTCGTCAACGAGGACGACGACCTCGTTCCCGACATCGACACGCAGCCGATCGCGTCGGCGCGACAGATCGTCGCCGCCAACGAGTTGATCGGTGGTCGTCTCGCCCACGGGCAGGTCGGTGACTGGCTGCTCGAGAACGACAAGGCCCGCTTCATCGTCAGCGACATCGGCCGCGACTTTACCTTCCTGATGGTCTACGGCGGCAAGCTGATCGATGCTGACATCCAGCGCCAGACGCCGACGCCTGGCTCGCCTTTCGCGCCTCCCTATCCGCCCGGCAAGGACAACTTCATCGCCCTCGCGCCACTGATCAACATCTCGTCGACGGACAATCCATCGAGCATCGCCGTCATCAACAGCGGCGCTACCGGCGGTGACGCGCTGCTGCGAACCACGGGTGTCGACGATCTGTTCGATCCGATCGATCCCGATCTTGCCGTGCGCGGCTTCAACTCGGCCCTCAGCATCATCCCTTCCGCCAAGGACGTGAACATTCCGGTAACCGTCGTCAACGAGTATACGTTGGCACCCGGCGACAACTTCTTGAAGCTCGAGACGATCGTTACGAACACGGGTGGCAGCGCGCTTCCGATGTACATCGGCGACTTCACCGGCGGGGGTGGTCAGCTCGAAGTGGTCGCGCCGGGTATGGGCTTCGGTCTCGGCGCGGTGCGTGTCGGTGCCGACCTCACCTTCGATGGGGGCGGTGCGCCGCAGCTCAGCATGAACTACTTCGGCTGGATCGGCTTCGCCGACAGCGTGGGCCTCTCCTACGGCCTCATTCCCAGCCTTTACAATGCGACGGGTTCGTTCGGACAGTCCGGAGTCTTCGTGCCCATCTACGGCCAGAGTCTGACGGGCGTTCTGCTGTCCGGCGCTCCGCCGGCGCTGAGCGCGCCGGCTGGCGGCAATCTCTCGTTCACGCGTTTCTTCGCGGTCAGCACCAACGGCATGGGCCAGGTCCTCGACGCCCGCCACGAGCTGGTGAATCGCGAGGAGATTCCGTTGGAGGGCGTGGGCGGTGGCCCCGAATCCCCGTTCGATCTCAAGAAGCTCAAGACCGGTGTCATTCGCGGGACGGTTACGGTCGGCGGCGAGCCGGTCGACGGGGCCCGCGTCGTGCTCACGGCGAAGCCGGGTGATCGCACGGCGCAGTTCGGTGTGATCAGCGAGTTCGAGACGAAGGACGGCGGCTACTACCAAGGGACTTTCCCGCAGGGCAAGGACCTCGTCGCGGTGGTCCATGTGCCCGGGCATCCTTTCCAGGGCGGTGGCGCCGCTCCGGCGGAGACGCTCTTCAAGGTCAGTGGTGGGACGACAACTCTCGATTTCGACGTCCCGGCGGCCGCGTGGGTGCAGGTGCTCTCGGATGACAACTTTGCGACCGATATTTCCGCCAAGACATCGGTCGTCGGCTTCGATTTGACGCCTGATCCCGGGATCGCCGAGCAGGTGCCGTTCCTGGATGCGGCCGGAAACCTGTTCGGCTATCTGGCCGGCGATCGTGTCGACAGCATCTCCGGCCTCGCCGACGTGCGCTTTGCCGGCTCGGACGGTGATACCGGCGTGTTCCCGCTTCCTCCGGGGGACTACCAGTTCGTGGTGTCGCACGGCATCGAATACGACACGCACGACACGGGTGTGGTGTCGCTCAACGCGGTGACGCATACCAAGGCCAGTCCCTTGGTTGTGAACGCGGTGTTGACCCGCGTCGTTGATACGACGGGCTTCGTGGGTACCGATCACCACGTCCACCTGATCAATAGCTTCGACTCGACCGTCACCCGTGACGAGCGCATCGTCACCATGCTCGCTGAGGGTGTCGACTACTTCGTGGCGACCGATCACGATTTCGTCACCGATCTCAACAGCGCGCTCACGTCGGTGGACTT
>JAJCZP010000145.1 GCA_029262315.1 Deltaproteobacteria bacterium | reverse complement strand
TCTGGCTTGTCCCAGTTCCATCGCCAGGTGACGAGGAGGGGCATGAAGATGAGGGCCTGCGGCTTGGTAAGCGCGGCGGCCGCCAGCACGGCCCACCCAAGCGCAATACGACGTTCGAACAGGAGGAGCGCGCCGAGAAAGAGCTCGAGCGTAAAGAACGCGTCGGTCTGCCCCCAGATCGTCGAATTGAAGATGACCGCCGGATTCAGGGTGTAGGCGAGGACGATGGCCCAGGTCGCGCGCAGGCCGGCCGCACTGCGAAGCAACGCGAAGAGCAACCAGGTCGTAATCGCATCGAGGAGCAGGGCCGGAAGCTTGATGAGCAACGTCGAGAACCCGGTCGCGCTCCCGATGTCCATTCCCTGGTAGATGCTGCCAACCAGCCAAAGGATGTATAGGTAGCCTGGGGGATAGTCACAAAAGTAGTTCGGCGCGTAAAAATCGGCAGGCCCCCGCTCCGCCAAACGCAGGGCCCACGCCTTGTAAGTTCCGAGGTCGGTATCGAAGCCGAAGTGGGGCGCCGCCGCCATCTTCACCCCGAGCACGACCAGCACCAGCACCACGAGCCCGACCTTCTCTCCCGTAGAACCGCGCGGGCCACCGCCCGGCGGCGGCCGGAGGTAGTACCAGAGCGCCACCGTGATCAGCGTCAGGATCAGGATGAGGCCCCAGAGGCCGAGGGGCGCAACCCCTCCCGTATGGGTGGACGGCTGGAATACGTTCTTGGCATTCGGCGGCGGCCCTGACGCGGCCTCTACGCGAACGTCGGAAAACCAAGCCTTTCCGGTGTTGAGACTGCTGTAGCCGCCAAGCCGCAGCGCGATCTGCAGGCGATCCTGCCATTTCTCGGTCTTCAGCCACAGTTCGACCGGCTGCCAGTCCTCGTGGGTGCCTTTGACATCGTTGGAGTTCTGGAAGCCCTCCATCAACGAAACGTAGGCGCCTATGGTCTCGCCAGCGATGTTCTCGGACCGGACCTTGGCCGAGATATGGTACCAGGTGAGTTCCTTCACCCCGACGTCCTGCACGAAGCGGGCATCGTTCGGCTTGAGGCTGGTGATGATCGCCTGACCAGGCTCGTCGCCGCTCGGGGCCTGCCACGAGAACTGGGTGAACTCGGGACCGGTCTCCCAGCGATCGGTACGCCACTCGCTCGGCGCCGTGCCGGCGCCCTGGCTGAGGTCGCCGTTGCGGACCATGTTCTCGGCACGAAGCGTACCCGCGGTACCGAGGACTAACCCCAATACCAGAGCGAGCGCCACGCCATGCGCGAATCGATGCGCCGGCGAGGACGCCGAAACGACGGTGGGACGCGTCATGAACGACCTCGTTGGCCCCAAGGCCCGAACTCCCCTCGGGAGTGCGCCCACTCGCGCCCTCCGCCTCTCTACCAACCGGCTACGGGTCCACATTACGAATCGGTCTGTCAAAGCACACGCGGTCGGAAATTGAAAGATTGCCGGGCTGTGTCATTCCGCAGCGGAATAGTGTTCCCGCCTGCGAGTTGCGCCACGCAATGTGCGCGACCGATACTCGAGGGGGGAAACCGCCCGTTCCTTGACAGGAAAAACGGGCATTTGCTACTGACCCGAAGCACCATCTACGCGGGTCAGATTCAGAAGGAGATCGTACGATGACAAGAGGCAACTGGTTGGTGGCGCTCACGCTCGTTGCGGGGTTGGCCATGGGCGGATGTGGCTCGGACAACGACGACAACGACGATGGGGGATCCGTCGATCCGACACCCGCGCGGACCGTCACCCCGGTTCCAACGACAACGCCGATCGTCGAAGCGACCCAGACACCGTCCGATCCCGTCCCGACACCCACCGACGACGGTGGCGGTGGCGACCCCACCTGCGCCGCGGACAGTCAGCTCACGGTCATCAGCGGCGCGGGCGGCGATCTCGACACCGGCTGGACCGGCATTGCGCACGACAACGAAACCCCCTCTGAAGTATCGGTCACGGTCGACCTCAACTGCGCCGATGGAGAGACCTGCGAGGTCGATGGCTCCTCACTCGTCGACGAGCTCTTTGGCGCGCCGTTGCCGCTCTCGTCGGGCGGCGTCCCGGTCTGCGTCCTCAACGTCTTCCGCGAGGCCGTAAGCGGCACCTACACCTGCGCGGATGGCTGCGGCACGACCGACGTGCTTCTCGAGTCGCAGGTCTTCCTGGTGCAAGACATCGCGAAGCCCTGCCCGATCTGCGCCGGGGACGACGAATTCAACGACGGCGTCAAAAACGGCACCTGCGACGGTGGCGACAACGATGGGGCGGCATGCGACGCGGGCGCGAGCGATCCAAACTTCGGCGACACCTCGCTCGATTGTCCGCCAAGCGGCAGCAGCGTCGGCGAACTCGAGATCAATCTCTCGCCAGCGACGACGGGATCGATCTCCGTCGATTCGAGCATCGACTGCGCCTCGTCGTTCTTCCCCCCGGGGACCTGCTACTGCCCGAACCAGATCCAGCCGAATGCCTGCATCGACGGCATCTGCACCAACGGCGAATGCCTGGCGAACGACCCGGACGGGCTGTGCGCAAACGAGCGATTCCGCTCCTGTCGTCTTGAGTTGGGGTCTGAGGATTGCGAAGACACCTTCCCCGGCTCGGGCAACTGCATTGCAAAGAACCGCCCGTGCTTTGGGAACAACATCTCGGCCACGGGAGAGTGCGCCGTGCCCGGTGAAGAAGGCACGCTCGTGTCCTTCTTTTGCGTCCCATCAACCCGGGCCGCCGCCATCAACACCACGGCGGGACTTCCCGGACCAGGCCTCGTACAACTCAGGGGCCGGAGCGTACGGACGCCGCGCTAACACATGTAACGGTCTGTTCAATTCTCAGGTGAGGAGGGACACGCTTACCGGCGTGCCCCTCCTCCGCCCTCGCGTCGCGGGGGCGGAGGCACGCAGAACTTAGGAGGGGTTATGACGGGCAACACTGGTCGGCGGCAGATGCCGCGCTGGCAACAGACGGTCGCATGCGCCTTCACGTTACTACTTCTCGGATCGGGCGTCGCTCACGCGACCATGAAATACGGCCCGCTCGAACTCTCCGGGAATCTGCAGTCTCAGAACATCGTCAGAAACCCGGACATCGACGAGTTCCACTTCATTCAGCAACGGAACACGATGCGGTTCCGGGTCGACTGGGACTGGTTCGAGAAGGGGAAGCTGATGGAGCGCTTCGAACTCCCCTTCATCAAGAGTTCCAAGCTCTTCCTGCTGTACCGGGGCGTCTACGACAGCATCTACGATATCCAGCCGACGCTACGTGAGCGCGATTTCCGGGGCCGGAAGCCGAGCCGCATCGGCAAGCGCGATCTCGGCGACCTCGACAATGACACGCGCGACGCCCTCAAGTTCGAGAACGTCCTCCGTGAGCTCTACGTCGACCTGAAGTTCAAAGACATTCCGCTCAGCCTGCGCCTTGGAAAGCAGCAGATCATCTGGGGCGAGGCCGACAACTTCCGCATGCTCGACCGCGCCAACCCGCTCGACACCACCTGGCACTACATCATGGAGATTCCGCCGCCGTCGTTCGGGTGGGACGATCTCCGCATTCCCCTCTGGATGGTGAAGGGCCTGTGGGACATCGGCAGCATCGGGAACATGTCGAACGTGTTTGCCGAAGCGTACTGGAACCCGGGCGACTGGCGACCCGTCAAGGTGGGTTTTCTCCCGCGCCCCTGGGGCCTGCGCATCCCGAACCCGCTCACCAATCGTGAGGACGGCGCGTTCTTCGCTCCGTTCACCGGCATCGAGCGACTCCACAAGAGCAAGCTCTTCAATCAGGGCGATTACTCGAGAAATCCGATCGAGAACAGCCAAGTGGGCGTACGCGCATCCGGCATGTTCCAGAACGGGCTGCAGATCGGCATCCACTACTTCTACCAGCGCTGGTCGGGCGACGACGGCACGCCGTTCGCTCCCGTGCGCGGCATCGCGGACGACATCCCGGGTCAGATTCTCACCCAGCAGCTGGTCTCACGCGGCACGCTACCCGTCGAGTACATCACGCCCTACATCCACACGATCGGTCTTTCGGCCAACTACTTCGAGGGCAACTGGACGCAGACGATCTTCCGGATGGAAACCGTCTACGACTTCGGCATCCCAATGCTCGACCGCGACAAGACGACGACGTTCGCGCCCTTGCTCCCAGGGACGACCCGCAAGGACTACTGGAAGGGCATGATCGCCTTCGACCGCCCCACCTGGATCCGGTCGCTCAACAAGAAGACCACCTTCTTCATCACGGGCCAGTGGTTCATCCACCACATCATGAACAACGAGGATACCCTGGTCAGCGCGACCGACCTGCCGACGGCGGGTATCCGGGGGCGGCCGTTCTGCGGCAGCGACAACTCCACCCCCTGTACCGACCCGAACGGCAACGGCAACTTCCGCGACGACGTCCGTAGCTGGGAGATGCTGATCACGTTGGTGGCGTTCACGTTCTACAAGGGAGGCTCCGTCGTCCCACTCGGCGGGATCATCTACGACCCGATCAACAGCCACAGTCTGTATCCGTTCTTCAACCTGCAATGGGTGGTGTCGCCGAATTTCATCGTCGACATCAGCGAGCGGATCTTCATCCCCGGCCAATCCGACGTCCAGAAGGGTGTCTTCGACCCCTGGCTCCTCGGCTCGCAACGCGGCCGCTCGGAGACCGCGATCCGGCTGACCTATCAGTTCTGAGCCACGGACAGGCGCCACGCACGGACGCGGGGCGCCTGTCCGGTTGCATCGCACCACGCGAAAGGGGGGAACCGCAGGACGCGGTTCCCCCCTTTCGCGTCAGGGCATGATCCCATGACCGACGACGCTTGGAACCCTGATCGCTACGACCGCTTTCGCAGTGAGCGTAGCGCTCCCTTCTTCGACCTTGTCGCGGAGATCCGTCGCCGGCCGGCGATGCGCGTCCTCGATCTCGGCTGCGGGACGGGACAACTCACGCGGTACCTCCACCGAACGCTCCAGGCCGAGACCACGCTGGGCATCGACAGCTCGGAGTCCATGCTTGCCAAGAGTGCACGCCTCACCACCCCTGGCCTCCATTTCCAGCACCAGAATGTCGAAACGTGGACGCCCGCCGAGACCTACGATCTGATCTTCTCGAATGCCGCGCTACAATGGGTCGACCAGCACCACGAGGCGCTGCTCACACGACTGACGAAGGCGCTGGCGCCCGCGGGACAACTCGCGGTGCAGGTACCCGCCAACTACGATCACGCCTCGCACACCGTCGCCACCGAGATCGCCCGCGCACCCCCCTTCCGCGACGCCCTTGGCGGCTATGAGCACGCGGCCGCAAGGGTCCTCGTGCCCGAAGCGTATGCCGCACTACTGGCGCGGCTGGGCTACCGGGAGCAGCGGGTCCGGCTCGAGGTCTACGGACACTGGCTCGCGGAGGCTACCGACGTCGCACGCTGGGTAGAGGGAACGCTCCTCACAGCCTACGAGCGCCGTCTCGATCCAACGGTCTTCGACGAGTTCCGTCAACGTTATCGGACAGCGCTCGTCGAGCGCCTCGGCCCGTCCCGACCGCACTTCTTCCCCTTCAAACGTATCCTCATCTGGGGAATGGCGAGAGGCGACTGACAAACGCGTCCCCTCCGGGTGGCGGCGCTACGGATTCCAGCGAAACGTCGTGCCCGCGAACATCCACTTGCTCGACTCTTCTGCCACGGTGACGATGCGATCGCCGGGCCGAAGCCGCCCCGCACGCGCCAACTCGTCGAGCACGATTGGTACCGCCACACTCCCGACGTAGCCAACGCGCGTGAAGTTCGTACGCCACGCCGCCTCGGGGATGCCGAGTCTCTCGGCAAACATGGGCTGCAGGCGGCGCTCCAACTGCAGCGACGACACCGACGGAATAAAGTGATCTATCGTCGCAGGATCGAGCTCGAACTCCCGAAACATCCGTCCAAGGCCCTCGATCGTTGATCGCACCCCCTCCTTCAGTACGTAGCGCATCTCCTGCGTCACGTGCTGCTGGCCCCGGGCGAGCGCGGCGCGGAGATCCGGCGTCGCCGCACCGAGCGGAAGTGACATCCCCGACCGCTTACCAGGGCCGGTCGAGTCGAGGCGGATACGGAGGTCGATGTCGGGCCAACCACGCTCGAGCGCAAGCGCGGCAGCGCCATCGGACAGCACCCAGCGCAAATGTCCCTGATCTGCGGTCATCTCCGCTGGATTCGTCCAGGGCGGCATGCCGAGAAACGCGACCGACTGCGAGAAGCAAACCAGGGCCCGCTCGCAGTTGCCGAGTTGGAGTTGGCTCGCCGCCACCATGAGCCCCTTGGTCGGCGCCGTACAGTTCGCCGAAATCTCGAGCTCGGTACACCGCGCGATGCCAAGTGCTTCCTGCACGATGGTGCTGGTCGGTGGCATCAGATGATCGGGAATGACGGTCGTGACGACCAACATCTCGACATCGTCCGGCTCCCAGCCGGCCGCCGCCAGCGCCTGGCGGCCCGCCGCGGTGGCCATCGCCGCGTTCGACGCCCGCTCGGTTGGATCGTCGAGATCGAACGCCGCGTGCCGGGTCGTGATTCCCGTCTCAGCGAGGATGCGCTCCTGCATGTCCTCGCTCAATCCATCCGGGTCGCGCCGCAACGCCGCGCGCAGGCGGTCGTTGACGATCGGGGCCCCAGGCAAGTGCACGCCCGTTCCCGCTATGCGGATGCCAATCATCTGGGGGGTCTCACTGCTACTCCGTCTGGATGCCCTGGAGCACCGATTGCCTGGTCGCCTGCGCGGCCGCAGCATATCCCGCCAGCATGGTCGTCACGAGGACGAGGACGACGTACCAGAGGGTCGCTCCAAAGGCGAAATGATACTCCACATAGTAGCCAAGGAGCTGGCGAAAGTGAACGCCGATCCAGATCCAGGCGGTCACCCCCCCTACCGCGATTCCAAGCACCGTCCCGATCGCCCCGATCGTCCCCGACTCGACCACCAGCGAGCGCCGGACGGCCCCGTCGTCGGCCCCGATGACGCGCCAGAGGGCCAATTCGCGTCGGCGCTCGAGGATCCGGGCCAGCAACAGGTCGAAGATACCGGCAATCGTCACAATGATGATCAGGAGTTGCACAGAGTTCATCGGCGCGAAGGCGCGATCGATGAGAGCAGTGTGGTAGTCGAGCAACTCGCTGAGGGCGAGGACCTTCAGCCGGTAGCGGTCGCCTAAGCGCTGCGTGATCTCGCTCCGAACGGTTTCCAGGCTCGCGCCTGGCTCGAGCATCACGTGCGCCCGATTGATCGTCCTGTCCTCCCACCGCTCGACCAGGAGACGGCGACTCAGGATCACGCTTCCACGGTCCGAAACGTAGTCGGGAACGACCCCGACGATCGGCAGGATGACGATACCCGTGGGGCTCTCGAGCTCGACGGAATCGCCCACGTGGAGATCGAAGCGGTCGGAAAGACTGACCGAGACCGACGCGCCCTCGCCAGCGCGAATCACCCGACCCGCCTGCTCGGCGCTCCCCTCGCGGTACCACCCGGCCGGCGCACGCTCGGGCGCGAAAGAAGCGTCGTCGAGTCCGAGCAGGCCAATGCGATGCTCGCCATAGGGCTGCCCGCTCACGATACGCCCAAGGGCCACGCTCAAGATGCCATCGATCTCCGTGAGTTCCGCCCCAACACGATCGGGCAACGGGGTCTCGAGCCACCCTCCCTCCGTCGAAACCGCGCTCACAACGAGGTCCGCCGCGAGAAAGCCCCCAAAGTAGCTGCGCAACGACTCCCGGCAACTGAGCACGAGCGAAGAGAGCAAGATGGCAACGGCCACCGCGAGACCGATGGCCGCGACGGTCACGCCGGTGCGCGCGGTGGCGCGAAACATGCTACCGGCCGCAACGCTACCGCCCGCACCGAACCAGTGTGGCAGCAATCGCGACAGCGGCCCGGACAGTCGCTGAACGAGGGGTATCGCCACGACGATGACCGAGGCGTTCCACAGGGTCGAGCCGAAGTTCCCCCACGCAATCGATTTCAGATGATCTTCCAGGAAGAACGCAACGGCGCTGCAGCCAAGGAGCACGAGCCACCAGCGCAGCAACGGACGCGGACGCTGCGTATCCAGGTACACCGGCAGGCTCGCCCGCGCGGCGTCCAACGGGTCGAGCTGTGCCAGACGCCGCGCCGCGAAATACGAGGCAAACAACGAGACCAGCACTCCCACGATGCCGATCAGCACCGGCTGCCCGGGCTGGAGCGCGAGGTGCTCCATCGAAAAATCGAGTTGGAAAATGACTCCCATCGAATCCGTGATCGTCCCCGACAACAACCACGCCAGCGGAACTCCGATGGCGATCCCGCAGAGCGCCCCCACACACCCGAGCACCAGGGCTTCGATCATCAGCAGCCGGAACAGCCGTGCGGGCTCGGCACCGATCAACCGCAATCGACCCATCGACGTGCCGCGCTGGATCGCGGCCGTCGACGTCGTATTGAAGATAATGAAGAGCCCCGTGACGAGGCAGAGGGTACTGAGCCCCGTCAACATCGCCTGGAACGACGCGAGCACCCCCTCGTACTGTCGACCCCGCTGCACCGGGCGAACCACGCGCAGCACACTTGGTAGCGTCTTCTCGAGCCGTGTCCGCACCGCCGCGACGTCGGCGTCCTGCCGTAGGACGATGTCGATCTGATCGATGAGATCGACCTTCCCGAGAAGGATCTGGGCGGCCGGGAGATCCATCACCGCAAGCTGGCCTCCCAGCGCCGCCGCCAGGCCCTCGGGCTCGAGGAGGCCACCGATCGTCAACGCGACCACGCCATCCGGAACGGAGAAATCAACAGGATCGCCGACATCGACACCGGCCGCACTGGCGAAGCTCGTCGTCACCAATACCGAGCGTGGGTTCTCCATCGTGCGCAGGAGGTCGCGCCGCGTCGTCGCCGTGCGAACGCTGTAACGTTCCAAGTCACGCTCGGCCATGAAATCGGCGCCGAAGAGCTGCAGCGTGTCGGAAGGATCACGCGCGAGTGCGATCGTTCCGCGCACGAGCGGCACCGCGGCCACGACGTCGGGATCCTCTTGCACGACCGCGATCGTACTTTCCGGAAAGCCTACCTCGCCGACGCCGAGCGTTACCTCCAGGGCCGCAGGTCCCGCGATCAGCTCGATCGTCCGGCGAAAATTCACGAGCACGCTCGTGTTGATGATGTTGATGGCGACGATGAGCGCGACCCCGGTCGCCACGCCGCTTACGACGAGCGCCGTCCGGCCCCAGCTGGCACGGAGCTGGGGAACACTGACCTGGCGAAGAAGACGGAACAAGTGCGCGGGCGGACTACCCCGCGACTCCGAGATCGAGCGCCGGTGGCTTGTCCGGAAGCGTCATGTCCTGCTGCAAGCGCCCGTCGACGAGGCGCAGGACTCGCTGCCCGTAGGCGGCGAAAACCGGATCGTGGGTCACGAGCAGGACGGTGACCTGTGTCCGCTCGTTGACCTCCTGAATGAGATCCATGACCGCGCGGCCACCCGCGCGATCGAGATTGCCCGTGGGCTCGTCCGCGAGGATGATGGCCGGCTCGATGACCAGGGCCCGCGCGATGGCGATACGCTGCTGCTCCCCTCCCGAGAGATGCATCGGGTGGTGCGCCGCGCGGTGCGACATGTTCACCATCTCGAGCGCCCGCTGCACTCTCGTATCCACCTCGCGCTGACGCACGCCGTCGAGCACGAGCGGCATGCCGACATTCTCCTCGGCCGTGAGGAACGGAAGCAGATTGAAGGTCTGCAACACGTACCCGACACGACGACGACGCAGAGCCGCCGATTCGGACGAACTCATGCGGGCGATGTCGACGCCTTCGACCTGTACGCTACCGCTCGACGGCGGGGTGAGGCCCGCGATCAGGTGGAGCACCGTGCTCTTGCCCGAACCGCTTGGCCCCATGAGCGCCCAGAAGGCCCCCTTCGGAATCCGGAACGACAAGTCGTCCACCGAGCGGACGGCCGTCGGCCCACTGCCGAAGACCTTGCTGACGCTCTGGAACTCGATCACGCAGAGGACTCCGCTCCAAATCGCTCTTGCAGCTTGGTGGTGACATCATCGAGCCACGTGAGCTCGGCACGCACCTGCAGCTCGGCACCATCGATCAGCAACCCGGTGACAAAACTGTCCATCGGCAGGCACCTGATCTTCCGACGCTGCGCACCCAGTTGATGGAGTTGCGTCATGTAGGCTTCGCGCTGGTGATTGATCATCTGCAGCACGTCGGTCATCTGCTCTGCCGATGCGAAGAGCAGCTTGACCGCCAGTTCTTGGCGAAGTGGCCGGGGCGCGTCCGTGGGCGGCGTCAGGATGAAATCGTCGAGATTCTGCCTTCCGCGCTCCGTAATTCGGTAGACCTTGCGACTGGACTCGCCAGCCATCTGCTCGATCTGCCCCTCGTCAGCGAGCTTATCGAGCACCCGGTAGATCTCACCAAAGTTCAGCTGCCAGAAGCTGCCGAGAAATCGCTCGCATTGGCGCTTCAAAGCGTACCCGTGCACCCCCTCGGGGTTGCGCGACACGACGCCGAGCAAGGCGTACTGAATTCCGTGCGCGTGACGCATAAATCCTCCTTCGTCTGCGACGCCCGCCCTGGGATCCTCCGGCACTTCTGCGGCCGCCACCTCAGAGCGTCGCACGCAGTCGAAAGCGGTGTCAAGCAGCTGATCTGGAAAGGTATTCCGATCCGGAGGAGTGCAGAAATCTCCTCGTAAAGGCCCGGGGTTAGCGAGGTCTTCGCCCCCCGCTCATCGGGCGGGGAGCGCTGGACGTCGCGGCGTAGCGCTCGGCCGCGGCCTTTCACTCGGCGCCAAGGCGACACTACGGTCCGCTCGGGCTGGTCTAACTGACCGCAATTGAATCCCCTACAACCCGCCGATAAGATGCGCGCCGCATGGCACGCAGGGGGGCGACCAAGCACCACGCGCAGGAGCGCCGCCCGGCGAATCCGGGATCTGGCAACGGCGGACGCTCGACCGCACTCAGCCGAGGGCTGCTCGTGGCTCTAGGCCTCGACGCCTTGATCGCGCTCGTGCAGCTGTATGTCCATGCGCAGCTGAGCGGGGGCGACGGCTCGTACACGAGCTTCTGCAACGTCAACAGCTCGATCAACTGCGACGCAGTGCTCGGGAGCCAGTTTGCGATGCTTTTCGGGATCCCGATCTCGCTCTGGGCACTGGCCAAGGACGGTGCCATTGCCGCACTGGTGGGGTTCCGGGGACGACCTGGCAGCCCAGCACGTCTCCAGTCAGCTCTCGCCCTGGCGTTCCTTGGGGCCTGGACGCTCGTGTTCAGCCTCTACATGGCGCTCGTCGCAACCTCCACGATAGGAGCCTTCTGTCTCCTCTGCGCCGGCATGTACGTCCTGAGCCCCCTCATCGCGGTGCTCGCATGGAAGGTCGCGGAGGCGCGGCTCGGCGCCGCCGGACCCCTCATCACGTCGGGGAGAGCCCTCGCCGGCGCGGGGGCCATTGCGGCGAGCCTGGCGGTCGTCGCCTCGGCACAGTTCAACGTGCTTCCGGGCACCGGCCCCCTCAGCGTTGCCGATGTGCGCGAACGCGATCCGGAGTTCTTTCTCTGGTACTCGGGCCTGGAGCGTGTCGGACCGCTCCCGGACGCGCGGCACGCGAAGGGCCCCGCCGATGCCCCCATCACCATCGTCGAGTTCTCCGACTTCGAATGCACGTTCTGCGCCAAGGCCTTTCGCGACCTGCGTGACCTCGAACGCCGGTATCCCGGCCAGACACGGGTGGTCTTTCACCACTACCCACTCGACTCGGCGTGCAATCCTCAGGTGACAGGCCGAATGCACGAAACAGCGTGCCTGGCCGCGATCGCGGCCGAATGCGCGGCGCGTGCGGGCGAGTTCTGGAGGTACCACGACCGGCTGTTCGACGCGCAGGGCGACCTAGCGCGCCCGATGCTGATCAGCATGGCGACCGATCTCGGCATCGATACCGACGAGTTCGCCGCCTGCCTCGACGATCCATCGAACCGCGAGCTGATTCTCGCCGACGCGGCCGCCGGCGCAGAACTCGGTGTCCAATCGACCCCCACCCTGATCATCAACGGACGATCGGTGGAAGGCGCGCTCGACCGAAGCAAGTATGATTACGTCATGGCAATGGAGCTTCAGAGCTAGGTTAGAAAGGAAGAGATCATGGAACTGACCGAAGAGATGCGCTACCGCCTTTGCTATCTGGTGCTGCGCTTGGCCGTCGACCAGAAGCTCGACCGCGACTGGGGCAAGGAAGACTGTAAGGGCACGCTCGCGTTTCTCGATCTGATGTCCGGCACGAATCTCAGCGGCCAGGAGGCTGAAGCCGGCAGCGAGAAGACGTATGTGAGCCAACGGCCAAAGCTCGAGGACTTCATCGATGCCGAGTACGGAGAAGAGGTGCTGGAGGTTGCCCAGCGGGCCATCACCGAGATCGTCTGAATCGGCGGTAGAAGCACGCCCCCCCGCGAGTAGCCGATGGCGGCAATGGGTGCCGGTCATCGTCTGGGCGGGGTTCATCTCGTGGTTCTCGGGCGATGCCTTCTCCGCGCGTTCGACCCACAACTACATCGATCCCCTGTTGCGACTCCTCTTCGGCGATCTCTCGCCGGAGGGGTTTCGCTTCTGGCATGCGGTCGTTCGGAAGAGCGCGCATTTCATCGAATACTGCGTCCTTGCGCTGCTGCTCGTGCGGGCGCTGGCAATACCGCGTATGCCTGTGCCCGCGGCGACTGGACTGCTCGCCGTCGGCATGTGCGGGCTTTTTGCCGCCGCCGATGAGCTGCACCAGTTCTTCGTCCCGAGCCGTGGCGGCTCAACACTGGACGTAGCACTCGATACGTTCGGCGCCGCGATCGGCGCGTTGATGTTCGTCGCGTTCCGGCACTGGACTGCGCGCCCGAGCGCGCAGTCAGCGCGATGGCCTAGTGAGGACTCTCGAGAGACGTCTTGAGAGATTTCAAACGCCCGAGCTCGTCGTTGAGCTTGTTCAAGCTCTCGACGACGCGACTCACCTCGGCGCCCGCCCAATCCAGCTCGTCGTGCGACACCTTCTCGAGCGCACTCCGGAGCTGCGCGTAGAGGCTCATCACACCGCCAACACCTTCGACGCCGACTTCCGACATTCGCCGCTGTAGTTCGCCAGAGAATCGGAGGACAGCTTCGGCCTGTTCCAGCATCTGCTCCATGATTCAGGATCCTCCTTGTAGGGGGTAGGTGGGTCGTTTACCCGCGCGGTGTTGCCAGTTCAAGCCCCCGCACAGGCGGCCAGCGAGCGTGCGGCGCGACGCCGTCAGATACGAACCGCAATTGACTTGCAGGGAGGGCGCTCCTACAGTCTGCGGCCGTGCGACGAGCGCCTGGAGTTCTGATTTCCGCCTTGCTCGCGGCCATCGCCTGCACGAGCCCCGAGGATGGCCCGCGCAGCCCGACTGCCGAGGAGGGCCGCGCGCTCGCGACCTACGACGGCGGAACCTTCACCAGCGCTGAGTTTCGGCGCCTGGCCGAGCGCATGACGGCACGGACGCTCAAGTCGCTGCAGAATCCCGAGACGAAACGGCAGTTCGTCGAAGCCCAGGCAACAAACGCCCTACTCGTCCGCCGTGGCCGCGAGCTTGGCTACGACCGCGACCCCGACATCGCTCGCCAGGTTGCCGATCTGGAGCAGAGCCTGGTCCTGCAGCGCGTCATGGAAGACCTACGGGAGCCGGACCCGGTCGAGGACGATGAGCTCCGCGCGCTCTACGAAGCCAACAAACGTCTCTACTCTGGGGGGCAGGTACGCGCGCGTCACCTTCTGGTCAAAGACGAGGCACTCGCCACGAAGCTCCACGCGAAGATCGTTGCCGACCCCGACCAGTTCGAGACGCTCGCCAAGGAGTACTCGCTCGATCACACGAGCAAGCCGCGCGGCGGCGACCTCGGCTTCTTCGGCCAGGGAAGAATGGTCGCCGAGTTCGAACGTGCGGTCTTCGCACTCAGCGAGCCGGGAAGCATCAGTGATGTCGTCAAGACCCCCTTTGGGTACCACATCATCATGCTCATCGAGATACGAAGTGGAACCGTGAAAAGCTTCGAACAGGTCAAGGACAGAATTCGGGTCGGCGTGCTCAGTGAGCGCCGACAAGCGGTCCTGGCCGAGCGCCTCGAGGAGATCAAGCGCGAAGGTCGCCTTGCGCTCGATGAGGAGGCGGTCGCCGCCGCTCCCATCCCCGAAGCGAATCCTGCCCTGCAACGTAGGGGCGGGCACTAGCGCTACCGGAGCTTGCGGCTGTCACCGACCCGCAGGGTGACGCCGGTACGGTCGAAGTAGTCGAGCAGCGCGATACTGAACTTCCTGCTGACACCGAGGTGGTCGCGATACTCGGCAGCGGTAATTGCCGCATGGGTCGCCAGATACTGTCCCAGGGCACTACGCGCCGCGGCGATCGCCTCCGCGGCATAGAACAGATCGGCACCGACGCGCACAACCTGCCCCTGCGACTCCAGCACGCCAAAAATATCGACCAGCCGCTGACGCGACACGGCAACCGTCGTCGCAAGCGACGCCAGGTCGGGCGGAGTCAGCCCCGCGGCCACGAGCGCCGCACACGCGCGCGCGCCCGCCTCACGATCAGCCGCGGCCAATGCGACGCGATGATCGGGCGCGACGAGCAGATTGTCGCGACGCTCGACGATACGCTCGGCGGCCAGCCGCTCGACCACCGCACGGAAGAGCTTGGCGTCGACCGCGTACGGCAGCTGTGTCCGTATCGCCTCCATCTCGACTCCGGCCGCGAGTGGATGCTCGTCGTGAAAACGCGCAACGACTCTCCGTACGCCCTCGCGCAAAATGTCCCACTTCGCGACCGTCGTGAACACCTCGTCGCCGGTGCCGGTCGCCAGTCCGACGGCCCGGGGCGCGACGGCGAGCGCGCTCCGCACCGCACGCGCATCGATTGCGAGACTCTCCGCCACCGCATCGACCGAGAGTGCGAACGCCTGGGCGAGATCGAGCGCTTCCGCCACCACGGCGTCGAGCGCACCCGTGCGCACGGTCTCGAGTCGTGCGACCAGGGCCCGACCGCGATGACGGTGGCGTTCGCTCACCGGTAGCACGACTTCACCACCGCCGATCGTTGCCCGCGCATTCTCGCTCCGGAGCACGAAGCGATCGCCGCGGAGCGCGACCACCGGGTGCTCGAGCACGATCTGCACGTACGCACTCGTCTTCGCGGGGAGCGTCCGTGCGCCGTCGAGCAGGATGAGCTTCCCGAGACGCTCGGCCGTTCCTAGATGCACGCGAACGCGCGCATGATCGCGAAGGCCGTTCCGCGCGGCTGGCCGCAACTCGATCCACGCGTCCAGACGGTCGGTGATCAGCGTCAGCTCGGACGCACACACGACGTCGCCGCGCCTCACCATCGCCCGCTCGGCCCCAACGAGGTTCAGCGCGATGCGCTGCCCCCGCCCGGCCCGCTCGACCGCCACGCCGTGCACCTCGACGCTCCGCACCCGTGCGCGCTCGCCGCCCGGAAGGATTCTGACCTCCGCCCCCGTCGCCACGTCGCCCCGGAGCGCCGTGCCAGTCACGACCATACCGTGCCCTTTGAGCGCGAAGGCGCGGTCCACTGGCAATCGGAACGCCCCGGCGCTGGACCCCGGAGGCGGCGCGCTCAGCGTCGCCAACCCACGCGCGATCAGTCCGCGAAGCTCGGCAAGACCTGCGCCGGTCACACTCGAGACGGAGACGATGGGCGCGCCTTCGAGACGCGTGCCGGCGAGCAGAATCTCGATCTCCTCGTGCACCTCGGCCAAGCGCGCAGGATCCACCAGGTCGGCCTTCGTCACCGCGATGATCCCACGCGTGACACCGAGCAAGTGCAGAATATCGAGGTGCTCCTCGGTTTGCGGCATGACGCCGTCGTCCGCCGCGACCGTGAACAAGACCAGATCGAGGGCGTGCGCACCCGCAAGCATGTTCCGGATGAAGCGCTCGTGCCCGGGCACGTCGACGACCCCAACCGAGCGATCGCCGATCGTTAACTCCGCGAAGCCGAGATCGATCGAGATACCGCGGGCCTTCTCCTCTTTGAGACGGTCGGTGTCGGCACCGGTGAGGGCTTTGACCAGCGCCGTCTTGCCGTGGTCGATGTGGCCCGCGGTCCCGATGACCGCGTGCGGGATCGCTGCCGCGACCATGCGTCAGCCCGGCAGACGCGGCACGACCGCCGATGGGTCGGTGATGGCACGCATGTCGAGCAGGAACGCACCGTCGTGGATGCGCCCGATGATGGGTGGCCACGCCTCGCGAAAACGGCGCGCGACCCGGTCCGGCCCATCGCTGACGTGCGTGATCGCGATGGCACGGCTGGGAAGCACGGCTTCGGGAAGGGCGCCGCTGCCGATCTCGCACTCGCTTTCGACCAACGCGATGCGATAGTCGGGACCGAGCGCGGCGCGCAAGAGCTCCGCCGCCTCGTAGGTCGTCTCCTCGATCGACTCGAGCGACCGTGCCACCGCACGAAGCAAGGGAAACACCGCCGAGACATCGGGCGCCGCCCGGTACAGCCGCAGTGTCGCCGCCAGACCTGCGAGCGCGAGCTTGCCTGGCCGAAGTGCGCGCCGCAGTGGGTTCGCCCGAATTCGATCAATCAAATCGGCGCGCCCGACGATGACACCGGCCTGCGGGCCACCGAGTAGCTTGTCGCCGCTGAAGGTGAGGACGTCGACGCCGGCCGCAACGCGGGTACGCACGACGGGCTCTGCCCCGAGCCCCTGCCCGGGTGTCGCCTCGTTGACGAAACCAGCGAGATCTACGAGGGCGCCACTCCCCAGATCTTCGACGACGGGTAGGTGCCGCGCACGACCGAGTGCCACGAGATCGTCAATGGCCACAGCACGGGTAAAGCCCACGACCTTGTAGTTGCTCGTATGAACCTTCATGAGCAGCGCCGTGTCGGGACCGATCGCCTGCTCGTAGTCACGAAGATGAGTGCGATTCGTCGTGCCCACTTCGCGGAGACGCGCACCGCTTTTGGCGAGCACGTCGGGCAGGCGGAAGGAGCCGCCGATCTCGACGAGCTCTCCACGCGACACGATCACCTCTCGGCCCTCCGCGAGCGCGTGCAGGACCAGCAAAACCGCGGCCGCATTGTTGTTGACGACCGTGGCGGCCGCGGCGCCCGTGAGCGCGGCGAGATCCTCCTCGACCACCCGATCCCGCTCGCCACGACCCCCGGTAACGAGGTCGTACTCGAGGGCCACGGGGGCGCGCGCGGCCGCGGCGATCGCCTCGATCACGGGCTCGGGAAGGACCGAGCGACCGAGATTGGTATGGACAAGAACGCCCGTAGCATTGACGACCGGTGTGAGCGCCGGACGCGCGTGGACCTCGAGACGACGTCGCGCCTCGGCCATGATCTCATCGGGCACTGGCACCCGTGCAAGCGCTCCGCTCTGGAGCGCCCGTCGATGCTCATCAAGGATGGACCGAAGCGTTCCCGTGAGAAACGCACGCGCGACCTGTCCGCACAGCGTCTGCGCCTCAGGGGTGCTCAGCAACGCGTCGATGGAGGGGAGCGCACGGAGGTCTGGCTGAGGGCTCATCGGGGCACCCGCGCGACGTCAGTGTTTGTGGCGGTGCTGCTTCGGCGGATCTTTGCCCGGTGCGCTCGCGCGCAACACCGTCGTGGAGGCGTGCGCCGCATCGCCCTCTCCACCCCAGGTGTCGCTGCTATCGTCCGCGTACCACTGCGTTGCCACCCACGACACGGTGCGGGCAGCCGGTGGGTTCCACGCCAAGAATTCGAAACTCGTGAACTCGCCCTTCGGGATGCGTCCTCCCTGTTCACCCGGCTCCGCTTGCCACTGCACGGTCGCAGCACCGACCGGAAAGGGCTTGTACGTCCCCTGCCATCCGGCTTTGGACTCGACGGCGACGACTTCCATGCCGACCGGCAGCACGACCCGGACACGCACGGTCGGCGACGCCTTCTCGGTCGGAGCGATCACGGTGTAGCGCTCCCAGCCGCCGGCCTCGCTCTCACCTGGCAGCACCACGACGTGCGCCCCCACAGGCACAACAGCGACGAGGCACGCCACGATCGCCACCAGCACTCCAATACACTGACGCATGCTTCTCGCATGCCACGCCCTTGGGAGCTGTACAAGAAGGGGCCTGGCCGTCATACGACCACGTTGACGGTCCCCGTACGCCGATGCCACGATGACTCCACCATGGCGCAGAACGAACGCACAGGAGCGCTCGAGATCGTACGACGACTCCGCGCGGCAGGATACGAGGCCCTCTTCGCGGGCGGGTGCGTGCGCGACGAGGCGCTCGGCCGAACGCCAAAAGACTACGACGTCGCGACATCCGCGCCCGCGGAACGGGTACTGGCGCTGTTCAGCGGCAGTGTGCCGGTCGGCGTGCAATTCGGCGTCGTCCTCGTACCAGCGGGCTCGGCGCGGCTCGAAGTCGCGACCTTCCGTCGCGACGGCACCTATCTCGATGCACGCCACCCGGTCGACGTGCACTTCGGGAACGCCGAGGACGATGCGGCCCGCCGCGACTTCACGATCAATGGGATGTTCTACGACCCGATCGCGGAGCGCGTGATCGACTATGTCGACGGGCGAAACGATCTTGCCCGCGGCCTCGTTCGCGCGATCGGCGATCCAGCAGCGCGCGTCAGCGAAGACAAGCTTCGCATGTTGCGGGCGATCCGCCTCGCGGCGCGCCTCGGATTCGAGATCGAAGCAACCACCTGGGATGTCATCCGCCGCGACGCCGCCACCATCACACGCATGGCCTTCGAACGCATCGGCGAGGAGATCCGACTCATTCTCTCCGAGGGGGCGGCGGCACGCGGGTTCGAGCTTCTGCACGCCAGCGGCCTTCTGGCAGTCATCCTGCCCGAGGTCGCGGCCATGGAGGGGGTCGAACAATCGCCGGAGCACCACCCGGAGGGCGACGTCTGGCGACACACGCTGCGCGTCATCGATCAACTGCGCGAGCCGTCGGAAACAGTCGCGTTCGGGGCGCTCCTCCACGACGTCGCGAAACCCGTGTGCGCGGGGCGCCGGGGCGACCGCATCACGTTCTACGGCCATTCCGAGCAGGGCGCGCTCATGGCGATCGACATCTGTCGACGACTCAAACGCAGTCGCGCCGTCTGGGAACGCGTCGCCTACCTGGTACGCAATCATCTTCGGCTCATGGACGCGCCCAAAATGCGCCGCGCCACGCTGAAGCGATTCCTCCGCGAGGATGGCATCGAAGAGCTACTCGAGGTCGCACGCCTCGACGCATTGGGGGCCGGCGGCGACCTACAGTACTATGATTTCTGCCGTCAAGCACTTGCCGAGCTTTCCAACGAGGAGATACGGCCCGCTCCGCTTCTGACGGGTCGTGATCTCATCGCGCTCGGCCACGCTCCGGGGCCGCGCTTCGCCGAGATTCTCCACGCGGTCGAAGAGCAGCAGCTCGAAGGCACACTCGGGACGCGTGACGACGCGCTCGCGTGGGTGCACGCTCATTTCGGCGACAACCCCCGCCAGCAATAGAGCTACCGCGCGTCCGTAGCTTCCACCTTCTGGGGTTGCCAAGGCCAGCGCCGGTGGGGCATGCTACCGGCACCGCATCCCTTTCGTGGAGGAACCTTCCTGATGATCCGTGCTGTCGTTGCTGCGCTCCTCGTGAGCCTCGTATTGCCAGGTCCGGCGCACGCGCTGCACCGCCGCACCCCGGCACTCGTCCAGGTCACACCGACGTCGGGAGCGGGGGCAGTTGCCAATCCCAGCTGGTCTGGCTTCCGCTTTATGTCCTTCGATAGCGATGCCGATATCGTCGGCAACGGCAACTCGACCCGCCAGATCTTCGTGTTCGATCTCCGCCAGCGGAATCGGGACGGTAGCCTCGCGATCACGCAGGTCACCAGTGGTCCCGGCGACTACAGTCACGCCACCACGGCACGACGTGCACGAAAGGTCGCGTACGACGGCCTCGATGGTGGTGGCGTACGCCAGATCTTCTTCGTGAACCGCAAGACGGGCGCACTCACCCCGATCACCGCGGGAACGGCCGACAGCAGGAATGCGCGGCTCGACGAGGTCGGGCGCGTGATGGTTTTCGAGTCCGAGGCGGATTTCTTCAATACCGGGGAGACCGGCAGCCAGATCTATCTCGTCGAGTTCCGCGCCGCCGACCCGAGCTGTCCGTATCCGTGCGCCGCCAATGGCAACGCCGGCCTCACCCAGATCACCAACAAGAGTGGCAACAACCACAGCGCCTCGACCAGTAAAGCGGGCAAGACGATCGCGTTCGAATCCGACGCGGACCTACTCGGTACCGGTGAGAGCGGCAATCAAGTCTACCTTCGCAACGAAGCCGGCACTCTCATGCGCTTCAGCAGCGGACCGGGCTCCGGCCACAACCCCAGCTTGTCCCGGAACGGTCGCCAGATCGTGTTCGATTCGGACAGCGACCTCTTGAACACCAGCAGCACCGGGCGGCAACTCTTCATGCAACGGCGGCTCACGCTTCCGATCGAGCAGATGACCGCCGCCGCTGGCGGTACCAGCCGCGAAGCCTCAGTCTCGACGCGCGGACGGCAGGTATCGTTCGTCTCCGAAGACGACCTGGCGGGTCTCGGGAGCAGCGGACCGGAGCTCTTCGTCCTGAACGTCCGCCGCGGCACGATCGACCAGGTAACGAACGGAGCAAGCACGATCATCACCCAGCCGGCACACAGTACCGGGGTCTTCACCGCCTTCATCGCCGATGGCGACCTCGTCGGCAGCGGCACGAGCGGCGTGGCGCTCTACCTCGTGAACCTCTTCCAACTCGGCTCTGCGACGGTACCCTAATCCCGACGTCCCAACGCTGGCGACTACTCCCTAGCTAGAATCGCGCAGAGCGGGCGCACGATCTCCAGCCAGTCGCCGACGACACCGGCGTCCGCCTGCTTGAACACCGGAGCCTTGGCATTTTTGTTGATGGCCACGATCGTACCCGCCCGACGAAGCCCCACCATGTGCTCGAACGCGCCGCGAATGCCGAGGCCCACGTAGAAGCGCGGCGCAATGGCCCGACCAGTCAGTCCCACCTGATGCTGCCGCGGTAGCCAGCCCTTGTCCGTGACGTCACGGGTCGCCGCGAGCGCCGCGCCGCCCAGCGCGGCGGCCAAGGCCTCGACCTGAGGCAGCCCTTCCGGACCACCGATGCCGAGCCCAACCCCGATCGCGATATCCGCCTCGTCGAGCGCGGCGGCACGTTCGGCGCCAGGAGCGGGCCGAAAGCCGACGACGCGCACGCGGCTCACCGCCAGCGCAGGCACGCCGAGCGCCTCGACGATAGGATTGCCCTCGCGCGGCGTCGGCGCACCAAGAATGCCCGGCCGGACCGTTGCCATCTCCGGGCTGGTGCTCGAAAGAATCGGCGCCACGACGTTGCCGCCGAAGGCCGGCTTCCACTGCACCAATCGCCCCGCCTCATCGAGCGAGAGATCGATGCAGTCGCCCGTGAGGCCGAGCCTCAAACGCGCCGCCACCCGGGGAGCCAGATCACGGCCTGCGTACGTCGATGGCACCAGCACGACCGCCGGTGCACGCGCGCTGATCAAGTCGCTGAGCACACTGGCGTACGACTCCGTACCGTAGGTAGCCAGTGCCGGATCGTCGATCAGCAGCACACGATCAGCGCCGGCCTGACCGAGGGCGGCCACGTGCTCGCCAAGCTCGTGGCCGATCAGAACCGCGACGGTCTCGGTACCACGCGTCGCCGCCAACTCCACCGCCTTCCCGAGGAGTTCGAGCGAAACTCGCCGCACGGCGCCGCCGAGCATCTCGACCACGACCCAGAACGCCCGAGCCGGGTCGGGTCGAGTGGAGCGCACAGCACCGAGCGCGACCGGCGCGGGCCCGACCGGCGCGAACAACCCACGGTCTTTGAGAAACTCGGCGAGCCCGCGCGCCGCGGCTTCCGGATCGCCCTCGATGATGCGACCCGCCCGTGACACATCGATGATCTCGAGACCCGTGACACTCGTCGGCGAGCCCGCCGCGCCGAGCGTAGACGGCGCCAGGCCGAGTTCGGCGGCGGTCACCTCCACGATCGGCCTCGTCTTGGCGGCCTCGCGGTCCGCACGGCGTGGGAATCGTTCTTCCGCGAGATCCTCAGCCGCGCTGACGAGCGCCGGCAACGGCGCCTCGACGCTCTCGAAACCCGTGTCGGTTTCGCGCTCAGCGCGAAGGCGTCCGGCGGCAGCATCGATCTCGACCCGACGCGCACACGACACTTGCGGAAGATCCAGCAGCTCGGCGACCTCGGGCCCCACCTGCCCGGTCTCCGCGTCGACACTCGCGCGCCCGCACAGGACGAGATCGAACGCCTTGCGCCGCAGCGCCGCGGCAAGCGCGTGGGCGGTCGCGAGCGTATCGGCACCGGCAAAGGCGCGATCGACCAAATGCACGCCACGATCTGCCCCAAGCGCCAAACAGTAGTCGAGCGCCTCACGTGCCTGCGGCGGCCCCATGGTCAACGCCACCACCTCGCCACCGTGCTCGTCACGCAACGCGAGTGCCCGCAGCAACGCGCGCACGTCGAACGCGCTCACTTCGGTACGAACGCCTTCGCGTTTCAACGTCCGTGTTTCGGGATCGAAGGCGAGGTCGGAAACAACGGGGACCTGCTTCACCAGAACGATGATCTTCACGACGACGCCTCAGTAGATGACGACGCTACGAATCGAGACGCCTTCGCGCATCAAGTCGAACCCGCGATTGATCTCGTCGAGCGGCATGGTGTGGGTGATCAAGTCGTCGATGTTGATCCTTCCCTCCATGTACCAGTCCACGATCTTCGGCACGTCGGTCCGACCGCGCGCACCACCGAAGGCCGTGCCCTTCCACACGCGGCCGGTCACGAGCTGAAACGGCCGTGTGGCAATCTCCTCGCCCGACGCCGCCACACCGATGATCACGCTGACACCCCACCCTCGATGGCAGCATTCGAGGGCCTGGCGCATCGTCTCGACCCGGCCAATGCACTCGAAACTGTAGTCGGCACCACCACCGGTCAGATCGACCAGATACGCTACCAGGTCGTCGCCAGCCTCGGCGGGGTTCACGTAGTGCGTCATCCCGAACTTCTCGGCCAACGAACGCTTGGCGGGATTGGTGTCGACACCGACGATCATACCGGCACCGGCGAGTCGAGCGCCCTGCAACACGTTCAAGCCGATGCCACCGAGACCGAAGACGACGACCGTGGCGCCGGGCTCGACCTTGGCCGTGTTGATCACGGCCCCGATGCCGGTCGTCACGCCACACCCGATGTAGCAAACCTTGTCGAAGGGAGCATCCGAGCGAATCTTCGCGACCGCAATCTCGGGCACGACAGTGTGACTCGCGAACGTGGAAGTCCCCATGTAGTGATGCAACATCGTCCCCCCGGACGAGAAACGACTCGTGCCGTCGGGCATCAACCCCTGGCCCTGCGTCGCACGAATGGCGGTACACAGATTCGTCTTGCGACTGAGACAAGCTTTGCACTGGCGACACTCGGGAATATAGGTGGGAATCACGTGATCCCCCTTGGCGACCGTGGTGACACCTGGTCCGGTATCGACCACGACGCCCGCACCCTCGTGGCCGAGGATCGCCGGGAAGAGGCCTTCCGGGTCCTTCCCCGACAGAGTGTACGCGTCGGTGTGACAGATTCCGGTCGCGCGTGTTTCGATCAGCACCTCGCCGTGACGCGGCCCCTCGAGTTCGACGGTCTCGATGGTGAGCGGTTGTGCCGCGGCGTGAGCGACAGCAGCACGTACCTTCATTGCGCCACCTCCGAACGTACGTCGCGAGGGTTGATCGATTGCCCGTGCGAGAACTCCACCCAGTTACCATCGGGGTCCTCGACGATGCAGTAGTAGCCAACGACCGGCCCCGCGTCCTTGGGCCCTTCGCGCAACATCCCGTCGGCACGCGCCATGGCCGCCATGGCGTCGACCTCCTCCCGGCTGGCCATCGCGAAGCCGAAGTGATGCACCCCAGCATGACCAGCGTCGGCATGCGCCATGGGAATCAGCACGAACACGAAGTTGGGATCCTCCGGCCGCTCCGCGAGCCAGACGACCCGCGTGCCGTCGTCATTCCGATCATGACAAACGTGCAGCGCCGCGTAGCGCTCGTAAAATGCGATCGAACGCTCGAGGTCCTTCGCCCGTAGCGCGACATGTGTCAGTTGCGGCGGCACGGCCCTGCGTCGCCCGCCCGCGTACTCAGTGTCCGCCGCGGATCAGCGCCGCGATCGTGAACCAACTCTCCTCGCCGCCGTACTTCTCACCGACGTCGATGTACCATCCGGGCTCCTCTTGGAAGGCCATCCCCGGAATCGCTACGCGCGTCCCGTGCTGGAGTTGCATGTCGACGATGGTGAATCCGTAGATGAACATGCGCGGCGCGTCATACTCGAATGCGACTTTCGGATTAGGACGCTTGTCCGTTCGGATGTTCTGCATGACGACCTTCCACAATTCGCCGCCGCGATCGTAGAGATCGGAGTAGACGATGAAGAAACTCTCGTGATCGATGTAGATCACACGCTTCGAGAACGCGTAGGCGGCCGCATTCGGCGTCCCCTCGACGACCAGGACCTCGGGCCGCATCTCCCAATTCTCGCAGAATGTGACGTGCCCATCGTCCTCGCAGGGAACCGGCGGCATGTTGGAACCGTGTAGCGACGCGAGCATCGGCTTCTTGCCGAGAAACTTCCAGTCGAACCACGGAATCTGGCCCGCGTAGCCCCCGTAGCTGTCGACGTCCACGTCCTGCCCGAAGAGCGCCTCGGAGCGTTGCGCGCTCGACAGGCGACGCACCCGACGCAAGCTGGGAATGTAGAGCCAAAGGTCGTCCTGACGAAGCGGGTCTATGTAGCGATAGTTGATCCCGCCGATACCCTTCAGATCGAAAGGCTCGATGACAGGGTAGAGTCCGGCCTTGCGGAATGTTCTGTCACCGTTGGGCTCGATCGCGGGCATGGGAGGCACGTGCAACCGACCCGTGAACTGCAACACCCGTAGCCAATCGAGCACGAAGTGCCGCTCGACGTTGTAGCGTCGGTTGCCTTCATGATCGGTCTCGATCGCACCCGTGTCGGCATCGAACAAGTTGAGGGCCAGATCGTCGGTGAAGTAGTGGGTCCGCTCGAAGTTGTACATGAGCTTCGTCGCGGCCATCGGGTCTTCGAAATCGACGATCGGAAACGGGCGCCCAGCGACATACCCGCCCAGCGTCTTGTCGTCCATGAGCTTGACCTGCGAGGCGTACTTCTCGGTGGCCTCTTCGTAGAGCGTGGGGAGCGGAATCTTCTTGTAGGGGATGATGTTCATGGTCATGCCGTGCTCGACGCAATACTGCACGCCGTCCGACACGAGGCCCTTCACCTTGTCAGCCGTCGCCTTGGTCACGACATCGCCCGGCTGAACATCGGCGATGCTGGGGCTTACGGCCAGAAGGGACGCGGCAGCGGCGAGGACAACTCCGAAGATGCGACGACGAAGATCGGCAAACGACATCCTGAGCAACTCCTTTCGCTCACCTACCATCGCAGCACCGTAGGGAGGGCAACGACGGACTATAGAGGGCCGATTTTCCTGCTGTCAAACACGCTACCGCACCTTCTGTTCCGGATCGGATTAGCGGAACCACCGAGCCGTCAGGCGGTCAGGGCATCGTGCAAAATATCGAGCACCAGGGCCCGGAAATGCCCCCAGCGCTGCCAGCCTTCGTCGATGGCACGCAGTTCCTCGGCCGCACGGCGAAGCCCGACGACGTCGCGCTGTTCCCAACCCGAGATGCGTTCCTTCGGATCGTTGACCTTCAATTCACCACCAGTCTCACGCAACAGGAACAGGTAGGTGCGAAACGTCACCCGACGATCGGGGGCCAAATAGTCGATCGCGGCGACAAATCGCTCGATCTCGACGCTCAGATTGGACTCCTCGTGGACCTCACGTAGGAGCGCGTGTTCGACATCCTCGCCGTCTTTGATCCCCCCGGTCGGCAAGCGATACGTACCCGCCGGGTAGAATTCCTTCGTTTGCAGCAAAATGGTGTCGTCCGGGCGGCGAATCGCCATCGCAACTTCGCCCTTCCGGCGACCGCTCACCGGCGGAAAGTCGACGACGGGAAGCACAGGCTGCACGAGCGGCACCTTACCGTATTTCTTCCGGAGCGTACTGAGGGCCGCGTCCATGAGGGAGCTAGTTTCCGGCCGCGACGATCGCGTCAGCGACGAGCGTCGCGAGGGCCTCGGCGTCGCGCTCGCCGAGGCCGCGGATTGTCGCCCCCGCCGCAGCGGCATGCCCACCACCACCGAACGACTCGGCGAGCCGCGACAGATCGACCCGACACTCCGGCGAGCGCCGAAAGCTCACGCTCTGGCTCTTGGAATCGTAGAGTGCAACGACCGTGTCCGGCGTGCGTCTCCCCCAGGCGTCACCAATCTCACTCGGATAACCGACACACCATGCCGCGGACACAGTGACCTCGCCCACACGCCGATCGCAGCGGGTCCGATCCGCCAACGCGTGCGTCGCGGCAACCTCCCCCTGGACTCTATCGTTGGCCTCCTGCATCGCCGCTGTGTACGTCACCTCGGCATCGATCGTGAGCAAGCTGTCATAGGCGGTGCGACCGTGCATCGCGCCGACGGCAAGCGCGAGCTCTCGGGAGCCGGAGAGCGCGTGAATCCAGCGATCGTTGTCGTCGGCCAGCATGACGAGCCGTTCGAGCGCCGCGAACGCCGGCACGGCTCGCCCTTCGGACGCGAGACGATCCCGCAAATGTTCCCACGTGAGGCGTGCCGCGGCGTAGGTATCCTCCACGACCATGGTCGCAAAGGGAACATCGACCGCGCCGCGCCGTAGTCGCTCGATAGCGGTGCGGTGATGGTCGATCCAGAAGATCCGCATTCCCGCTTCGGCAAGGGCGCGCAGATGGAGTTCCGTCTCCGGACGCGCCCAGCTGATGTCGGTGATCCAAAGGTCTTCGGTCGTCCCACGTGGCGGTGGAGCAATCGCGCCCAGCACGTCGTCGATCTCCGGATTGCTCGCGAACTGGGTCCGCGTGTCGAGACCGGCGTGGAAGCGGGCGACCGCGACGGCCGACGTCACACCGTCGAGACAATGCGGACCGTGACTGACAATGTGGACAACGTCGGATGGATGTGCGATCGCCTCGGCCATTCGCGAATCTACCAGGGAGGTTCCATGAGACTCAAGAGCAAGGTCGCCTTGATCACGGGTGCCGGGTCCGGCCTCGGTCGCGCCATCGCCCTCGCCTTCGCGAAGGAGGGATGCGCGGTCGGCGTCAACGATCTCCGGGTGGAGGCCGCGGACGCAGTGGTCCACGAGGTCCGCGCACTCGGCGGCACGGCACACCCGCTCGTCGCCGACGTTGCCGACAGCCGCGCCGTCAGCGAAATGCTGACCCGACACATGGGCGCTCTTCAGAGCCTCGACATTGTCGTCAACAACGCGGGTATCGGCGTCATGGAAGACCATGTCCGGGCCAATGTCGACGCCATGATCGGCGATCTCGTTACCACGGGACGCACCGACCACGTCCCCGAGGCGACCTCGACGATGCAGGACGAGCATTGGCGTCGCACCCTCGCCATCCATCTCGACGGTACGTTTCACTGTACACGCGAGGCGCTGAAGATCATGGAGCCCGCTCGCCACGGCTCGATCATCAACATGGCGTCGATCGCCGGCTTGACCGGCATCATGGCAATGCCCGACTACTCGGCGGCAAAGGCCGGCATCATCGGCTTCACCAAATCGATCGCCAGGGAAGTCATCGGCCGGGGCGTCCGCGTGAACGCGATCGCGCCGGGCTACATCGACACCCCGCTTCTCGACGCCTTGTCCGACACCATGAAGCAGTCGCTGATCGCGCAAACACCCGCGGGCCGACTCGGGACACCCGCCGAGGTTGCGGCGACCGCCGTGTTTCTGGCCTCGGACGACGCCAGCTATTTCGTCGGGCAGGTCTTGTCACCGAACGGCGGACTGTACATCTAAGAACCTGTGACGACCGCCCTCGACAACCTGCTCTCGATCCTCGATCTCGAAGAGATCGAGGTCAATACCTTTCGCGGCCGAACGCCCGAGGAAAATCGTATCCGCGTGTTCGGCGGCCAGGTGGCGGGCCAGGCGCTCGTCGCGGCGGGCCGCACCGTCGAAGATCGCGTCGTGCACTCGTTGCACGCCTATTTCCTGCGCGCCGGCGATCCGTCCATTCCGATCCTCTACCAGGTCGATCGAATCCGCGACGGCAAGAGCTTCACCACCCGTCGCGTCATGGCGGTGCAACGCGGCCACGCCATCTTCAATCTTTCGGCATCGTTTCAGGTCCCCGAGGAGGGCGTCGAGCATCAAGCCACGATGCCCGAGGCCCCCGACCCCGAGACACTCCCCACCTTCAAAACCCGGGTCGGACCGCTCCTCGACAAGGCGCCGCGCGAGTTTCGACGTTGGCTGGAGCGTGAGCGCCCCATCGACGTACGCTACGTGGAAGGTGTCGACTATCTGGCGCCGAAGAAGCGCCCCCCGAACCAGCTCGTCTGGATCCGCGCCGACGGCGACCTGCCGGATACACCCCTGATCCATCAGTACGTCGCCGCGTACGCGTCCGACATGACGCTTCTCGATACGATCACGATGCCACACGGCATCTCGTCGCTCGATCAGCGAACCTATCAAATGGCGAGTCTCGACCACGCGATGTGGTTTCATCGCCCCTTCCGTGCCGACAAGTGGCTGCTGTACGAACAGGAAAGCCCGGCCGCCGCGGGGGCCCGCGGCTTCACGCGTGGATCGCTCTACACGCGCGAAGGCGTGCTGGTTGCCTCCGTCGCACAGGAGGGCCTGCTGCGGCGGCGCGTCGGAAAACCACGCGGGCGCGTGTAGCAACAACCTCGCTGCCCTGTTGGACAGGTCTGCGCCGACCACCACGCACGTCGTCGCCCGCGGTCGGCTCGGCGGAAACGGGGCCTGCGCCTGCGAGCGTCGGTAGGGGAGTGCGTGCTGGCTACTGGCGGCGGAGGCGGGCGCGAGCTGGATAGCGGACGAGGGTGCGCACGAAGCCGCGGACGACGTCAGTGGCGAGCGCGTAGCGAAAGGTCCACTCCTCGGGCGTGTCCCAGCGACGACGCCAGCGCGCGAGGCCGACACGTGCGACTTCGCGACGGGAGCGGTCGGGGGTCTCCCAGTCGAGGCCAGCGCATTCGACGTACCCGACCTCGGACGCGAGACCGAGCAGGAGCGCGGCCAGTTCTCCATAGATGACCGAGCTCCGAGCGCGCGAGCGGGCCAGGAGAAGGCCGCAGGCCTCGCGGCTCACGATGAACGATGGCACGAGGAAGTCGACGCGTCCGCGCAGCCCGGCCTGGGCGGCGAGCGTACGATTGGCCTCGGTCTCGGTGACGAAGAGCGGGCGATGATGCGAACGGTGCGCGCGCTCCGTCCGCCCGACCAGCACGACATCGTGGCGGACCGAGCGCACCAGCGCGGCGAGGGTCCGTCCGCGTGGCGCCCAATGCAGGGCACGATCGAGATCGAGATAGTGCACGAAGTCTCCGCCATGGGCGAGCGCGCTGCGAAGCGCGAGCCGATAGAGAGGGCCACGCTCGTTGGCCTCCGGGGCTCCCGCGAAGCAGCCGGCGCTCTGCAGCGCCTCGATGATGCGGGGAGATGTCGTCGGACTCGTCGCCACCGCCAGGTCTCCGTACACGCGCCGTAGCGCGGGAAGATGCCGACGGAGATCGCCCGCAAGGGCGCCCGTCGCATCGTGAAGAGTGGCGGCGAGTACGACACGAGGAGTCATGATCAGGCCCTCCCGTCCTACCGCAGAAAGAGCCGCACGGCCGGATTGTCGGTCTCGTCGACGTAGGAGAACCCAAGATCAGCCAGGCGTTCGGCCAACTCGGGACGCTCACTCGGCGGCACTTCGAACGCGCACAGCACCCGACCAAACGCCGACCCATGGTTCCGATAGTGAAATAGGGAGATGTTCCATCGCGACCCGAGATGGTTCAGGAACTGCATCAGGGCCCCGGGGCGTTCCGGAAACTCGAAGGTGAACACGACCTCGGCGCCAACGTCCCGTGCTCGCCCACCCACCATATGGCGGACATGCGTCTTCGCGAGATCGTCGTCCGAGAGATCAACGGACGCATAGCCAGCGCTCGCGAGCGCCTGGATCAGCGTCGCGACCTGGTCGCGGCCGGTAACCTCGATGCCGAGAAAGACGTGCGCCTCGTCGCGCGAGGCCAGACGATAGTTGAACTCGGTGACGCTGCGCTCTCCGATCACGGCACAAAATTCACGGAACGCACCTGGGGACTCTGGGATGGTCACCGCCAACACCGCCTCGCGATGCTCGCCGATCTCGGACCGTTCGGTCACGTAGCGCAGTCGAGTGAAGTTCATGTTGGCACCCGACGCGATCGCGATCGCGGCACCAGGGCCGAGTCGGCCGGCCTCGGCGACCTGCAACAGCCCCGCGAGCGCGAGGGCGCCCGCAGGCTCGAGCACCGAGCGGGTCTCGTCGAACGCGTCTTTGATCGCACCGCAGATCTGGTCGATGCTCACCGTGACGCAATCGTCGAGATACCGTTGGCACAAGGCGAAGGTGTGCACGCCAACCTGCCGCACGGCGACACCGTCGGCGAAGATCCCCACGTGATCGAGCACGACACGCTCGCCGGCCGCGAGCGAACGCGTCATTGCATCCGAATCGTCGGGCTCCACGCCGATCACGCGCACGTCGGGACGGAGTTCCTTGACGACCGCCGCGACGCCTGCCGCCAGACCGCCACCGCCGATGGGCACGAAAATCGTCCCGAGATCGCGCGGCGCCTGCCGCAGGATCTCCAACCCGACCGTCGCCTGACCCGCGATGACGTCGAGGTCGTCGAATGGCGGAATGACCGTCATTCCCGTCTCGGCAGCGCGGGTTTCGCAGCGCGCCGCGGCGGCCGCGTAGTCGTCACCCGCAAGCTCGATCTCGGCACCAAGCCGTCGCACAGCATCGACTTTGATCGACGGCGTCGTACGCGGCATCACAATCGCCGCGCGCAGCCCGAGCCGCTGCGCCGCGTACGCGACTCCCTGCGCATGGTTGCCCGCCGAGGCCGCGATGACCCCGGCCTGCCGCTCACGCTCGCCGAGCTGCGCAACGCAATTGTAGGCACCGCGGATTTTGAACGCGAAGATCGGCGTCAGATCCTCCCGCTTCAGCAACACCGGAGTGCCGAGACGCGCGGAGAGCAACGGGGCGTGATCCACGGGAGTCGGCGCGGGAAGGACGTCGGTCACCCGAGCGTTCAAGGCCCGCCTCAGCATGTCGTGCATGGCACCGGTTGTCGACGAAGCGCGTTCGCCCGTCAACGGGCGAACCGCCCGGGGGCAACTATTCCGGGTGCTCTTCGGCGTCGAGTTGGTCGGCGGACAATGCCGCCTCGGCCGGAGCGGCTGCCGGGGAGTCGGTCGCCGGAAGCTCGGGCTCCGGCCCGACGGTGGCCAGGGGCTCGATGCCGATGTGAAACGCCGCGAAGCCAGGAATGACGACTTGCGAGAACGCCATGCCGATGACGTGACCGTCGAACGGTGCGTACACCTCGCTACGATGATTCGAAATCGGGTCGACGACGCTGCCGAGGACCTCGCCGCCACGAATCCTGTCACCAAGTGCGCGCTCGGTGATGAAGATGCCGCCATCGTTCACGCGCACCCAGCGCGACTGGTAGTACACATGCTGGGGGGCAGTCGGTTCCTCGACCGCGGCCTCCATGCCGAACGCCCGCATGAAACGGCGGACGCCATCGACACCGCGCGCGATGTCGTCGCGCTGAAAGCGCATCGGCTCGCCCGCCTCGTAGGTAATGGCGGGAATCCCGGCCTCCGTCGCCGCCCGCCGGAGCGTCCCCTGCGGTCCGTAGCCGTGCACCACGACGCCGGCGCCAAAGCTCTCGGCGAACTCGAGCAATCGATCCGAACTGAGATCCGCCCGGATCTGCGGCAGATTGGTGCGATGAAACGAGCCGGTGTGGAAGTCCACGAGGGCATTGCAGCGACGAATGACACTTTCGAAGACGGCAGCGGCGATACGAGAGGCCGAGCTGCCGTCCGGATTTCCCGGAAAGTACCGATTGAGATCGCGGCGATCCGGGAGATAGCGCGAGCTTCGGCGAAACCCGTGAATATTGACGACCGGCAAGCCGATGACCATGCCGCTGAGTTCGCGCGGATTCACTCCGACGAACACCTCGCGGACGATTTCGACGCCGCTCAGCTCGTCACCGTGCACACCAGCCGTCAGGCAGAGCGTCGGACCGGGATGATCGCCGCGTACGATGAGCGCGGGAATCTCCACGCTGGTGCCGGCGAACGATTCGCTGGCGACGACGAACGCCTGTGTCTTGTCGCCGGGCGCGATATCGCGGCCGAGGAACTTGGTGACACCCCAAAGGGGCGCCGGTGGCCCGAGGATCTCGGCAGCGCTATCGGTCGCCGCGGCGCTCGGCAGCGGTGGCGGAGCGACTTCGCCCCCTTCGGGTACGGCGGCGGGACCGACGGGCGGCTCCGCGTACAACGGCGCCGCGGCGCAGACAACGAGGACTGACGCCACGAGCCACGTCGTGCGCGATCGGTGATCGTGTTCTCGAGTCCCCATGATGGCACCTGGTGCGCCTCGGCGCACCGTTCAGCGCAACACGAGTGTACCCTGGGCGACACATCAACGCATCCGCCAAACCGGGAAATCGCTGTGGTCACGCGGACGGGTGTCCACAGCGGCATAGCTCCCGCCCCAGCTACCGCCGTGACGACCTGCGTCGAAAGACCTGGACATTTCACGTAAGCACGTACTTCCCCATGGCCGCGCATCGCGTCCTCGTCGGACGGGCCCCAACGCACGCCGGCTCCGTCGATCGACATGCCCACGTTTGGTAGGGTCACGGCGATGCGGGCGAACTCGGCCGGACGGCGCCTCGTGCGCGAGCTCTCCGTCCACGATTGGATCCTGGCAACGTACTTCGCGCTGCTGCTCCTCGCCCTCGCGTTCGCTGCCCCTGCCCCGAACCGCGTACCAACCCTGGCGATCCTCATCGTGCTGGCGGGCACAGCGGGCCTATGCGTCGTCGGCGTGCGCGCGCGTCGGCGACGGTCGGGGATGATCGCCGCAATCGTCTACCGCGTCGCAGTCGTCGGCAGCCTGCTCGGCAGCTACTTCCTGCTGCGCGACATCCTGCCCATCGTGAACGACGCCGCGTACGATCGCACACTGCGTGCGATCGACGTGGCGATGTTCGGAACCGATCCAGTGCTCTGGCTGGATCGCTTCGTCGCGCCGGCAACGACGGAGTGGTTCGCGTTCTCCTACTACTGCTATTTCCTCTTGCTTGCCGGGTATCTCCTACCCATGCTCGCAAGCCGCCGCCCGCGACTGCAGAACGAACTCGGCCTCGGCATCTTTGGCACATTCGTCATCGCGCATCTCACGTACATCGTCGTTCCCGGGTTTGGCCCGTATCGCGCTTTCGGCGACCTCTTCACGACAGCCCTCCCAGACGGATACTGGATGCGTACGATCGAACGCGCCGTCGAGAGCCGGGGGGCGTTGAAGGACATCTTTCCATCGCTGCACACGGCAGCTCCCGTCTTCCTGCTCTCGTTCGCGTTCCGCCACCGACGCGAGCGTCCCTTCGGCGCGGTGTGGCAACCCACCGCCTTCATTGTGATCAATATCGTCGCCGGCGCCGTGTTCCTACGGTGGCACTACGTGATCGATATTGTCGCTGGCCTGGCGCTCGGTTGCGCGGCGGCCGCAGCCGCCCCGATCGTTGCTCGCTGGGAGCTACGTCGGCGTGCGCGAATCGGCGCGGGTGCGGTGTGGCCGAATGCTTGATTCGGCGAAGCCGGCCCGGGGGCACGACGGCCCCCGGCGGATCGTGCGACGGCATCGTCGCAACGAGCGGGCTATGCCCGGATCAGGATAGGAACGGCCCCGCCGCCGCTACGCGCTCGCTTCCAACGCTTCGAACTTGAGAATGTCGAGCTCGGCGAATTTGTCGCGCAACCACGGCTTCAGCAACCCGAGACGCTTTACGTTCGGGACGACCTTGGCGAAGAGCATCTTCTGAAACTCGCGCATCGTCTCCGAGTGCGCGACGATGTCGTACGTCTCGTCGATGGGGAGTCCCATCTCCTGCCACACTTCGACCGCGTACAGCCGGTCGCGCATCAGACGACAGCCCTCGTAGACGAACTCGAGACGCTCCTGCAGCTCGCGCTCGGTGAGATCGGCGTAGACGCCCTCGAGCGACAGCACGCCGAACGCGACGTGCCGGGCCTCGTCGCGCATCACGTGCTGCGTGAGATCCTTCAAGAGCGGCTCGGTCGACATCTTCTCCATGAACCCGAACGCCGCCATGGCGAGGCCCTCGACCATGATCTGCATGCCGAGGTACTTCATGTCCCAGCGCGAGTCGGTGAGGATCTGGTCGATCAACGTCTTGAGATGGGGATTGATCGGGTACTCCTTGTCGAGCTTCTCACGGAGGTACTTGTCGTACACCTCGACGTGGCGCGCCTCGTCCATCGTCTGGGTGGCAGCGTAGTACTTGCCATCGATCCACGGTACGGCGTCGACGATCTGCGCGCTCGCGAGCAGCGCGCCCTGCTCACCGTGGAGAAACTGCGAAAGACTCCACGACAGCTGCTCGCGGCGGAACTTGCGAATCTCGGCTGGCGTCAGCTTCTTCCAGAGGTGGGTGCCGAACAGCGGATTGCTCACGTCCGGCAGGTTCTCGGCCTCGGGATCGACGTCGATCGACCAGTCGAGCGCCGTCTGCGCGTCCCACTGGCTGTGCTTCGCCTTCTCGTAGAGGTTGCGGAGGCTGACCTTGAACGGCTCGTAATTCCAGGTGTAGCAGGTGTCGAATGTGGTCGAGAACTGCTCTTGAAAGCTCTCGACGACTCCGAGTGAATGCTGCGCTTCGGCCGTGGCGTTCATAGCGACTCCCCTGTTTCTTCTACACGTCTCGCGTCGTGCCCTGGCGAATAAGACGATGTGCGGTGTCGGTGATTTCCTCGATCGGAATCTCCTGATGGTCGAGCCACCAGGACACCAACTGTGACAACATGCCGACGATCGCCTGGGCGACGATGGTGGCGCGGAACGGCTGGAATACCTTTGCGTCGACGCCCTCGGAGTAGCTCTGCTCGATGTCGGCGACGAAGAGTGCGTGCACCTCGTGCAGCAGCGTGTCGAACTCCACGCTGTGCCCGAAAAGAATCCGGAAGACGTCACGATTCTCGGCCGCAAAGCGGAAGAACGTCGAGGTGGCGGCACGGTTCTGCTCGTGCGGGTCGACCAGCCCGCTCTTGGCCGCATCCATCTCCTCGCGCATCCGGAACGAGGTTTCCTTCACGAGATCGGCGAAGAGCGCGTCCTTGTTCTCGAAATGGAGGTAGAAGGTGCCCGTACCGACATCCGCCGCGGTCGCGATATCGGCCACCTTGGTGCCGTGGAAGCCCCGCGAGGCGAACAGCTGCTGCGCAGCGCGGAGGAGCTCGGCCCGGGTTTTCGCGCGCCGGCGCCCTTGGCGCCCAGACGCTTCAGCGAGTGGGACGATATTGGTTTTGTTCGAACCCATGCGATTTGTGAACCATTCTTCAGAACTGAATCTTGATTCAGCTTTACCGAGAGGACCCTGATCTGTCAAGACGTTTTCCGCATGGACGTGACCTATCCCCAGATCCCTGACGGCACCGACGACGGGGCTGTCTGGAGTCGGCGCCTTGCCGACGAGTTTTGGAGCGGACCCGTCACGCCGCTCACCTTCAGCCTGCTGGCTCCGGCGATGGTCGAGCAGATGGCGAGTCGCGCTCTGCGCGTGGCTGGCCTGGACGACCTGGCCGAGCGGCCGGTGTTCCGGCTGCACGCGAGCCACGTCTACGTGAATGCTGGGCTGCTCGGCGACGTCGTCGATCTCCTGCCGGGCCTGCTGCACAGCGACGGCCTTCTGGCGCTGCTTCCGCCGGCAGCGCGGTCACGCGTCCGCCCAGCGACACCGTTCGAAGGATTGCCGAACGCGGCGCGGATCGCCGGCAAGTTCCTCTGGCGAGAGCCGGCCTGGATTCCGTGGCAGCGTGCGGCGGCATTCGATACCGCCTGCGCCCGCATCCGCAGCGCCCATGCGGAGCTGCCACAGGCGTCGTCCATTCGATCGCCCTGGGCACTCGTCGCGGAGATCGCTCGCACACAGGACGCGCTCGGCGACTATCTCGCTGTCGTCAGCTGGGGCATCGTGTACGCATACGTCTCCTTCCATCTGCTGACCGAGCTCGTCGGTCGCTGGGCGCCTGGACTGGAGGCGGACGCCGCGTCGCTCACGATCGGACTCCCCGGGGTCGTATCCCTCGAGGCGCACCACGAGGTCCTGGCCCTCGGGAGACACCTCGAGCGCGTTCCGGCCTGGCGCGACGCCACGCCTGACGAGCTGCCCGGCGTCGCTCACCAAGTAGCAGCCGACGACGGCGAGATCGGCACGACCTTTCGACGCATGCTGGCACGCCACGGCCACCGACTCGGGGGGCGAGATCTACAACATGCAACGTGGCGCGAAGCTCCGGAGCTGTTAATCACGCTGGCGCTCCGGAGCGCCCGCAATTCCGAGGCGGCCTCCGTCCGCGAAAGCCCTGCGGGCCGTCGCCTGACCGCGGTTGCGACACTCGAAACTCGATTGGGCGGTGGCGTTGGTGGCCTCGCGCGGCGCGCCGTATTTCGTGCGACGCTGGCGGCGGCGCAACGCTTCTGCCTCGTACGCGAGAACATGCGCTATCACGCCGACTTTTTTCTGGCGCGCCTGCGCGAGCTAACCCTTACCCTCGGTGATCGCCTGTGCGCGAACGGCACGATCGCCGAGCCGGGCGACCTTTTCTTTCTTACCGACGACGAGCTGCGACAGCTCGCGTTGGCCGCCGAGGGCCTGGGATCGCCGCAACACGATCCAACGCTCGCCCCACGGATCACCGACCGCCGTGCCAGATTCGTGCGCGATGCAGCGAACCCTCCCCCCCTCACGCTCGGCACCGCCGCCGACCCACCGGACGATCGACCGACGCCGCTCGCGGCCCCGACCGAGCTCACCGGCGAGCTCGGCGCGCCCGGCCGATGCGAGGGACGGGCCCAGGTCGTCCGCACGAGCGAGGATTTCGACCAGGTACGCCCCGGCGACGTCATCATTGCAGCCTACGCGGATCCGACGTGGACGCCGATGCTCGATCTGGCCGCCGGCCTCGTCCTCGAAGCTGGCGGTATGCTCTCACACGGGGCCATCGTCGCGCGCGAGCTGGGGATTCCGGCCCTCGTAAACGTACACGAAGCGCTCACCTGGATCCGGAGCGGCGATACCGTTTGCGTCGATACTGGGCGCGCATGCGTTTTTGTGGACCGCGGATGTAACGTTTCCCCTCCCTGAAACGTGGCATGGGCAAAGACGGGAGGAACCTCACATGACTCAGAATGGACATGGACGCGTCACGATCGTTGGTGGCGGTTTGGCTGGCCTGGCGAGCGCAACGTATCTTGCCCGCGCGGGGCACCACGTCACGCTGTGCGAGAAGGCCAGTACGCTCGGGGGCCGGGCCGCGACTCACGAACACAAGGGCTACCTGTTCAACGTCGGGCCACACGCGCTGTACCGCAAGGCCGAGGCCGCCGCCGTGCTGGACGAACTCGGAGTCCGTTTCTCCGGCAAGAGCCCGACGGCCTCGGGAGGGTTCGCCCTCGATCGAGGGACCAAGCATGCGCTACCTGGGGGCTTCGTGTCGTTGCTGACCACCGGGCTCTTCGGCGTCAGCGCGAAGATCGAAACCGCGCGCGTTCTCGCGACGCTCCAGAAAGTCGACACGGCAGCCTGGGCCGACGTCACGGTTCGCGACTGGACCGAGCGGGAGATCCAGCATCCGGACCTGCGCCGCCTGCTGCTGGGGCTCTTCCGACTGACCACCTACGGCAACGATCCGGATCTGCAAAGTGCGGGCGCGGCGATCCGTCAGCTGCAACTGGCCCTCAGTGCCAACGTCACGTACCTCGACGGCGGGTGGCAGACGTTGATCGATGGCCTCCGGGTGCAAGCCGAGACCGCGGGCGTCGACCTCAGGCTCGGCCGCGGCGTCTCGCACATCGAACGCGACTGCACAGTGCGCCTACGCGACGGCTCGACGCTCGAGGCCGAGGCCGTCGTCATCGCCGCCAGTCCCGACCTCGCGGCCGATCTCGTCGTGGACGGTCGCGCCACCGTACTCGGCCAATACGCGGACGACGCTGTGCCCGCGCGCGCGGCGTGTCTCGATATCGCCCTGGCCACGCTCCCGGTCCCACGGGCGACATTCGCTCTCGGTATCGATCAGCCGCTCTACTTCTCCGTACACTCCGCGTCCGCCAAGCTGGCACCGGCTGGCGGCGCACTCGTGCACGTGGCTCGTTACCTTGGGGCGCGTAAATCCGAAGACCCCCACGCCACGGAGCGGGAGCTCGAACGCGTGCTCGACCTCGTCCAGCCTGGCTGGCAGGCACAGGTCGTCGACCGGCGGTTCCTCCCCGCGATGACGGTCACCCACGGCGTACCGACCGCAAAGAACGGTGGCCTCGCTGGCCGTCCCGCTCCGGCGATCCCCGAGCTTCCGGGTATCTACCTCGCCGGCGACTGGGTCGGCAACGAGGGTGCCCTCGCGGATGCTAGCCTGGCCAGTGCACGGTGCGCCGCCGCACTGATCGGAGCCCAACTGCGCACGAGCGCCGCCGCCTGAGGACGATCTAGAGCTTCGCCAACTACCATGTCCACGATCGCGCTCACGCTCGACGCCGTCTTTCAGGAACACCGGGGCCTGCTCTGGCACCTGTGCTACCGGATGACCGGCATTCCGGCGGACGCCGACGACCTCGTGCAGGAGACGTTCCTCCGCGTGATCGAACGGCCACCGCCACGCATCGACACCGATCTCCGCCCGTGGCTCGTCCGCGTCGCGGTGAACCTCGCACGCGATCTGCTACGCCGCCGGCGGCGACGGAAGGACTACGTCGGTCCGTGGCTCCCGGCGCCGATCGAGACGGGCGCCGAGGACGAAGACGACATGCCCGCCATCGAGGCGAGCATGTCCAACCTGGGCACCACCGATGGACGGTACGACCTCGTCGAGAGCGTCACGTACGCGTTCCTGCTGGCGCTCGAAGCGCTGACACCGAAGCAACGCGCCGTCCTGCTCCTTCGAGACGTCTTCGACTACTCGGCGGGCGAGACGGCCGAGGCCCTCGCGGCATCCGAAGCGAACGTCAGAACGTTGCACCATCGCGCCCGGCAGGCCATGGCGGCCTACGATCGCACCCGGCGCCCGCCAACCCGTGATCTCTGCGAGGAGACACGACACGCGCTGACGGAGTTCATCGGCGCGGTTTTCGCCGGCGATGCACAGCGCGCGGAAGCGCTTCTGAGCGAGGACATTCGTCTCGTCACCGACGGCGGCGGTGAGTTCCATGCGGCGCGGCGACCAGTGATCGGGCGAAGCAAGGTCGCGCGCTTCTTCAGCAAGCTGGCCAGTCGCCGCGGGGCCGCGGACATCCGCATGGACATCCGTCTGATCAATGGCCTCCCCGCGCTCGTCGCCGACTTCGGTACCGGCCGCCCGGGCGACCCACCTCGCGGCGTCATCGGCATCGATCTCGACTCGAGTGGCGCCATCCGCGCGTTCCACTCGATCCTCGTCTCGGACAAGCTATCCCGGATCCACTTCTAGGGCGGGGCGCGGCTAGGCGAGATCTACGGGCGCTCGACGTCCTCTGGTCGCCCGCTCTCGATGGAGCGATAGCAGGCTTCAGCGATGGCAACCGCGGCGGTACCGTCAGCAACCGTGATCGCGGGCGCGCGCCGTTCGATAAGTGCCGCCGCGAACTCCTGCATGATCGCGGGCACCGTGTGCACGGGGGCGCCGACCGGCAACGCTTCGCGGTCGGTGCGGACGAGACGCGCCGCGGTACCGTGGACGTGGTCGCCGACGAGTTGACCATCGCGACCCGCCAGCTCGATCGCGCCGCAGCGACCAGCCGTCGCGCGCGAGCCGCCAACCATCGCCCGCATGGCGCCGCTATCGAGCTCGACGATCGCGGCAAACGCATCCTCGGTCTCACGGGTCACGACCTGCCACGCCTGCGCGCTCACGCGTGTGGCCTCTCGTCCGGAGAGATGGCGGACGAGATCGAAGCTATGCACGCCGGTATGCAGAATGATCCCTCCACCAGCGATGGCGCGGCGGTCGAGCCAGGAGAGCGCCGACGGCTCGAACCGCTGCGTCAACACCGCGGCGTGGAGATCGCCAACCGTCGATCGGGCGTCCGCCAGCGCCTGCACGACGGCGTTGAAGCGCAGGGTATGCGCCACCATCGCGGTCGTCCCCGCTCGCGCGACCGCCTCGGAAATCGTCCGACACTCTGCCACTGAAGCGGCGAGCGGCTTCTCGATCAGTAGCGCCTTGCCCGCTCGCGCCGCCGCGGTGACGATGCCGACATTCAACGTCGGCGGCACGACCGTGATGATCGCCTCGACATCGGGGTCATCGATCAAGGCCTGCGCCTGCCCGTGGAATCGACACGCGTAGTCGCTCGCCTGACGGGTGCCCGCGTCACGGTCCTGGCGGCAGATCGCAGCGAGTCGAAAGGCGGGCACATCGGCGACATGCTGCAGATATCGCGCGCCGTGCTTCCCAGTGCCGATGATTCCGATACCGACGGCCATCAGATTCCTTCCGCTCGTAGGGGTGGCAACGCTCTGACTCACTGACGCGGGAACCACCGGTCGCCACAATCTCGCCGCGCGCCGGGGTCATTATGAGCGAAAAACCGGGCACTTGCCTACTCACCAGGATGGCATTGGTCCTGCAGTACAGGAGACCGTGCCGCGATCGAAAAAACTGACTCTGCTACAGAAGGCTCGCGTACGAGGGGGCGACTACGGCCGCTGGTGGGTCGCGCCCGAGCACGACGGGACGGAAATCTGGATCGTCGCTGGACCGCCACGTCAGCTCCGCTTTCGGAATCCGACGGGGCAGGTCGCTGAGGGACTCGTCTATCGACGCATCGACGGGCTCGTCGCACGCGCCGAGTACCTCGAGCTACTGCCCGAGTACTGCACGATCGACATGAGCCCGAACACACATCGCGCGCTCCACTAGCAATTGGACAAACCCGCGTGCGCGCGGGCGGCAGACTCGTGGAGCGCGACTGTCTCATCCTCCGACGGGGACTCGCCGTCCGGATCGAGGGCGGCGTCGATCAACTCGACTTCGCGAGGCGCCAGCCACGCGAGTGCGAGCCCCAGCATGACGAACGCGGCGGCTCCGGCGAACATCGTGGGATAACCGAAGCGCACGATGACGGCACCGAAGACGATCGAACTCACGGCCACCCCCGAGCTGAACGAGCCGGCGAACAGCGTCTGCACACGACCGAGATTTCCCGGGTGGCTGAGATCTACCATCAGGGCGTTGGCGGTCGGGTACGTCATACCTTGCCCGGCGCCGAACATCAGCCCGACGGCAATCAGGGCCGGCACGCTCGACACTGATCCGAGGGCAAGGATAGCGGCCGCCAGAATCGCCATCGAGGGAAACAGTACGCGGCGCCGTCCAACACGATCGGAAAGCCCACCAAGAGCGATCCGGACCGATACGGCGGCGATGGTGTAACTGATGAAGAACGGAGCGACGCGTGCGATCCCGATCGATTGCAAGAACGTCGGCACGAATGTCAGCACCGCCCCGAAACCCATTCCAACCGCGACCATCGTCGCCGAGCTCATCCAGACCAAGGGCTCACGATACAGTGGGCCGCGGAGTGGCACGGCCACATCGACCGCCTTGCGCGCGTGACGAGGCGCACGGACCGATGCGTTGAGGACGAGCGCAACCACCCCGAGCACGCCAGCGATGGCGAACAATACCGGAAAGCCGAAACTCCGCGCGATCTGTTCACCCAACGCCGGAGCGATGGCATGCGTGAGCAGCGTCGAGATCCCGAAGATACCGAGCCCCTGACCGCGGCGCGCCGGTGGCGCCAGATCGGCCGCCAGCGTCGACGCGGCAACGAATGCCGTCGTGAACGCCACGCCCTGGACGACACGCACGAGGTACAGCGCCGCGCCGGCGCCAGGAATCCCGATATAGGCGAACGAGGCCATCGCCATGACCGCGCTGCCGATGACGGTGAAGCGCCGGCGGTCGAAGCGGTCGAGCAACATCCCGAGAAACGGTAAGACACAGAGGCCGGAGAACCCACCCACGCCCATTACGTAGCCGATCGTCTGCTCGGTCTCGCCGTGCTCGCTCAACCAGAGCGGTAGGAGAAAGAAGCAGGCGAAATTCAAGAAGAAGACGAAGTTCGCGATCGTCACGACGTAGAAATCGCGCGGAAACGGTTGGCGGTGCGCTGTCACGGTAGGGGTCGGCTTAGGCAATCCCCCGAAGTGACGCAATGCGGCGCTCGCGTGGGTCGGGGCCACCGCACGACCCCGCATAACCGAACTCGCGATTGAGGATCGGCCTCAGGCCCGGCATAACCGAGCGCCGTGACGACCACCGCCCGCACCGTGAAACCACGCCGGCGCGCCCTGGCGGCGAACGAGATCGGCGCGGTGATGGACATTCTACGCGGCGCGGCCGCGGGCTGGACCGTCCCCTCCGTGACCCTCATCGCCGAACACTACACCGACCCCTTCCGGGTGTTGATCGCCACCGTGCTCAGCCTCCGAACGCAGGACGAGACGACCGCGGACGCGTCGCGCCGCCTCTTCGCCCGCGCGTCCACACCGGAAGCGATGCTGCGCCTGCGGGCGACGACCATCGCCAAGCTGATCTACCCGGTGGGTTTCTACCGCACGAAGGCCGCCTCCATCCTCTCGATCTGCCACGATCTCATCGAGCGCTGGGAGGGAAAGGTGCCGTGCGATCTCGACGCGCTGCTGACGTTGCAGGGCGTCGGACGCAAGACTGCCAACCTGGTCCTGACACTCGGATTCCGCACCCAGGGCATCTGCGTCGACACGCACGTCCACCGCATCACGAATCGCTGGGGCTACGTACGAACCCAAGCCCCGAACGACACCGAGATGGCGCTCCGGAAGAAGCTTCCGGCCGAGCATTGGATTGAGATCAACGATCTCTTGGTCGCCTTCGGCCAGCATCTCTGTCGCCCGATCTCGCCACACTGCAGTCGCTGCCCCATCGACGCCTACTGCCCCCGTCGGAACGTCGGCACCACACGCTGACCTTCAGCGATCGCTGCACCCATGCTAACGTTCGCGGCGTGAGTCCCCTCGACCGGATCCGGATCGTCCTGGTCGAACCGCGCGACGCTGGCAACGTCGGAGCGACGGCACGCGCCATGAAGAACATGGGCCTCACGAGGCTCATCCTCGCAGCGGCCCCGCCGCTCGACGAAGCGCGCGCGACCACCATGGCCGTCCATGCGCGCGACGTCCTGAAGGCACGGCAGACCGCCACGGATCTGCCAGCAGCGGTCGCGGACGCGCACCTCGTCGTCGGCACCAGTGGTCGTGCCACGTCGCAACGCGACGGCGGCCGTCCTCCGCGCGATGTTGCCGCGGAGATCGTCGCCGCCGCCGCAACGAATGAGGTTGCGCTCGTCTTCGGTCCGGAAGACCGCGGCCTATCGAACGTCGAACTCGCCCATTGCCAAAGCTTCATCACGATTCCGACCGACCCTGGGTACGGCTCGCTGAACCTCGCACAGTCGGTGCTGCTGTGCGCGTACGAAATCTTCCTGGCGGCCGACGCCGCCGCCCCAACGCCGACACGCGCTCTCGCCACCGGAGCGCGTCACGAACTCATGTACGAGAAGCTCGAAGCCGCGCTGCTCGCCGTCGGGTTCCTCCAACCCGACACCGCAGCCGGCATGATGCGCAAGCTCCGCCGCACCCTAGGACGAGCCCCCCTCGACGACGACGAAGTACAGATATTCCTAGGCATAGCCCGCCAAATGTCCTGGTCCGCAACCCAACACCGCAAACCCTAGCACCAATCCAGCCCCAGCCAGTCCCATCGCTCCACCCACGCGCCCCAGCCAGCCCACCGCAAACTAAACCCGCCCCATTGCCCTAGCCAGCGGGAGCCACGCGAACCGCGCCAGCCCACCGCAACCCCAACCCGCCCCATTGCTCTAGCCAGCGGGAGCCACGCGAACCGCGCTTCGCGTGGCGACGCCCATCGGAGCACGGCCGCTCCGCGGCCGCGCGCACGGGGGCGAAATCAATTGACCCCAGCCGGAGCGTTCACTATCGTCAGTACCGCGGCGACGCCATGCCGACACCGACGAGCACTCGCTGGATCGACTCGCTTGTGCAGCGCGTCGATCACATACGGCGCGCCCACAATCTCTGCGAGTTGCAGCGTACGGTGTACATCTTCGTCGCGGCTGCCCTGGCCGGAGCCACCCTGCTGCTCTTGACGGCGCTGTTCGGCAGCACGCGGCTGTTCGCCGCGATCGCCTGGAGTACCGTCGCAGCCTTCGCGGTCACGACACTACTGCTGGTGCGTGAGACGAGATGGCTGCGCCGGGAGCGCGCGGTCGCCTGGATCGAAAGCCGAACGGCCCTCGGCGGACGGCTACGCTCTCTCATCGAGCTCCACGCCCGCGGCGTGCGATCTGGCTCCCACTTTTTCCTGCCACTGCTTCGCGCCGAGAACGAACGGGCATTGCCATCATGGGAACCGGAGCACGTCGTACCCCGGAGAGTTCCGCGCGTCGCGCTTGCGGTAGCGCTGGTGACGACATCCACGCTCCTCGCGGCGCTCACGCTGACTCCCGTTCTCCATCCTCGCGTTCCCGAGCTCGCCACCCCCAACGCAATCGCACACCCCGACGCCGGCACGGATGCCAGTGCGGGAGGCGGTAACACCGTGGATCCTGACATCACAGAACGGTCACGACTCGCGGCCATCCCCGCCGACATCCAGGAGAGAATCCGACAAAGCGTCTGGGGGAGCGCCTGGGATCGAGCGCGCGAAGCCATGCTGGAGAAGCATCGCAGCCGGCAGCGAGCGGCGGGGCGTGCCTCACGGGACGAATCAGACCAGACGGACGACAGCGAAGGGCCCTGGCAATTGGCAGACCGCGCACGACCGAATCCTCGCCCGCTGAATCGCAGTCGCAGCGACGCCGACGCGGAGGCCACACCGCCGCAAGAGCGCCCGCTGCGTCACGCCCTCGAGCAGCGGAACGACGCGTCCCGGCGCGCAGGAAGGTCGGGCGCTGGTGCTGGCGCAGGTTCCGGCACCAGCCCTGAGTTGTACGGGGCGGCGGCACCCCCGGATCTCGCCTCGCACCCGCGTTTCGAACTCGGACTGGTCACACGCATGCGACTGCAACACCGACTGGGACAACCGGGAGACGGCAGCCCACCCCGCGCGCCAGATCAACGACCGCGGCTCGCCATCAGCGACCGAGGCGACGAGCTCGCACACGAGATGGCGATCCCGCGTGCGTACGAACCGATCGTCCGTCAGGTGTTCGCCCACCGGAACGCCGAGGGTCTGGAGTGACGACCGACGCACGCATCGCGACTGACGCGATCGGCGACTTCCGGGAAGCCTTCGCCGCGGTGCGCCGTGAGGTCGGAAAGGTCGTGATCGGCCACGAGCGCGTCCTGGATCTCATCCTGACCGCGTTCTTTGCCGGAGGCCACGTGCTGATCGAGGGCGTACCCGGCCTCGGCAAGACCCTGATCGTGCGCTCGCTCGCGCAGGCGCTCGGACTGAGCTTCAACCGCGTGCAGTTCACGGTCGACCTCATGCCCGCCGATATCACGGGAACCCGAATCATCAATGAACACGCTGATGGAAGACGGGAGTACGTGTTCGTCCCGGGACCGCTGTTCGCCCATGTCGTCCTCGCCGACGAGATCAACCGTGCCACGCCGAAGACGCAATCGGCACTCCTGGAGGCCATGGCGGAACACCAGGTGACACTGGCGGGCACCACCCACGCGTTGGCGCCGCCGTTCTTCGTCCTCGCCACGTTGAATCCAATCGAGATGGAGGGCACCTACCAGCTGCCGGAAGCGGAACTGGATCGCTTCCTCTTCAAAGTGCGGCTGGCATCGCCGTCGCAGGAGGAGCTCGAACGGATCCTGGCGACGACGACGGCCGCCGAGATGCCCACACCGGAACCCGTATTCGACCCGGAAATCGCCCCGGCGCGCGTCGAGAGCCTACAGCGGCTCGTCCGCCAGGTGCTCGTCGCCCCACATATCGAGCGCTACGTCGCGGGGATGATCCGACTCACCGCGGGCGCCGATGACGATGCCACGGGAGAGCTCGATCCCGAGGTCGCCCGTCATGTCACCTACGGCGCGAGTCCCCGCGGCGGCCAAGCCTTGCTGCTCGGTGCCAAGGTAGCCGCGCTACTCGGTGAGCGCCCCCACGTCACGTATGAGGACGTCGACCAATTCGCCACCGCCGCACTCGGGCACCGTCTGGTGATGAGCTTCGCGGCCGGCGCCGCGGGCGTGAACGCCGAACGCGTCGTCGAGCACGTTCTGCACGCCGCGCGCCGGTTCCGGACCTAGCCCGAGATCCGAGCATGTCGCGATTGGAGGAGCTGCTCGATCTCGACGTCCTCCGGCACTACGACAGGCTGGCGCTACACGTACGCCGCGGCATGGGCGATCGACCCGGCGATCGACGCTTTCCGGGACGACCCCAGGCGAGCGGCACTGAAGTGGAATCCTACGCGAGCTACACACCCGGCGACGACGTGCGCCATCTGGATTGGAACGCGCTCGGACGTCTCGACACGCTTCTGGTCCGCCGTTTCACGGCAGAGCGGGAAGTTCCGATTCATCTCCTCATCGACTGCAGCGCCTCGATGAGTCTCCCCGCCCCCGATCGCAAGCACGAACTCGCGGTCGAGCTCGCCATGGCGATCGGGTATCTCGGGCTGTCGTCCAACGACGCCGTGCAGGTGGTCCTGCTCACGACGCGGGGCGCCCACGCGTCACCGGTGTTTCGCCAGCGGCCTGGCGCCGTCGAGCTGGCAAGATTCCTTGCCGAGGCCACGGCAGAGGGCGCGCTCGACCTAGGATCCGTGCTCGTCGACTACGCTGGGGGTCGGAGCGCCCCAGGCGTCGTCGTGGTGCTCTCCGACTTCATGACCGAAGTCGCCGCGCTCGCACCCGGGGTGACCGCGCTCCGCTCCGTCAAACATGAAGTACACCTCGTCCAAATCGTCGGCCCGGGGGAACTCGACCCGACCCGCGACTTCGCCAGTGGAGTACTGCGTGACGTCGAGTCGGGAGCCACCCACGCCGTACAACTCACCGCCGCGACAGTGGCGCAGTACGAGACCCAGCTCGCAGAGCATTTCGCAGCGGTCTCCGACCTCGCCACGAGCGCCGGTGCCGGCTATGTTCGAGCCACCTCCGATGTCGCCGTCGCCGACATCGTAACCGGGGATCTCGCGCGCCTCGGCATGGTACGACGTCGATGAGTGCGTTCGGCCTTCTGAACCCGGCGGGCGCGATCGCCCTCGCCCTCTTGGTCGCGTTGATGGCGCTTCATTTATGGCAGCGTCCCCGGCGCACCATCCCCGTCACGACCCTGTTTCTGTGGGCACGACTCCCGAGTGCGCCACCCGAGCGCCGCCGCTTCCGACCCACCGCGCTCTTCTGGTTGCGCCTCGCCGCCGCCGCGATGCTCATCGCCGGACTGGTCCGACCGTACGTCGAGCGCGAGGCGGCCCCGCTCGACACCCGCTCGCTTCTCCTCGTGCTCGACGTCTCCGCCAGCATGCAGACGCGCGAGCGCGGCGGTACCAGGTTCGAGATCGCGCGCCAGCGGGCCGCTGACGCGCTGGGCACGCTCACGCCGAACGACAGCGTCATGGTCGTCACTGCGGACAATCACACCCACATCCTCGAACGATGGACGAGCGATCACACACGCGTGCGACGACGCCTCGAGACCATAGGGCCTCTGGACACACCGACGAATCTGACGCCGGCACTGACACTCGCGCTGTCGGAAGCCGAAGCCCGTCCGGCGACTCGGGTCGTCGTTCTCACCGACGTCCCACTGGAAGAGACCGGCATGGCCCCAGACGCGCTCGCCTCCGTCGACTACGTGCAGATAGGGACTACGGACGACAACGTAGCCATCGCCAGCGTGACTATCGACGTGCCGCCCTTTCGCGATGCCGCACCCACATCGGCGACCGTCGTCGTCCGCAACTACGCCGCTCGATCACACCGGGTCGTGCTCGGCGCGCACATCGACGGAGAGGCCTGGGGCTGGCACACATTGACGCTGGAGCCGCACGCCGCCGAGCACGTCACTCTCGTCGACCCGCCCCGCGACGGCGTCCTGGTGCTCGAGCTCGACGCGAAAGACGCCCTCGCCGTCGACAACCGAGCCGTCGCTTGGGTCTCGCGAGGCGCACCACTCGATTTGTTGCTCGTCAGCGACTCGCGCACGCTCACGGCTACGTTCGCCGAGGTCGTCGCCGCGATCGTCGGCAGCAAAGTGGAGATCATGAGTCGCGAGGAGTACGAGCGTGGCGAGCCCGCCGGTCGTCGAGTCGCGCTCTTCGATGGCTTCGTTCCGACACGCGTTCCGCCTGCCGTGAACGCACTCTACGTCGCACCGCCGCCCGGTAGCGCGGTGTGCCCAAGTGCCGAGATCATCGGCGAAGCCGCGGTCATCGACTGGGTCGACCATCCAACGCTGTCGGGACTGCGCGATCTGCAAGCGATCGTCACCGAGCGCACGAGTCAGCTCGGCACCCCGACATGGGGATCAGCGATCATCCACGCCGCCGCGAACGGGCAATCGTTTCCGTTCCTGATCGCCGGGGAACGAGGCAGCCGGCGGCTGGCCTGCCTCGCCGGGGATCTTGCCGGCCCGCTAGCCTCCTCAGACCGGTTGCCGTTGCTGATGCTCACCCTGAACGTGCTCCGCTGGCTCACCGAGCCCTACGACGGCGCGCCGCGCGTTATCGAGACGGGCGTCGCCGCCCTCGCGGGCCCAGGCCCCCGGGCGCCCGTGGCCGGACCTGATCAAGGCACCGGCCTGCTCGTGATCGGGGATCCACCCGTCTTCCTGGCGCGCCGCGCCGGCGTATACCGTGTCGGCCCAGCCGGCGGAGCGCGACGGGTCCTCGCCAACTTTCTCGACGATCGCGAATCCGATATCGGCCGGCACCAAACCACGATCCAGCTCGCGGAAAGCCCGATGGCGCCGGCACGTGCCCCGGCAAAGCCGCGCGAGGTCGGATGGTGGCTGTACCTACTCGGGGCCGGCTTTCTCATCGCCGAGTGGGCAACCTGGCGCCGGCTCGGGGGCGAAGCATGAGTCTTCCCTTCGGCCTCGGCACGGTCCATCTCACGTGGCCGTGGATGCTGGTGGGCCTCGCCGTGCTGCCATTCTTCCTCCTCGGGGCGCGCGCGAGCCGTGTAACGATGGCCGCCGCGCTCTGCCGAACCCTCGGCAGCACCGCGTTGGTGCTAACGCTGGCCGGTCTCTTCGTCTCGCGACCGACCCCCGAGGTCGGGAGCTGCGTCATCGCGGCCATCGACGTGTCGGCAAGCGTACACGACGCCGCCGCAGAGACGGCCGCTGACTACCTCGAAGGCGTCCTCGACGCGCTCGGACCGAACGACGTCATCGGCGCGGTCGCATTCGCGTCACGTGCGCAGGTCGTCCATCGGCCGACCCGACAACTCCGAAGCGTAGAGACACTCATTCCTCCGATGCCCTCCGCGTCGAAGGACTCGACGGGACTCGATCACGGCAACACGGACATCGCCGCCGCCCTTGCCACTGCCGCCGCCCTTTGCCCCGCGGGCAAGCAATCCGCCCTGCTCCTCTTCACGGACGGCAACCAGACCCAGGGGAGCCTCATGGCAGAGGCGGCGCTCACCCAGCCGCGCGTCCCAGTATTCCCCATCGTGCCACCACGAAGCGCGTTACCCCCGGGACGCATTCGGCGCCTGCTCGCACCAACGTTCGTGCCCGAGCACTCCACGATACCGATCGAGTTGGTGTTGGAGAGTCGCGCCACCGCACCCATGCCGATGGTGCTGCGCGTCTCGGCCAACGGTCGGCCGATCGTCAACGATGCGATCGAGCTGGCACCGGGGATCAGCGTCGTCGCCGTGCCGCACCGGCTCCGCAAAGCCGGACACTATCTCCTCGAGAGCACGCTCGAGAACGCCACGGATCCGCGTGACGCACCGCGCGCGGTGCGTCACG
>JAJCZP010000144.1 GCA_029262315.1 Deltaproteobacteria bacterium | reverse complement strand
CAGGAATCACACCTGCGCCACGCATCTTTTCCCCGGCCGTCGCGACATCGGCGGCGTGACGCGCCGACGTCGCATCGCGCGGAAGGTGCACCTGCTGGCCAGCGGCGAGCAGATCGTGGGCGGTTTGATTGACGCACGCGTGGGTCTCGAGCCCGCAGAGGAGCACCTGCTGGCGTCCGAGCCTGACAAGGGTCTCCATGAAGGCGGGCTCTCCGGCGCAACTGAGCGTCATCTTCTCGAACCGATACGTCTCGGCTGAGAACAACTCCGTGAGCTCCGGCACGGTATGACCGAGGCCCTGCGGGTACTGCTCGGTAACCAGCACCGGGAGGCCCAACGCCGCGGCGCCCTGAACGAGCCGCACGACGCCGGTCAGCATGGACGCGAAATCGTGAAGGACCGTGCGGTACCGCTCCTGTACGTCGATGACGACCAGCACGGCCCGGTCGCGGTCCAGCAGCGCGGGATGGCGGGTGGTCGTCGCCACGTCTCAGTGTCGCGTCAGGCTGTCCTCATCGGAATCGAGCCCGAGGATCGGACCGAGGGCGGCGCATGCCTCACCCAGCGGGCCATCAATGGTATCGCTGACGAGCTGCTCCACAGCCGCCAGATCGTCCGGACCAGGCGGCTCCGACTCGTGGTGCATGCCGTGAAGTGCCCAGGCGACGGTGCTCAAGCGGCTCCGGACCTCACTGAGGAGTCCCAAAACCCGCTCTGGTGACATTTCGGGTCCCTTGCTGTGCTCGCTCATCGGGCTCCTCCTGGCTGCGGGATTGGGCAGGTTACGCGGCGGAATGCCGGGCCCCAGTGTACGCGGACCATCCCGATCCGGCAATTCAGCAAAAAGACGCTCAATGGGCACCATGATGACCCGCAGGCGGAGCACCGTGATGACCCGCAGGGGGAGCACCGTGATGACCGGCTGGCGCCGGCAACACGATCTGCCGCGCGACCTTTGCCGCGCTCCCACGAACACAGGCGCATTGGCGATTGTAGACACCGGTCCAGAGCGTCGAGGTCTCTACCGAGGCCTCCGTAAGAACCACAGCCTCGTCGATCGGCGCGAGCGCCGCCTCGATGGCGCGATCGAGCGACGGCGACGGCGCCGGGAGGAGAAACGCCCGGGTGCAGTCGCACCCTTCGATCCCCGTGGCCAACAGCATCGTCGGCAGGTGGGCCTCGGCGCCCACCACTCCGGCCACGCCCCCCGCCCGCACCGTGCAGCCCGCAAGGCACACTGCGCCGCCGGCGACAGCCAGGATCACCACCACGAGACGCGCGACACCGCGCCGGAAGACATCGTTCGACCTCATCGAGACGGTAGCATCCGGAACTACTTGACCACGACCGCTGACTCGATCACCACCGGGGTGGTGGGGACATCGCGATGCGGCGGCTTGGGTGCCGTCGCCACGCCCTCGATGGCCGTGACGACGTCCATGCCATTCACGACTTTCCCGAATACCGCGTAGCCGAATCCCCCGGAGGTCGCGTCGCGATGATCGAGGGCGACGTTGTCGCGCACGTTGATGAAAAACTGCGCGGTCGCGCTATCGACAACGCCCGTGCGGGCCATGGCGATCGACCCCACGACGTTCTTCAAACCATTGCTGGCCTCGTTCTTGATCGGGGCTTGCACGGGCTTCTGCTTCATATCGGCGGTGAACCCCCCACCCTGAATCATGAATTTGGGAATGACGCGGTGGAAGATCGTCCCATCGTAGTGCTTCGACTCCACATACTTCAGGAAGTTGGCCACCGTGATGGGAGCCTTCGTACGATCCAGCTCGAGCGTAATCTCGCCCATCGACGTCTTGAGCATGACCTTGGGGCTTGGATCATCCGCTGCGTCGGTCGCGGACGGCTCGGCCGCCCCGGCTGGTCCTACGCACGCCAGAATGAAGGCACACGCCGCCGCCATCGTCTGCTTCAGCATTATCGATCGCCCTCCTGAATGGTCGTCAATTGGTGATGCGGAGCGGTTCGTATTTCACGCGCCTCCGTACTGGTCAAGAAAGGTGCGCGTCCGCGGCGTCGATCTCTTCGCCCATCTCCAAGGAAAACCCGAGCGCCTCGATCATGCGATGCGTCGGTCCGGTCGCCAGGCCCGTCGTCGTGAGGTAGCCCTCGATGAACACCGAGTTGGCCGGATAGAGGGCCAACGCTTGCCAATCGCCGAGATTCCGCTCCCGCCCGCCGGCCGCACGGATGTCGCTCGCGGGGTTCGTGAACCGAAAGAGCGCCAGGGACTTCAGCGCCTTGGGCGCCGCGATCGACGGCGCGTCGCCAAGCGGCGTACCCTCGACCGGATGCAGAAAATTCACGGGCAGCGACTCCGTACCGATCTCGCGAAGCGCGAACGCGAGATCGACGATGTCGTCGTCGGTCTCGCCCATGCCGATGATGCCACCACAGCACGTCGCCATGCCCGCGGCCTTCACGGCACGCACCGTCCGCAAACGATCGGCGTAGGTATGTGTCGAGCAGATCTGCTCATGGAAGCGCTCGCTGGTGTTCAGGTTGTGGTTGACCCAACCGACACCGGACTCTTTCAGCGCGACGGCCTGCCCTTCGTCGAGGAGACCGAGCGACACGCAAATCTCGATATCCGGAAACTCGCTCTTGATCGCCCGCGTCGCCGCGGTGAGATGCGTGATATCGCGTGCGCTTGGCCCACGACCACTGGTCACCATGCAGTAGCGGCGGGCGCCGCGCGTCGCCGCCGCGCGAGCACCGTCGAGAAGTTCGTCGTGCGACAGCAGTGGGTAGCTATCGATCTCGGCCGACGACACCGCCGACTGCGAGCAGTAGTTGCAATCCTCGGGGCAAAGTCCGCTGCGCGCATTCTTCAACATGCAGAGCTTCACGCGTCGGCCCCAGTAGTGCTCACGCACACGAAACGCCGCCAAGAGAATGTCGCGCAGCTCGTCATCGGGCGCGCTGAGCACTCCAAGCGACTCGGGTCTGGTCAGCGGCTCGCCGGCCAGCGCCCGATCCGCGTAGGCATCGTAGGTCGCGTGGCTCATGACCACCCCTGTTGCTCGGCGTAGAAGAACGGTCCCCCGAGGTGCATGGCGAATCCGATCGCATACACGAAGGCCAAATCTGCCTCTTCCTTGCTTGCGACGATCCCAGCATCGAGCAGTGCGCGTGCCTTCGTCCACACCGCGCGGTTGCAGCGCTCGACGATCTGCTCGGGGGTGGCGACGCTCGTGCCACGCGAGCCCGCAAGCGTGGCGAGGTCGGCGTACGGCGCGCCCTTCTTCCCGCCGGCGTAGTCATAGAAGCCCCCGTCCGACTTCACGCCGAACCGACCACGATCGCGAAGGAGGCAAACCAGCGGGAGCTCAGTCGGCTTCTCGGTGGCGGCAATCGTGTCGAACATGCCCGCCGCGACGTCGATCCCCGCGGAGTCGGCGACCTCGAACGGTCCCATGGGATAGACGACGCCGCGCATGACCGCGTCGATCGTTTCGAGGGGCGTCCCCTCGCGATAGAGCGTTTCCGCTTCCCGGAAATACTCCGCCAAGGCCGCGTTCACGAGGAAACCCGGCGAACCGTCGGCCAACACTACCGGCACCTTCCCGATCTTCCGCACGAAGCCGTGCAGCGCCGCGAGGGTCTCGGGTTTCGTCGCCTCGGTGCGCACCACCTCGACCAACGCCCGGAGCGGGTGCTCAGCCGGACTGAAAAAGTGCAGATTCACCAGCCGCGCCGGATCTCCACCGCCCTCGGCGAAATACGCGCCGAGAAAACCTGGCCCCATCGAGCTACTGTTCGAACTCACGATGGCGTCCGACTGAAGAACCCCGGCCAGCTCTCGATAGAAGCTGGCCTTGGCTTCGGGATCTTCCTTGCGAGCTTCGATCACCAGGTCGCAACCTGCCAACCCGGCGACCTCGGTCACTACCTGCACCGACGCCACTTCCCGATCGGCGTCCTCGGCGGTGATTCGTCCTCGCTTGATGAGGATGTCGTACTTCTGGCGCATGCGACCCGGCGCGCCGGCCACCAGCTCGGGGACCGGCACATGCCCAACGACCTCGTACCCTGCTCGTCGTGCCAGGAACGCGATCGCACTGCCCATATAGCCATCGAACCCGTCGACCCCGACGCTACGGATCGGGCGCGCCGAGACCTCTGCCAGCGCACGCGGAAGCTTGTTCACGCGCTGCTGCGTGAAGAAGAAGCGCATCCCGGCCTTCCCTTCGGCCGAATCCGCCACCTCGAGGAAGCGATCGCGCTCGAGCTTGATGCCGTCCTTCAACGACATGGCCGCGCCCTGCGTAATGACCTCGAGCGCGACATAGGGCGCGCGTGGATTCTCTCGACCCTGCGTCGCCTTCTGAATGCTCGGCAGCAGAAGCGGCGCCACGTCGGCCGCCATCGAAAGGTCAGGCGTCGGCCGTGCCAGGGTCGGGAGGTCGTCACGGACGAAGCGCGCGGCGAAGCTCTCGAGCGTCTCCCCCTCCGGGACGATCGCGTCGATCATGCGGAGAGGCGCCGCCTTGCCGACACTCAAGGTCTTCCCCTGTAGGATGACCGACAGGGCCGCATCACCCTTGATCGGATCCTCTGCGTTCACCAGTCCGCAGCGGCGCGGCAGTCGCTGGGTCCCGCCAAGGCCCGGGAAGATGTTGAGCCGAATCTCCGGGAAGCCTACCGACGAGCGACTCGTCGCCACGATGCCGCGACACGCGAGTGCAAGCTCGTAGATACCACCGAGGCACACGCCATCAACGGCGGCGACCCACGGCACGGGACTCTCTTCGATGGCGTACAGCACCTCGTGACCGCGATCGATCATCGCGGTGAGATCCGCCGTACTCCCCTGCAGCAGCTCGCCAATGTTCGCGCCCGCGCCAAGACCGTAGCGGTTTCCTTGGAGCACCACTCCGAGGAGCGGCTCCCGCGCATGGTGCGCGGTGAGCTCGGTCACGACCTGCTCCAGATCCTCGATCGCACCGCGCGATAGCGTGTTCATGCCACCCTGATCAAAGGTGACAAAGGCGATCCCCTGCTCGATACGTGTGCTGCAGCTTCCCATGGAGCCTCCTTCGGACGCCCCTACTTGCCGTGCTCATGCGCCTTGTCAACCCCTCTGCGCTAGACGTTCACAAGCGGCCCGCATTGAATCCGAGCCACGTCGCGCCTATCACGTGGCTGTGGGTCGGCGTCGAATCCTTCTGATCATCATTACGCTTCTGATCGTGACCGGCGCCGTCCTCGTGGCGCTCCCCCTCATCCTCGCGCCGCTCGCGAGCCAACGCCTGACCGCGGCTGTCGGAGCCCCCGTGCACGTCGGTCGCGTGACCCTGAGCGCCTTCGGGCCGCGGGTCAGCGCCCATGGCATCACACTTCGCCTGGCCGAGAACGAGACCCCGGTGGCGAGGCTCGGCGGTATTCACGCCGACCTCGCCCTCAAGCGACTGCTGCGGGGCGAGCTCGCGCTCGACAGTTTGACGCTCGTACAGCCCCACCTCACTGTCCGCCGCACGTCGTCCGGCGACATCGACCTCGCCGCGCTCCTCCCATCAGAAGCGGAGGAACCGCCGGCGCCCACGACCGAGGCCGAGGTCCCCGACCAGACGCCGGTCGACATCGGTATTCTTCGCGTTCGTGACGGCTCAGTCGAGTTTCACGACGAGACGACGACCCCTCCGATCGCCACCATCGCACGCATCGACCGCGCCGACGCCGACGATCTCCATCTCACACTGGGCGGGCAGGCGCAGATCACGCTCCGCATGACCAGCCGCATCGAGGACGACACCTTCGACCTCGAGCTCACCTACGACGCCGCGGGCGAAGACTCGAATCTCGCAGCGAGCCTGCGGACGACCGGGGCGTCGCTCGCCCGCGTCCTGGTCCACGCTCGTCTCGCCTGGGAGCACGTCGCCGGAACCATCGACGCGGAGGTCACCTACCAGCGCACGGTGAAGGATGGCACGCTCACCGCCCATCACGTCAGTCTCGACGCGACCGGGACGGACCTCGCCCTTGCCGACAGCGCCGCCGAGGAGGCAACCTTTCGTGCGGGTTCCGCGACGCTGACCGACCTGGCAGTCGATCTGGCGGCACAACACGTCGTCCTCGGTACCATCGCCGCCGAGGATTTCTGGGCGCTCGCGTATCAGGATGAGGTGGGGCTCCACCTGCCGTTCGTCAATCCCGCGCCCGCGGACGAACCGCCTTCCTCGTGGACGACGGCGCTCGACACGGTGACCCTCGGCACGGGCACCTTGCTCCTCAGGAACCTGCCGCCCGGATCCGCGGATCTCCCGATCGCCGTTCGTTCGGGGCGAATCGCAACCGAGGACGATGCGGTGCGGTTCGTGTTCGACACCGCGGTCGGCGAAGGCACGATTGGCATCGACGGACACGCCCGCAGCGAGGCAACGACCGTCAAGCTCGCGATCGAGGCGCTCGACCTCCCCAAGGCCGCCTCCCATTTCGGGATGCCGATCGCATTCGCGAGCGGCATCGTCGGTGGGACGCTCAATGGCACCTTCCAAGAGGGCGTTCCTGCGCACTTTCGCGGTCGTGTCGTTACCACCGACGTCAAAAGTACGCCGAGCGAGGCCCATCCCGAAGAGGTGTTCGCATGGGCGACGCTCGAGGTCGATCTCGCCGACAGCACCTTCGCGCCACCGAAGATCCATGCCACCAACGCCACGCTCACCTGGCCGTACTTGATGCTGCATCGCCGCCCCGACGGCGTATACCCTTTCACAGGCGTCACCACGACGCCCGCGACCGCCGACGCACCGCCTCCGGCCGCATCGGGCGGCCCGCTCTTCGTCCTCGATCGCGCGACCATCGCGCACGGGCGCATCGAGTTCTATGACACCGTCTTCGACGATGCCTACGGGGCGGACATCCTCGATCTGGGTGGCACGATCGAGACACTCCGCGTTGCACCTATGACCGTGGGACGCTTCGACCTCACGGGCTCGATCGACGAACTCTCCCCGATCGAGGCCGGCGGCAAGATCAGCGCGACCAGCACCGATGTGACCGTGGGTGTCGATCGCCTCCGATTGGCGCCGCTCAGCCGCTATATCGAGCCAGGCATCAACTACGAGGTCACCGAGGGCACAGCGTCGATCGACACCGAAGTGGACGGTGGGGAAACCACCCTCACCGTCGAGAACGACATCGATCTCGCACGTCTCAAGCTGCGCGCGCATGGCACGGACCCCTTCAAGGGCGAGCTTGGCGTCGCCCTCCCCATCGCCCTCTCGTTGATGAAAGACTCGCGCGGACATATCGCGCTCGACCTGCCCGTGAAGATCAATCTGAACACGCAGGAGTACGAGTTGGGTCCCTCGATCATCGCGGCTATCCAGCAGGCGCTCCTTGGCACCCTGTTGTCGCCCGTCCGCATTCTCGGCTCGGTGCTGCTCGGCGATGATGGCGAGGTGTTCGACCTGAAGCCCGTGCCGTTCGCGGCCGGGAGCCTCATCTTGAGCGGCGAAGGCTCCGAACGGGTCGCACAACTTGCCCGGCTCCTCGAACGCCACCCGGGGCTGAACCTCGTACTCCTGCCCGAGACGACTAGCGCCGATGCCGAAGCACTTGCGAATGCCGAGGACACGGCGTCCGCCACGACCGATCCGAAGGCCCTCGCCGCGCAACGCGCGGAGGTCATCCAACGCACGCTGCACGAGGCCTACGCTATCGATCCCAAACGCGTCGAGGCGCGCCGACCACGTGCTGACGGTCGCGATGGCGCGGTCCCCAGTGTCGACATCCAGCTGCGCAGCGACTGAACCGCACGCAGAAATTCCTGGACACCTCTTGGCGCTGGGGCTAGGCTGAACGCACACTTCCCGATCGGAGTTCACACAGGCTCCGGAAACGGTGCAGCCGTTGGTCGGGGTCGGAGGATGACACCGGCGGTCATCCTGCGGTGGCGGAATGTTGGTGACCGCCTGGTCCGGGCGCCGAAAGAAAGGAGGTGATCCAGTGACGTTTTTCTCTACGGTGATTTGTGAGGTGGTAGCCTCGTAGGGTCAGACCCAAGTTTCACGTCGCTGGGTCACCCTTCGGGGACCCAGGTACCACCGAGCCCCGATAGCTTCCGCTACACCAGCGGAACGGCCATTCCGGCCGTAGCAGGCTATCGGGGCTTTTCTTTGCCCGTGGTGCGACTGGCGATCCGGCTCAACACCTCTCACACCCTGCCGGTCGCACGACCCGGTGGCCCCGCCGCAGGACGACCCAGCTGGGCACCGCGATCAGGATCGCACCCAGACCAATCAGGATCGGATCGTCGAAACGCGCCAACGGTGCCGCCACGGCAACTCCCAAGACGGACGCAACCGCGAGCGGCAGCCCGCAACAGAGGAGCAACGAGGCCACGACACCGATGGTCCCCGCCTTCGCGGCCAGCGCCACGCCACCTGCGGGCGTTGCCGGGCGCGGCGGATCCGACGCGGCCCCACCGAGCGCCGCGAACGCGGCGGCATCGGGCCCCCGGACTGTCAGGCGTAGCAGCGCGCTCTCCGGCGGTTCGGTGATGTCGAAGGTCACACTACCGCAGCATTGGCGCTCGAATGTCACGAACGCATCGAGTCGAGCCCGCATCGCGACCCCAGGATCGAAATCCCACGCGATCCCGTCCGGAAGCTGCTGGCGCCGTCGGACGAGGGGGAGCAACTCCGTCCGGAGGTGCGCTACCCGCTCCCGGAGTTCGTCGGGTGGCAGACTGCAAACGCTCTCACAACCGCACGGATCCTCACTCATGCTCGATCTCCCTTCACTGTCTCGCACTGTCTCGCACAGATGCTAGCTCTTCAAGTGCGCTTGAAGTCAAGACCCGGTGGAGAGCCCTCCCCCCAGATCACGACCACGGTTTGCCCCACCTGGAGGCCCATGGCAGAAAACCGGACACATCCGAGATTTCCGCAGGAAGGGAGCACGCGCATGCAACTGGTTCAGGGGAAAGTCGCCGTCATTACGGGGTCCGGTCGTGGCATTGGCCGCGCCACGGCGGAGCTGTTCGCGCAACACGGCGCGCGCGTGATCGTCAACGATCTCCATCAGGACGTCGCGGAAGAAGCCGCCACGGCGATCCGCGCCAGCGGCGGCGAAGCACATGCCGTCAGCGGCTCGATCACGGATGCCGCGTTTCCCGAGCAGCTCGTGAAGGCCGCCATCGACAAGTGTGGAACGCTGGACATCATCGTCAACAATGCCGGCTACACCCATGACGGCGTCATTCACAAAATGTCCGACGAGCAATGGTACGCGATGATCGACGTGCACCTGACCGGCCCCTTCCGCCTGCTTCGCGCCGCATCGATGTACTGGCGCGACTGGGCCAAGGCCGAGATCGCCAACGGGCAACACGTCGTCCGCAAGGTCGTCAATGTCTCCTCGACGTCCGGCGTGGCTGGGAACGCTGGCCAGGTAAACTATGCCGCCGGAAAGATGGGCATCGTTGGCGTCACAAAGACGATGGCCAAGGAGTGGGGACGCTTGAACATCAACGTCAACGCGGTCGCCTACGGGTTCATTGAGACCCGCCTCACCGCCGCCAAAGACGCCGGCGCCAAGGAAGAGGTCGATGGGCAGGTCGTCGAGCTCGGCATTCCAGAGAAGATACGACAGGCCGCACGCACCGTCATTCCACTCGGGAGACCGGGCACTCCGGAAGAGGCAGCCGGCCCGGTGCTCTTTCTTGCCTCTCCGCTCGCCGACTACGTCACCGGACATACGGTGCTCGTAACCGGCGGGAGCTACATGTAGCGGCGCGCTGCCCAGCAGACACGAGGCACACGACACCGATGCGAGGCTTCATCCTTCAGCCAACGTACCGGGTCGTCCGAGGTCGTCCCGAAATCCATCTCTACGGGACGCTCGAGAACGGAGAGACCTTTTGCGTCATCGACGATCGCGAGCAGCCGTACTTTTTCATCCCCGCGGCGCGGACGGACGCCGTACCCGCGAACAGCGCGACCGTCACCGACACCGATCTCCGCGCATTCGATGATGCACCGGTGGCACGCCTCAGTGTCGCCACGCCCGGAGACGTTCCACCGCTCCGCCAACGGCTGAGTCGCGCCGGCGTCCCGTGCTTCGAGGCTGATCTCCGCTTCGCCTATCGGTTTCTCATCGACCGGAACCTCCGGACAGCTATCGAGATCGATGGCTCCTCGCAGCCAGGTCGCGGAATCGCCCACGTGTTCCGCAATCCCACGCTTCGGCCGGCCCACTTCACGCCTACACTCCGCGTCCTGTCGATCGATATCGAAACCGATCCACAGGCGCAGCGTTTGTTCGCCATCGCCCTGGCCGGCGTCGGCGTGTCACGCGTGCTGATGGTCGGCGACGGCCCGCTCCGGAACACCGAATGCCTTGTCGATGAGCAAGCCGTGCTGCGGCGCTTCTACGATCTCCTCGTGGAGCTCGATCCAGACGTGATCACCGGCTGGAACGTGGTCGGGTTTGATCTCACGGTGCTGCGTCGGCTCAGCCAGAAGTACCATCTCCCGTTCCGTCTCGGACGCACAGACGAGGAGACGACGATTCAACGCGATCAGAGTTTCACCCGCGAGTCCCGGGCCAGTGCCCCCGGACGTCAGATTCTGGATGGGCTCGCGCTCACGCGATCAGCATTTCTTCGACTCGACGACTACAAGCTCGAGACCGCGGCGCAAACGTTCCTCGGCAAGGGCAAGCTGCTGAGCGGCGACGGTCGGGGACACGAGATCGAGCGGCTCTTTCGCGAGGACCGTCAGCGCCTCGCCGACTACAACCTCCGCGATGCCGAACTCGTGCTGGAGATCCTCGAGAATCAACATCTCGTCGAGCTCGCGATTTCGCGGAGCCTCCTCACCGGCATGCAGCTCGATCGCGTCGGCGCCAGCATCGCCTCCGTCGACTCGCTCTATCTCGGCGCGCTCCGCGAACGCGGCTACGTCGCTCCCTCAGTGTCCGGCGACCACGCTGGCGCGGCAATCATGGGCGGCGCCGTCCTCGACTCGATGCCCGGTTTGTTTCGCAACATCCTGGTCTTCGATTTCAAGAGCCTGTACCCGAGCATCATCCGCACGTTCAACATCGACCCACTGGCCCACGCCCAAGCTGGAACGAAACGCCGGGAGGGGGCGCTCGTGCGCACACCGAACGGCACACGCTTTCGACGCGAGCCCGCGATCCTGCCAGGCATCGTCACCCGCCTCTGGAAGGAACGCGATGCGGCTCGCCAGGCGGGAGACGGCCTCGGGGCCAATGCCATCAAGATCCTGATGAACTCACTGTACGGCGTTCTCGCGGCCTCGACGTGTCGCTTCTTTTCCCCCGCGCTCGCCAACGCGATCACGCACACGGGACAGCACCTGATCCATCTGGCCGCCGACGAAGTGCGTCGGCTCGGCTACGTCGTGATCTACGGCGACACCGATTCCCTCTTCGTCGACCCGGATGAGCCCGACCCCACGCGTGCCGAGGAGCGCGCGAACGAAATCCGCACCGCTGTGGCCACGGCGCTCGAGCAGCGACTGCGGGACGAGTTCGACGTCACGAGTCATCTCGAGCTCGAGTTCGAGAAGTGCTACCGGCGCTTCTTCATGCCCGAGGTGCGCCAGGGCAAAGGCGGAAGCAAGAAGCGCTATGCCGGCCTCTTGGTCGAGGGCGACAGCAGTCGCGTCGAGTTCGTGGGGCTCGAGGCCGTGCGGCGCGACTGGACGCCGCTCGCGCGACGTTTTCAGCGCGAGTTGCTGGACCGGGTCTTCCACGACCAGCCCGTCGAAAGCTACATTCTCGATTTCGTCTCGGCGCTTCGCGCCGGTGAGTTGGACGCCTTGCTGGCGTACAAGAAGGCCATCCGCAAGAGCCTCGATTCCTATACCAAGACCACCCCCGCGCACGTGAAAGCCGCCCGCAAGCAGGAAGGCCCGCAGGCGCGGATCGTCGAGTACGTCATCACCGATGATGGACCCGAACCGGTCGACGCCCGTCGCGGGACGCTCGACTACGAGCACTACGTCGAGAAGCAGATCGAGCCCATCGCCGACGCTGTCCTGCGTATGCTCGGCATCCGCTTCGACGATGTAATCGGGCGCGCCCGCCAGCTCGATCTCCTCTGAGCGCAGTTGACTCGCGGCCGCCCTGCCGGCATGCAACCGGCATGAGCACGCCAGAGTGGGAAGCACCTCTGCCAACCCTCACCGGCCGCGCGTGGGCCTTCGGCATCCAGCTGACCACCACCGACATCCTGCCAACGCGCTTTGCGGATTCGCCTGCGACCGAAAGTCGGCACCAGCTGTTTGGAGACCTCGACGCCTCGTTCGCGGCGCGCCTCGAAGCGGGCGATATGCTGATCGCCGAAGAGCACCAGGGAACGCCCGCCACGGCGGAACCCGCGCTACGGGCCCTCCAAGAAGCTGGAGTGGTCGTGCTTGCCGCACGTCGCTTCGACCCCGCGGTGGAGATGGCCGCGCTCGCCGCCGGCATCGCGCCCGTCGCGCTGGACGCGCCGGCATTCCTCCGTACGGGCGATCGGCTGCGCGTCGACTTGGAAGCGGCAAAGATCGTCAACCTTTCCAGCGGCGATCGGGCCGCGATCCGCAATCTCGACGACGAGCGCCGCGCCGCGCTCCGAACCATGTTCGACCGGTTCGCGTGACCGGCACTCCGGAACCGCCCCACGATTTCGACGGCCCCATCCTTCCCCGCGCGTGGTACGGACACCCGACACTGCGCGTGGCACGCGCGCTGCTCGGTAAAATTCTCGTCCACCGAAGCGCCGTCGGCATCACCGCGGGCCGCATTGTCGAGGTCGAGGCGTATCGCGGCCCGGAAGATCGCGCCGCGCATACGGCTGGTGGCAGGCGTACTCCGCGAAACGAGGTCATGTGGGGCCCCGCGGGCCATCTCTACGTCTATTTCACCTATGGAATGCACCACTGCTGCAACGTCGTCACCCGCGATGCGGGTCACCCCGAGGCGGTCCTCCTCCGCGGCCTCGAGCCGATAGCTGGCGTACCGCTCATGCGACACCGGCGCACGCAGCCGACGCGCCGAAGCGCGCTCGCGGACGTTGAACTGGGACGTGGTCCCGGCAACCTGTGTCGCGCCATGGGTATCGACCGAACGCTCAACGGCACCGATCTCATCAGCGGCCACATCCGCCTGCTCGACGCGCCACGAATCCCGGCGCGGCAGGTGGAACGCTCTCCACGAATCGGTATCGACTATGCCGGTGCCCATGCCGCGCGACCGTGGCGCTTCTTCGTCCGCGACACCCCGGCGGTCTCGGGGCCCAGACGCGTCGTGCCTACACGTCGAGCCTGAACCGACCAGAACTGGTATCAAGACCAGTCCGCAGAGCCATGCGCACACGGGGCACAGGCCAGCGCCGAGCCGATTCGACCCGTCGCCTCGGGATGCCATGCGGACGCAGGCCGGCACCGGCCGTCGGCCCGCATCACGCCGCTACGACTCTCGGCGGGGACGCTGCGCACGGTCGAGGACGGCGGTCGAGGCGCCCTCGTTCGCGGTCTCGAGTTCGACACCTGTTGTCTCGAGGAAACGCGCCACCATCATGTAAAAACCGACCGATAGGATGGCCTCGCACACCTCGGCATCGCTGAAGTGCGCGCGCATCTCGGCGAGTGCGCCATCGCTGGCGCGGGCGCCCGCCACGAGCTCGTCAGTGAAGACGAGCAATGCACGCTCGCGCGCGCCGAAACACTCCGCCTCGCGATCTCCACGCTCGAGTACCGCGATCTCCTCCTGAGTCGCCCCGACGGCCAATGCGATGGGGACATGCTGCTGCCACTCGTACCGCGCACCGGAACGCTCCGCGACGCGCAGGATCGCCAACTCGCGAAGCCGAGCATCGAGCACCGCCTTCGTCAGCACGGCGGAGCCGAACTGCAGGAAACCGCGCATGAGCGGCGCGGCGTGCGGCAACATCCGAAAGATGTTCAGCGGCGGCGCAACCGCGACCAGCGACTTCAGCTCTTCGGACGCGTCCGAGAGATCGGGATACGGTAGACGGGCCATGGGTCCTCGTAGAGAATCGCCTGCACCAACGCAAGAAAGGCGTCACCCGACATGAGCGAGTACACCAGCAACGAACGTCGGATTCTCGTACTCGCGGGCGCCGGACATTTCGTGGCGCATTTCGCCGAGCTGATGTACCCGACGCTCGCAGTGTCGCTGGCCGCCGATACCGGCATCCCGCTCGCGGAGGTCCTCGGGTGGAGTACGATCGGCTATCTCCTGTTCGGCGTGGGCGCACTCCCGGCCGGCTACCTCGCGGATCGGATCGGGTCGCGCCGGATCGTACTCACGTCACTCGGCGGCACAGGCCTGGCGGCGATCGCCGCCGGGTTCAGCACGCCGGGACCGATGCTTGCCGCGGCCCTGGCCGCGCTCGGCCTCGCGGCGAGCCTCTATCATCCGGCCGGGATGAGCTTGATCTCACGTGGGGTGCGCGCGCGCGGCCGCGCACTCGGCCTGAACGGAATCGCGGGCAACGCCGGGATCGCATTGACTCCCGTCTGCACCGCGGCGCTGATCGGACTGGCGGGATGGCGCATGGCGTACGTCGCGTGCGGCACTACCATCCTCCTCGTCACGGCACTGCTCGCGACACGCCCGATCGACGAGCCGCACGGCGACCAGCAGGACGCGGCCCCCGCCCCACCGGATCCCTATCGCCTTCCGCGCTTCGCGCTCCTGTGCCTGGCCGCGATGCTCGCGGGCATCAGCTACCGCGCGAATACGGTCGCGCAGCCTGCGTTCTTCGCCGAGCGTGTCACCCTCGTCGGGTACGGCAGCGCGACGACGCTCGCGTATCTCGCCGGCATGGTCGGACAGTACGTCGGGGGACGACTCGCCGACCGCTACCCCCTCCGCTACCTCTACCTCGCGACGCACCTCGCCAGCATCCCCCCACTGCTGCTCATGGCTCACCTCGGCGAGCTCCCCCTGCTCCTGACCGCTGGGACCTTCGTCTTCTTCAGCCTCGGCATGCAGCCGATCGAAAACAGCCTCTTCGCCCAGCTCACCCCACCGCGCCTGCGCGGCACCGGCTACGGCATGAAGTTCGTCGTCACCTTTGGAGTCGGCGCCCTCGGCGTACAGCTCGTTCGCGCCGCGGAAGCGAGCGGCGACCTATCACGCACGTTCCCGTGGGTCGCCATCGTCGTCGCCCTGGCTGCGCTGACCGTCTGCCTCTTCATCGCCGTCCCGAGACTGCTCGCGCCGCCTCGCCGCAACTGACGACTGTCCGGAGGGCCAGTGAGGCTTGGAGTGCGACATCCGTGGCTCCGCGCCCGGGTGCTTGACTCCGCATACCGACGATGTTTCGAGACTCCGTGCCTCGCACCTACTCGTGGAGTGGCCCCGTCTGGCAAGGGGACGTCGATCCGTTCGGTGAACTCCATACGACAACGACGCTCCGCTTCCTGCAGGAAACAGCCCAGCGCGCATCGACGGACGCGGGCTACGGCCCCGCGTACTACCAGCGGGCCGATCGACTCTGGTTGGTGCGCCGCACGACAGCACACTTCCTCGCGCCCATTCGAGCCGGAGACGAGATGGAGGGACGGACCTGGGTGGCCGACTTCCGCCGCGTTCGTTCGCAACGTGATTACGAGATCCGCGTGGACGGCCACGCCGTGACGCGCGCCACGACCGACTGGGTGTTCGTCGACCAAAGCCAAGGACGGCCACGACGCATCCCGCCCGAGGTCGAAGCAACGTTCCGACCCGAAGGTGGCCACACCAGCGAGCGCGCTTCGCACGCGAGCACGCCTCCGCCAGCCGCGGCGTGGCGGTTTGCGCGGCGCGTGGAGTCGCACGAGCTCGACAATCTCAATCATGTGAACAACGCCAACTATGCGCGCTACGTCGAGGAGGGAATTCTCGATGTGCTCTCGGCGCTCGGGTGGCCGCTCGAGCAACAACTGGCTTCGGGCGGCCGAATGCGACGGATCGAGCACGATTTCGAGTACCTCACCCCCGCCGTGTACGGGGATCGGCTGGAGACCGTCGTGTGGCCGCACGCCGTCGACGCCGGCGCGCTCGAGTTCGCGGTCTGGATCACACGACCCGACGCGCGCCGTCCGCTGCTGCGGGCTCGCAGTCGGTACGCGTGGACATCAACCGAAGCGCCGCCGGCGAGTGCGACCATGCCCGCGGCGCTGCGAGAAGCCGTCAGCGCAGCATGCGGCTGAGCGACCCGCCGTGTCAGCGCCGATCGCCTCCGCCGACCGGCTCCCTGGGACGCCTTCCACGGAGTCGTCATCGCGCACGCGGGCAGGCGAGTAGCGGCCCGCCCTGGTTTGCTGGGCTTCCTGGCATCCGGTAGTGTCCGTCTGATGACGTCTTCGCGCAGCGCCACCAGGCGAGTACGCGTCGGCGCGCACGAAGTCGGTGGCGGGGCGGCGGTCGCCGTACAGAGTATGTGCGCGACCAAGACGCGCGACATCGACGCCACCGTCGCCCAGGCGCGACAGCTGGCTGCCGCCGGCGCGGCCATCGTTCGCATCGCGGTCGACAACGATCACGAGGTACGTGCCATGGCCGCCATTCGTGAGGCCACGGCCGGGATCGCTCTCGCGGTCGATCTGCAGGAGAACTATCGCGTTGCCCCGGCGGTGGCTCCCCACGTCGATAAGATTCGGTACAACCCCGGGCATCTGCACCACATCGAGCGGCAGAAGACGGTGGCGGACAAAGTCGCGTGGCTGGTCGATGTAGCACGCGAGCACGATTGCGCACTTCGGATCGGCGTCAACTGCGGCTCCATCGCACCAGAATTCCTCGAGCGCTACCCAGACGACCAACTCGAAGCGCTCGTCCAATCGGCGCTGTACCACTGCAGCCTCATGGACGATCTCGGGTTCACCCGCTTCGTCGTGTCGCTGAAAGACTCGGACCCGAACAAGGTCGTGGCGGCAAACACCCGCTTCGCCGACGCGCGCCCCGACGTACCACTCCACCTCGGCGTCACCGAAGCCGGTTTGCCACCCGAAGGCATCATCAAGTCACGGCTTGCATTCGAGCCGCTCCTGGCCCGCGGGATCGGCGACACGCTCCGCGTGTCGTTGACGCTCCCAAACGAAGTCAAGCACGAAGAGGTCGAGGTCGGACATCAGATCCTCGACGACGTCGCGGCCGGGCGCTTCATTTCGGTACCCGACTTCGGCCAGGGTCTGAACATCATCTCCTGTCCGAGCTGCTCGAGAGTCGAGAACGAGAGTTTCGTGGAGCTCGCCCAGCACGTCCGCGAGCTGACAACCTATGCCGCGGCCCACCGCATCACGATCGCGGTCATGGGCTGCCGCGTGAACGGCCCCGGGGAAACCGACGACGCGGACCTCGGACTCTGGTGTGGCCCGTCGACCGTCAACCTGAAGAAGAAGGACCAGAAGGTCGGGACCTACAGCTACAGCGAGGTCCTGCCACGGTTGCGCGAAGAACTCGATCGCTTGATCTCGGCACGCTCCTGATCCCCCGCCCGTTCCTGCGCCGGACCCGGTTCCCACTCGCCTTCCACGTACGATGAGCGGTCGAGCTCGATCGTCGTATCGCCCGCGGGCACTTCGGCCTCCATGCGACGAATCATGCGCCGGAGCACCCAGGGTCCGATCAACATGCCAACCGCCCCCGCGACAAGCAGCATGATCGCCACCAGCCCGAACAGGAAGAACAACGGAATCGCCAGCAGCAGTCCGAGGATCCCGGGCAACCGAATCGAGGCACTCCGCATCTCGACCCGTGGTGGGCCGTCGGGCCACGGTGGGCCCCCCTCACGCGCCTGGGCACGCAAGAGCGCCGGAAGTCCTTCTGGGAGATCACGGCCGAATGGAGGCTTCCCCCCTCGCGGGTCGTCGCTCATCCGATGGACCTGCTCCGATCGGGATGAAACTTCCCTTCCCCGACGGTCAGCAGGTCGTTCGTGCCCGCAACGCAGAGTTCTCCACGTACGACGAAGTACCGTTCCTCGTCGGCCACGACCGCCGCACGAACAACCAATGGTCGATCTACAGGACAGGGCTGCCGGTAGCGGAGGCTGAGCTCACCCGTCACCACGAATGTGTCGCGCGTGAAGAAGGCCGCCGCACAACACGCCTCATCCAAGATGACCGCTTGAATGCCGCCGTGCACGACGCCCGGTGGGCCCTGATGCGCTACCCCAACCGTCACTTCGGTGCGTACGCCTTCCGACTCACGAAAGAAGCGCACCCGCAACCCGCTCGGATGGTCCGGGCCACAGCCGAAGCAGTGGTTCGGACTGAGGGGAAACAGCAGCTCCCCAGCCGCAGGTCTCGGGGCATCGATCATCGCTAGACTCGCTCCGCGCCTTCGCTCCGAACCTAGATGCGCTCGATAATGGTGGTGATCCCCATGCCGCCGCCGATGCACATGGTGACCAAACCCGTGGTCTTGTCGCGGCGCTCGAGTTCGTCGAGGACCGTGCCGATCAACATGGCACCCGTGGCGCCCAAGGGATGTCCGAGCGCGATGGCGCCACCGTTCACGTTCACCAGATCGGGGTCCATCTCGCAGTCCTTGATGACCTTCAGAGGAATCGTCGCGAAAGCCTCGTTGATCTCGATCAAATCGATGTCCTTGATCGTCATGCCGGCCTTCTCGAGGCAACGCCGTGTCGCGGGCACCGGAGCCGTCAACATGATCACAGGCTCCGCGCCGTGGGTGGCCATCGCCCGCACGCGCGCGCGCGGCTTCAGCCCGTGGCTCTTCGCGTAGTCGGGCGAGGCGATCAACACCGCCGCCGCACCATCGACGATACCGCTCGAGTTTCCGGCGGTATGAATATGATCGATCTCGGCGACATCGGGATAAACGCTCTTCGCCTTCTGGTCGAAGGTGAGCGTGTCGCCCTTCTGCACGTACTCTCCAAGCTGCGAGAACGACGGCTCGAGCTGCCCGAGCGTCTCGGCTGTCGACTGCGGGCGCGGGTGCTCGTCGTGGTCGAGCACCACCTCGCCATCGGGGCCACGCACCGAAACGATGCTCTTGGCAAAGCGACCATCATCGATGGCGGCCTTGGCGCGGGCCTGGCTCTCCGCCGCGAAGCGATCGACGTCCGCACGGGAGAAGCCCTCGATCGTCGCGATGAGATCCGCCGAGATGCCCTGCGGCACCAGCGGAAACATCTCGCGAAGATGCCGGTTGTGCCCGTCCAGTCCGGCGCCGTCCGAACCCATCGGCTGGCGCGACATACTCTCGACGCCACCACCGACGACGATCTCCTGCTGGCCGGACATGACGCCCATCAGGGCGAAGTTGACGGCTTGCTGGCCCGAGCCGCAAAAGCGATTCAGCACGACACCTGTGACATCGGTAGGCCAACCGGCGACGAGCGTTGCCATGCGCGCGATGCAACCGCCCTGCTCTCCGGCCTCTGACACACAGCCGACCACGACGTCCTCGACGTCCTTGGCATCAAACGACTGCCGAGCGGAGAGCGCCTGGAGCGTCTGGCCCATCAATTCCTGTGGATGCGTGTGCGACAGGCCGCCCTTGTCCTTCTTGCCACGGCCCCTCGGCGTACGCACCGCGTCGATGATCCAAGCGTCTCCCATGATGGTTGCTCCTTTCAGATACCTCGGCACTTAACCGGAGGCCCGAAGTCTCCGCAAGTTTGTGGTTGACTGAGTGAGGATCCTTCAGTAATGAGGATCCATCACTATTGCAACCCTCGTGGAGGTGTTCGGTGGCCAACGCATACAACACGGTCTCGCGCGATCAATTCCCGCAGCTGATGGACGTCAACCGCTACACGCAGCGCTCGCCCGACTTCGACGAGATCATCGCGCGCACCGAAGAGCACTTCTGGAACCCAGAGGATCCCGACTACATCGATTTCAGTACCCCATGGTCGAAGGACCAACCCATCCTCCCGCTCGATTTCATTACCGAGCTGCAGTCCGCGGTCGCGGACAAACTGGATGAGGGGCAGCAGATCGCCTTCGCCAACGTGAGCGCGCAGTGGACGATGTCCAACCTGCTGCACGGTGAACAGGGCGCACTCAATCTCTCGGCGAGCCTCGCCGAAATGTTCGTCGATCCGGGCCCGCAGGAATATGCCGCCAATCAGGCCCGCGAGGAAGCCCGCCACGTTCACGGGTTCACGAACTACATGATCGCCCGCTATGACGGCAAAGCCCTTCCGCCCGGTGACACCCTCGCCGCCCTCCTGACAACGCTCGTCACGACCGATGTCGTCTACGAGAAGATCGTCGGCATGCAGATGCTCGTCGAGGGCCTTGCCATGGGCGCCTTTGCGACCCTCTACCAGAAAGCGAACGATCCGCTCCTGCGCCGCCTCTGCCAGCTGGTGATGACCGACGAAGCGTTCCACCACAAGTTCGGAAAGATCTGGGCACGCGCGACGATGCCAGACCTCACCGAAGAGCAGCATCACGCCGTCGAAGATTGGGCCGAGGAGTGCTTCACTACCCTGCTGCACAATCTCGTGAACGCCAAGCAGAAGCGGCTCCTGTACCCAGCCTTCGGCCTCGATCCGGAATGGGTTCAGGGAGCCCTGATCGAGGTCTTCACCGACAAGCATCGCCGGAAGCTCATGACTAAATCGACCGATGTCTTCCGCACCCTCATCAAGACGCTCCTGCAAGCGGGGATTATCACCGAGCGCAGCCGCCCGACCTACGCCGCGTGGGTCGATATGGAAGAGCTCGCGAGCGAGGGTGACGGAATCGTGGGTGACGAGATCGCCGAAGAAGGCATCGCCTACCTCAAAGAGATCAATGCCGGGAAACGGAAGATCGTCCGCAAGATCAACGAAGCTCGGAGCTAGCGCCGATGTCCGGCAGCGCGGGATCCGCATGCCCCGCAACGCCGCTCCAGCGACCGCGACGACACTGACACGCGCCGAGCGGCGCAAGCGCGAGACCGGCGAGCGCCTCCTCGACGCCGCCCTCGAGGTCTTTCTCGAGCGCGGATACGATGGCGCGACCACCACGGCTATCGCGCGCGCCGCCGATCTCGGTGCGGGAACGTTCTATCTCCACTTCCGCGACAAACGTGCAGCCTTCGAAGGCATCGCGCAACGGGTCGCGCGCTCGGTGCTCGAGGGTTGGACGGCCGCGCTCCGTCCGAAGCTGCCCCCTGCCGAGTGCGTCGGGCTGGCACTCGAGCTGACCGCGTCCTTCTGGCGCGAGCACCCCGAGCAGACACGCCTGCTCCTCGAAGGTGGCCCGTCGTTCGGGACGGCAGCGCACGTGCGACTCGTCGATACCTTTGCGGCGACGCTGCAGAACCGCTTCGACGAAACCCCGAGCCAAGGCATCGGCCGAACGGACACGAGAGCGCTCGGCGCGCTGGTCGTCGGACTGGCCATCGAAATCGGACGTCTGGTGCTGGCGAACCAGGGCCAGGGTGATCAGGCGACGATCGAGCGTATGATTGCCATGGCACGACACGCCGCCGACGGCATCTAGCGGCGCGCTCAATGAAAGTCGTGCGACGGCGGCGCCGCCCCCGACAACCCGAGTTCTTCGAAGCGTTGACCGCGCACGTGGACCACGCCATCGACGTTCTGCAATGCCCCCTCGACCAGTAGCAGACGGCAGGTATGCAAGAGGCGACGATACCGACGAAACATCGGGGGTGTCACAACGGCATTCGTCGTACCCGTCTCGTCCTCCAGAGTCAGAAAGAGCATCCCCCGGGCCGTGCCTGGTCGTTGCCGCACGATGACGTGCCCGGCAACGCGCACCCATGCGCCATCAGGCTGGCCACGCACGTCGACACACGTAAGCACCCGCTGCGACGCGAGCATCGCCCGGAAGTGCGCCATGACATGTGGACCAGTGGTGAGTCCAGTCGCGGCGTAGTCCTCGAGCGTCTCCTCGAAACCCGACGGTGCCAGAAGCGGTGTGCGTGTTGATCGCTCGACCGGCGCCAACAGACTCGTCGGATCACGCTCCAACGCCGCCATCTGCCAGAGGACGTCCCGGCGATGCTCCCCGAACGCCCCGCAGGCTCCGGCACGCGCCAACTGCCTGCGCTCGTCCTCGTGAATCGCACACCGGCGAACCAGTTCGCTCAGACTCGCAAAGGGCCGCCGCGCCCGCTCGGCCTCGATGCGTCGCCCCGTCGCTTCACGCAGGCCCGAGACATACCGGAGACCGATCCGCAGCGCACCGTCCTTGATCGTACACTTCCAGTGGGAATGCATGACGTCGATCGGCAGCACCCGCACGTCGTGACGCTCGGCATCCTTCACCAGCGTCGCCGGATGGTAGAATCCCATCGGCCAGTTATTCAGCATCGCGCAGTAGAACACCGTCGGATGATGCGCTTTCAGATAGGTCGAGGCATACGCAATCAGAGCGAAGCTCGCCGAGTGCGACTCCGGGAAACCGTACAGCGCGAAGGAGCTGATCGCGCGCACGATGCTCTCTGCCGCCTCGCCCACGATACCGTGCGTGAGCATGCCTGAGCGCAGGCGGCCCTCGATGCGGTCCATGCGTGCGCGGGAGCGTTTGAAGCCCATGGCGCGGCGGAGTTCCTCGGCCTCGCCGCCCGAGAAACCAGCGGCGATCATGGCGATGCGCAGGAGCTGCTCCTGAAAGAGCGGCACGCCGAGCGTGCGACGAAGGACCGGCTCGAGCGATGGGTGAGGATAGGTGACGGGCTCGCGCCCTGCTCGGCGGCGAAGATACGGATGCACCATGCGTCCGACGATCGGGCCCGGACGAATGAGCGCCACTTCGACGACGAGATCGTAGAAACAAGTCGGACGCATGCGTGGGAGCGTGGCCATCTGCGCCCGACTTTCGACCTGAAAGACCCCGATGGTATCGGCACGTTGGAGCATCGCGTAGACTGCGGAGTCGTCGGGAGGGAGCCGCGCCAGATCGAGCGTCACCCCGTCGTGCTCCCGCACGAGCGGGATCGCATCTTCGAGTACGGCCATCATGCCGAGGCCGAGGAGATCCACCTTGATGATGCCGAGATCGGCGCAGTCGTCCTTGTCCCACTGCACCACCACGCGCCCCGGCATGGCGGCCGGCTCGAGCGGCACGATGTCGTCGAGACGCCCCGCAGCCATGACCATCCCCCCGGAGTGCTGGCCGAGATGTCGTGGAAGATGCTGGATGCGCGCCACCAGATCGATCAGCAGCCGCACCTGCGGCGCCCGCGGGTCGAGGCCCGCCTCGCGAATCTGCACCGCCAACGCATCGTCGCCGTCACTGAACTCGAACCTGCGTAGCAACTTCGCGAGACGGTCGACCTGATCGGGGGCGAAGTCGAGGACTTTCCCGACCTCGCGTACCGCACTGCGGGTACGGTAGGTGATGACATTGGCGGTCATGGCCGCCCCATGCGTGCCGTACCGCTGGTAGACATGCTGCAAAACCCGCTCGCGTTGATCGCCGCTCGGCAGATCGAGATCGATGTCCGGCCACTCGCCCCGCTCCTCGGAGAGGAAGCGCTCGAAGAGAAGCTCCATCTTGATGGGATCGACGGCCGTGATGCCGAGCGCGTAGCAAACCGCGCTGTTCGCCGCCGAGCCCCGCCCCTGCACGAGAATGCGACTCGCGCGGCAGAACTCGACGATCTCCCACACGATCAGGAAGTAACCGGCGAGCCCGAGCTTTGCGATGATGGTGAGTTCGTGCTCGAGCTGCGTCCGCACCCGCGAGGTGACGGTGCCGTACCGCTCGCGTGCTCCTGCGAAGACGCGCTGGTGCAGGCATCCATCCATGGTCTGGCCCGGCGGCAACTCGATCTCAGGAAAGCGGTACCCAAGATTCGCCAAGGTGAACGTACAGCGCTCGGCGATGCGTCGCGTATTGCGCACGGCCTCCGGGAGGTCGCGGAACAACGCCTGCATCTCCTCGGGCGACTTCATATGACACTCGGCGTTCTTGAGGAGGCGCCGCCCTGCCCCTTCGAGGGTCGTCTTCAGCCGGATGCACGTCAGCACGTCGAGCAGCCGGCGGTCGACAGGCGTCGCATGGCGAACCGCATTGGTGGCCACCAGGGGAAGCCGGTGCGTCTGCGCGCACCCGACGAGATAGCGAAGCTGCCGCTCCTGGGCACGATCGTGGTGACGCGCAATCGCCACGTACAAACGGTCGCGCCCGAACATGGCCTGTAGGCGATCGAGCACTAGGCCGGGGTGCTCCTCACCGATGCCAGGGCCTATGATGGGATCGGGAGCACGACTCACATCCGGACCGACGAGACCCACGAGTCCGGCGGCATGCTCCTCGAGGTCGTCCCACCCGAGCTCACACTCTCCTTTTGGCGCACGCAACTTACCGCGCGTGATCAACCGGCAGAGGTTTCGATAGCCGGAACGTTCGGCGACGAGAACGTACACTCCGCATCCCGCGACGGTGAGTTCCGCCCCCACCAACGCGCGGACACCGACCGCGGTGGCCGCCTTGTATGCGCGCGGCGCACCATACACACCGTCGCGATCGCCGATGCCGATCGTGTCGTACCCGAGCGCCGAGGCGCGATCGATCAGATCCTCGGGAACCGACGCCCCCTCGAGAAAGCTGAAGGCGCTCCGACAGGAAAGCTCGACATATGGCGGCTGCTGGGACAGGGATGGAGCTTCGCTTTTTCTTCGCCCTCAAGCAAGCCGCCTTCTGACAGCCCCATGCGGAGACTTACGCGCCCTCCCGATCCCCGCTACGAAGAGGGCATGGAGCCAACGATTCGTAGCGCCACCGCCGCTGACGCCCCTTTCCTTGCGTGGGTCATCCAAGCCGCCGCACGCTCCCATCTTCCCCTGGGCGTCTGGGATTTCGCGTTTCCCGGCCCCGATGGGCCCCGCCTCGAGTATCTGGCGGCGCTGGCCATCGCCGAACCCGCATCCTTCACGCACTACGACGGGTTCCTGATCGCCGAGAACGACGGACAGCCGGCAGCAGCCTTGAGCGCCTACGACCCCGCCACCAAGACCACCGATGCCTTCATGATGGCGATCAACAGCGCCCTCGAAGCCACCGGGTGGTCCCCCGAACACAGAGCACTCTCCATGCTCAGGATGGCGCCCATGGGCAACTGCGTTCCCGAATCACTTCCCGGCACATGGATCGTGGAATGGGTCGCCGCGCTCCCCGCGGCACGCGGACGAGGCGTCGCACAGGCACTCTTACAAGCCATCCTCGATCGCGGCCGTATCGCCGGCTACTCCAAGGCCCAGATCAGCTATCTCCTGGGCAACGAGCCTGCACAGGCCGCGTACGAGCGCGTCGGCTTCGCGACCATCGACGAGAGACGCGACGCCGACTTCGAGGCGACATTCCGCTGCCCCGGGATCGCACGGATGCAGCGCGACTTGTAAGCGGCGCGGCGCGCTCCACCGCGACGTCAGTGCGCGGGGCGCGCGGCGCGCCTCCGGGCGGTGACCCGAATACCGAGCGCCGCAATCAACGCGACGAATGAAACCGCCGCGAACGGATCCGTGCTCGCTGTCCCCACGTATGTGAACGCGAAGACGATCCATAGATACCAAACGCCGCCCGTATGCAGGCCACGCCACGCCCGCGGCCCGAGCCAGGCGGTCGTCCTATCGAACGAGGTCAGCGTCATCGCAGCGATCGTCACGTACGCGAGCCCCCCAACCCAGAGGGTCAGCGGATTGGCATCGAAGCCCAATCGAAGGAGCGAGACGATCGCCCAACCATGGACGAAATGCGACACCGCGAAGCCAACACCAAGCTGACGGCGATTGCGCAGCGCCCAGGCGGTGAGTGGCGTGCGCACGAGTTTGCGGATCGACGAGGCGACAAACGCCGCCAGAAACAACGTCACCGATGTCCGTGCCGTCGCCCGCAGCACGACTCGGAGGCCCTCCTCTCCGAGACCGTACTGCCACGTAATGACGGCGAACATCGCCGCGATCACGGCGGCCACCCAACCCACAATCGACCAACCGGCAGGCGCCTGCATCCGAGGCATCAGGCCCGGCACCGGGGGCGAAGTCAAATTGCGCTCACCCGGTGCGCGTAGCGCTACCCGCGGAATGCGAGCCTAGATCGCCGCACGGCATTCATGAGACCACGTTCACGATCTCAGCGCAGCCAGACGGGGACGACGATGTAGGCGAACGTATTGTTCAACAGGTGCAGCAACAGCGGCGCCGTCAGGTCACCGAACCTCAGAAACAAGAGACTCGGCAAGACAGCCCACACGCTCACGAACGCAACGCCCCCAAGCCCGAAGTAGGGATAGTGGATTGCCGAGAACACGAGAATCCCGGCGATGGCTGCCGCCGCCCTCGGAATCCGCGTGCCCAGCACCCCGATCCAGATCACACGGAAGAAGACCTCCTCGCAAAACGCCGCGGTCCCGACCGCAGAAACGAGCAGCAACGCCGTCTCAACGACGCTCGGTCTCGCGTAGTCCATGCCATCCACTCCCGCCAATCCGGCCGTCGCCAGTGCGATCTCAACGCCACGGTAGACGGCGACACCGACGAGAAGCGCCGCCACCGCCGCCGCGACACGCGCCACGCTAACGACGATCCTGAGACCGTTGGCGCGCAGACGCGCCCATCCCGCCACGCACACCACCCCCGCGAAGGCGACCCAGCTGCACGCGGCGTAGAGAATGAACGAGACCAACGAAGTCCGCAGTTCGCCAAACACCAGCGGCACGAGTCCTGACTCGGTCAGCAGATCGCGAAGGACTATCGTCGCCGACACCGGACAGAGCGTCAGGACAAGGACCACTACGACCTGGGAGGTCGTAAACGGCTCGTTCGGTCTCAATCGAGCCCCGGATCGAGGGAGAGAAGATACGCTGGCGTATAGTCCGGCTCGCTGTCCTCGAGAAACGCGAACTGCGACATGCGTACCGACGAAGTGTCACGAAACACGTGATCTTCGATCGTGATCCCGGTCCCGATACGGGCGCCCAGCACCAGCGTGAATGCATCGTACCGTACGGTCTTCAGGACCCGCCCGCCTTCGGTCATGAAATCGATGCGCCGTGGTTCGAAGGTCCGACAATCCAATTGATACTCGGCGCGTGGGTACCGGACATGTGGCGCCGGTGTCGCGAGTTCCAGCACGTAGTCCGCACCGGCCTCGCAACTGCCTTTCTGGACGGTAGCATCGTAGAGGCTCGCCAGGTCCACCGCGGCAACGTCCGAGATCGCGGCGCCACCAAACACTCGAAGCTCAGGCGGAATACGCGTCAGTCGGTGTAGTTGCCTCGGCCGAAGCCATACCTCATCGCCGACCTTCAGCAGGGCGTCTCCCCGTCTCGGCTCGCGCACCAACACCAGCTGATTGGCGAATCCATCCGACCGTACTTCGACGACGGTCGCCCCCTCGCCCGACGGACGCCCAACGGCTCGGTCGCGCCCTGCCGGCCGACTTGTCACCTCGGCAACGAATCGATAGGGCCGCCCGAATCCCCGAAACTCATCCGCCTTACGCATGCTCTCGCGTGGGCTCGTCACAGCAACCGACGCGATCGACCCGGCGTTCACCGACTCGATCGACCCCGTGCTCACGGACGCGACAAGCGCCACGCCAAGGGCAAGCGTGCATACGCGGGATTGCCTAGCTCCGGAGCGCATCAGAAACCTGCCCCTGTATCGCTCGTAGCGATGGGAGGAATCCCGCTAGCAGCGCCGAAGCGACCGCGCCCGCCACCGATGCCACGAGGGCCGAACTCGCAACCGCAACCTCCAGAAGATAGCCCTGACTGCGCCCTGGTGGGGGAGGCATTTCGATCGCCAACCATGTCAGGAACTGAGCTGCGTTGACGCTCAGCACCACACCGCCAAGTGATCCGAGCGTACCAATGAACAACGCCTCGATCACGAAGAGCGCCACGACCCGCACTCGGCCGAATCCAATCGCCCGCAGAATACCGACCTCCGAGATCCGCTCGAGTACCGCCATGGTCATCGTGTTCGCGACACCCAGGACGACGGCCAGCGTCAGCACACCGAGAAACGCTCGTAGAATCCAACGGTAGAGGGCGACGACGCTACCGTAGACTGGGGACAGCTCGCGCCAGGTCAGCACCTTGACGCGCTGCGCGCCGTCGCCCACGGCGCTTGCCAGGTATGCGGCGACGCTCTCCTCGTCGCCAGCCACTCGGACCGTGGCCACGATCGCACTCGCACCGCTGGTCTCCATGAGCTGGCGTGCGGCCGACAACGGCACCAGAATCGTCCGCGCATCATACTCGATGACACCGCTCTCGAAGATGCCGGCAACCCCGACATCGACAGCGGTCATCCGACCCGAGTCCGAGTACGCGATCACGGAGATCAGGTCGCGCGTCTGCACGTCGAGCCGACGTGCGAGCCCGTACCCCAGAAGCGCCTTGGGCATTCGCTCCGTTCCCTGAAACCATTCTCCGGAACGGAGGGCAATCAGACCGCGAATTTTCGACTCAGCCGGGGCCTCGACGCCCAGCCCTGACACCGCGACCGTGCCACCGGGTGCGCTCACCAGACCCTCAAAGCCAACGCGGGTCGCGAACGAACCCACCCGCGCATCGGCACGAAGGCCGTGCAGCACGTCGCGTACGAGCCCCTCGTCGAGACGCGTCCTCGGGTGCTCACCCTTCGGTAGCACCTGGACGTGCCCGAGCCCGCCGTACACGACACTCTGCTCGAGGCCTCGGAGGGTGAACTCGACGAATCCGTCGGCGACGACCATGATCGCGACCCCGAGTGCCACTGCGGCGCTGGTGAGAAGCGTTCGCCGTGGGCAACGCCAGACGTTCCGCACCGCCATACGGCAGAGTTCTTTCATGATCCCGCGGACCGTGGGGCCGGATCGCTATCAGCCACCAGCTGCCCCTCCCGGAGTTGAATCCGGCGTGAAGCCAGCGTCTGGAGCCTTGGATCGTGAGTGGCGACGATCAGCGTGGTCCGCGATCGTACGTTGATCAATCGTAGGATCTCGAGGACCTCGCGGGCGCCCCCTTCGTCCAAACTGGCAGTGGGTTCATCCGCCAGGAGGAGTGCGGGCTCCACCACGAGAGCCCGCGCGATGCCTACCCGCTGCTGCTGTCCGCCGCTCAACTCAGCTGGACGACGTTTCGCGACAGCGGCAAGTCGCAGCTCGCCGAGCATGCGCTCTACCCGTCGACGCCGCTCGCAAGACGGCAGGCCAAGCAGCGTGAGCGGGAGCGCGACGTTTTCTGCCGCGCTCAGAACGGGAATGAGCTTGTGCGCCTGAAAGACCAACCCGATGCGAGCAAGGCGGAAGCTCGCGAGATGACGACCGCGCAAATGAGCCAGATCTCTCCCGTCGATGCAGATTCGGCCACTCGACGGACGATCCAAGCCAGCCATGATCCCTAGGAGCGTACTCTTGCCGCTGCCCGTCGGCCCGACGAGTGCACACGCACTTCCCCGGGGCACTTGCAGATTTATCCCCCGCAGAGCGTGGACCGTGGACGCGCGCACTACATACCGCTTCGCAACCGCAGAGAGCCGCACCATGGCTAGTCCCGAAAGTCCTGCTCCAGGATATTCAGCTCGCGCCGCGCGTGCCGGCTCCGTGGCTCGAGTGTCAGCGCATGCGCCAGCGCCGCACGGGCTTTCCCCACTTGCCCACGACGACGGAGCGCAACCCCTTCCCAGATCCACGCTGCGGCGCAGCGCCCATCTAGTCGTTGCGCCTTCCGAAACGCGTTCAGGGCGCGAACGGAGCTCCCGCCGAAGAGCACCGGCGTCTCGAGAAGCGAGATTCCCACACCAACGTGTGCCAGCGGATTCCGCGGATCGAGCTGTACCGCTCGAGCGTAGAGTTCCGCCGCGCGTCGTCCATGACGCATCCTGGCGAGCGTTCCGCCTCGACTCGCGAGCAATCCGTGCAAGTCTGCGAGAACAGTCGCGTACACTGAAGACATGGGTCGACGGGCCAAGGCAGCTTCGCCGACATCCACGCCCTCGAGAAGAAGGCCGTCCACCGCCTCCGCCTCGCCCGCATCTTCGTGTCGAACGGCAAGCTCGCGAAGTGCGGCTGCAAGCGCATAGTGCGCACGTCCGTCCGCGTCCGGCCGTCGCGCCGCTGTTCGCAAGGCGCCAAGCGAACGCGACGGCGCCGACACGTGTGCGGACGAGACTACCGGCGCCGCGCCGAACGTCGGCGCTGGCTTTCCCGATGCCACACGGAAGCGCTCGCCAAGCGCATCTGCGCCTATGGATCCGCCGGCAATCGCCAGAAGCGCAAGGCCCCATGTCCCCCTCAAAGCGACACCCGCACATCGCGGCGGAGGCCCTCGTGGCGAATCGCTTCGTCCGAGAAGCCCGCGCGTCGTCGCAGCTCGACGTTCACAGGCATCCCGCGCCCCTGGTCCAGCTTACCCAGCAGCCGCTCGAGGTTCCCCGTCTCGACACATCCGCGCACAGCCAGCGCCTGCGCCGTGTCGACCAGACGTGCTCGCGCCTCGGCCAGCGCCCGCGTCACTACCGCGGTGATGTTCTGCTCTTCACCACACAGCCAGCGGAGCCACTCGTTTCCCTTTCTGACGTGCATCACCTCGTCCAGCTGTACGCGCTCGATGTAGTCGAGCATCACGACGTCACCCCGCGCTTCCCAAAGCAGTCTATTGAGATCCAACGCCTCCAGGGCGAAGCCCTCGACTAGCCGCTGGAACAGGGCCAACCTTGCCGCCAATGGCTGGCCGGCGCAGAGATCGAACTCCAGCGAACACAGACGGAAGTCGCCAAGCCTGCCGCCTCGACGTCGCAAGCGCTCCAGCCACATCAGCAAATGTCGATACTCGTCGCGAATCTGCATCGCCAAGTCGCTGTGGAACGCCCACGGCATCGTCGGAAAATCGGCGATTTGCCGTCCGACCGTCTCGAACGCGACGATCTCGAAACCGATCAGCTGATGCAGGTATTGATGATGTTCCCGCTCTCCCGATCCAAGCCAGTCCTCCGGACGAACCTCACCGCAAGCCTGCGCCTGGATCGAAGGCTCGCGTGCGGGCTTCAACACGTCCCTGGCAATCGACACACCACGGTCGCCCGCCTGCCAGCCGCGCGTCTGCGCCGCGAGAGTGTGTAGCCGGCTTCGGTAGGCGCGTTCGGCCTCGTTCATCGACGCCCGGGCGCGGGGAGGCCTTCCTCCCGTGACTCGACGATAGTCTCGAGCGCACACCTGCGCTGCCCTTGCCGCAAGCCCATGCTGCCGGGCCATTCCGGAGTAGATCACCGCGGCGGCCGGCAAGACGGACTCGACCAGGCCTCTGACGAACGCGCGGGCGGAGGGAGCCGCAATCGTGGTCGCGACGAGGTGTCGTGTGCCCGCGTCCGACCCCGCCTCGAGCGCGTCTCCGCGCCGACTGGGCGGCAATGCCCGATCGAGCGTGCGCACGCGCTCGGCAGCCGCCCACACCCATCGGCAAAGGAAGAGCTTGTCCGCCAGGGAAGGGCTGCGAGCGATCCACCCCGCGGCACCAATCAGCAGCGCCCGTTCGAAGGCGATCGCCCCTTCGACCTCATCGACGACCCGCTGGGCGTCACCCGTCCCGACCCGACCCGTGTGCTGGCCACGGGCGGCGCGCCGGCATCGCTCATCGTCGACCGGCATCAGGGAAGACGGCCAACCGCCAGCGATGTCAGCGCGATCTCGGAAACACCATCGACATCCAAGAGAGCGTGCACGCGATCGTCGTAGAAGCCATCGAGCGCAACAATGCCGATCCGCAGCGCCGCCGCGATCAGGTACAGCGTCTGGCTTACGTGACCGGCTTCCAAGAGGGCCAACCGATACGCGCGCTCTCCGTACTTGAAACGGCAACGCTCCAGGTCCCCGACGATGACGAGTATGGCGCTCGCAGCCCGCACGGTCTCCGGATACATCGACGACGCTTCGAGATCCGCGATCTCGCACACCGGCCGGACCCGCTGCAGCGCGTGCTCCCCCGGGTGATAGTGATAGGCCCCTTCGCACGCCGACCGTCCCGCGACCTGAAGTACGTAGAGGTCCAGGGGGTACAACCCCCCGCCAGAAGGCGTCGGTCGCCCGCGCCTGCCGGCTCTGCCCTGCCCTGCCCCGTAGCTCATGGCCAGAAGCGTCGAGAGTTCCGCGATCGAAATCGACTGCTCTCCGAACTGGCGATGCGACCGCCTGCCCGCGATCGCCTCCTCTAGTGAAAGTGACAACGGTAGCGGTGCCCCCGGAAGCTGGACCCGCCCATTCCGAGGATAGCTGCGGTACCGGCCGCGTCTTGCTCGATGCGCCTCGTGAACCCAGCGATCCCTCTGCGCGACTTGCAACCGAGTCGCAAACGACACGCGGGTCGGCGAGTGCTTGGAGTTGCCGTGGTAGAGTTCGTCGAGTCGCGACGGCACCCGGCCGAAATACTCATTGATGGTCAGACTCATACCTTCCCCCTCCCGGTTGCTGCCTACGGCATCGGATGCGGCGCGGAGTTCAGCTCTACTGTCGTCGCCTCTCGGTCGCGATACCCGAGCGCCACGGGAACCTTGCGCACGCGCTCGCCGCCGAGGCAGCGCACGTGGTGCCCACCCCACAGAGGATGCAGATCACTGACGACGACGCGGACCACCTCGAAGCCGAGATCCGCGATCTCTGGCGGTGTGAGGTCGATGGCCACCGCCTCGAGACCAGCGTCAGCCAACACGCCAATCCAGTGCGCGAGTTCCTGGCGCGCATCGCGGCATGGATTCCGCGGTTCTGCTTCGCACGTCCGCCCCGGCGTCGGGCCGTCACCCTGCAGAAAGCGCGTGTACGCGCGCATGCGCGGAGCGGCATAGAGAAGCGAGTGCGCGTTCAACGACGTCACATCGGCGAAATCGGCGCGACTCGGAAGCGCGAGGCGCGTGTCGAGCAATCGCGTACGAATCCAAAACCACGTATGCGCGCTCTCGACGAGCGCCTTGCGCCCGGCAGCGCGCAGCGTCGGCCGCGTCGCCGCACCGAATGCCTGCGACGGCACTCCAGGCCCGCACCCCTCCAAGACACAGACGACGCTCGGGCAAGCGAGATCGGTCGTCGCATCGAACCATCGCGGCGTGATTCCTCGTCGCGCGAGACCATGCAGCAAATCATCGTCGCCGTGCCCGAGAAGGTCGTCGGCGGAGAGTTCGAGCAGAGGCAGCCGATTCAACCACGCGATCACGAAGGCATCCCGCTCGATGCACTCGTGGAGCGCGCTCAGCACGGCGAGTGCGCGACTGCCCTGGCAAGCGGCTCCGGTGCTGGTCGACTGCATCAGCAGCTCGGCTCTGCTGGGCGCGACATACGGCGTAAACACCCTGGCTGCGGGAACGAGCCGCTGGCGCCCATCGATCAACGACACCCCCGGAACCCAGCTCAAGGGGAGCCACGGATCGAACCGGGCGTATGGAAACCCCTTCCAGCCATACTGTTCGTCACTGAAGAATATGAGCTGGCGGGGATCCAGCGCCTCTCCCTCAAGCTCCGCGAACGTCCCCCGCACCAGGTCTTTCTCGCGATACAACCCGAGGCTATAGCGCTCCATCGCCTCGCCAATCGCGCCCATCACGGCGGTTGCCGCATCAGACCCAGCGCCACCGTTGAGTAGCCCCGCCTCGACGTCGGAGAACCCCCGTGTCGAACCGAGCCTGGCCGTAGCGAAAAACAGCGGCGGGTCCGCCGGACCGACCTCGTGCATCACGACCTGGCGGACGAGCCCGCACCAATCGCCAACTAGATCCAGCGCGCGCTCCAAGCGCTCGCGTGCCTGCGCCTCGCTCATCAGGTCGAGCACAGCAGGCCGTCGACCGGTGGGCGAGTCCCCCCGGGAGAGCAACCGCGGCAACGCGGAACGGCGAAGACACGATGAGCCTCAGCCTCCGCACGCGCAAAATCGAGACGAAGCATGGTGCCGAGGATTGCGGGCATCCGAAACTGCGCCAGAAATTTCGTTGCTTCGAGCACCCCCCAGTAGCTGACCAATCCCAGATACGCTGGCAGGGAACCATACGTGGAGGCGCTCTTTCGCCTGTCGGCAACTACCTTGTAGTAGAGCGTCGTCAGTTCCGGATCAGCCCAGTTCGCCGCCTCTCGCGACTGTAGGCACCTGAGGCACGGGCCTTCGTTGGGCAGGAAAAGTGGCCCAACGAATCCCGCGTCGCCGAACACGAGCAGCGGCAACCAGGGGATCTGCTTGGTCCGCGATTGCTCGTGCACGAGTTCAGCATACGGATCTCGGGGACTGCGGAGACATGCGATGATCAAGTCAGCGCCTTCCGATGGCCATTCTCGAGACTGGACTCCGACCTCGCGCAACCCTCGCCGAACCTGATCCGCAAGATCGCTTGTTCCGCACACAGCGACCCGACTCGCGCCTAGTCTGGCGTAACAGGACTTCGGATCGTCGTGCGTTCGCGCGAAGCAGCGCGCTGCCTCGGACAAGGACTCCTTGTCTCCGAATCGGATCACGTCTCGAACCACCAACTCTCCGACGAGATCCTCAAAACCTCGACCGTATGCGCGCAGTGCGCCGAACTGACGGGATCCATCCACCGAACGCAACGCTGTCGCGAGCTCATCGGCGGCCATCCCCTCGACGCGTACGCGGACACCCTTCTCGGGCGACCTCATGAGAACACGAGACTCGTCGGTGGGGAGAATTTCGAACTCCGGTCGTACGAAGAGTTGCTGTGCGTCGCCTAGTTCGACCATCTCTTCGTGCTCCTCCATTCTGGTCGTTGCCGTTGGCGGAGGGACCTCTCGAGCACCTCCGCCAACGATGAACTGCGCAGAACCCGCGGGTGTGGATCCGTGCGGAGCACGCGCCGCGGGCGCTCCGCACGTCAATCACACTGCGCGCTAGCGCAGCAGCAGGTGGTGGTGCACGTGGCTCCAGCCGCGACCCCATCCAACTCCCCGACGTGCCCAGGCACCTCGAGGTCTTCCACCACACAGTCGTTCTTGTCGTTCGCTTCCATCGCACCCTCTCCTTCCCGAAGCGCGTTGCGCTCCCGTTGCTCGACAGTAGGTCGACGAAACCGGAGGCGGCGTGGCTCCTCCGACTTCCGGGCGGCGTTCGACGTCAGTCTTGCGCAACCCGAGACTCACGATCACAGCAAGTCGGATGCCACCAAGCCCAGCCCACTGAACGGTCTGCGACGCTGCCCACTGGCAACCCCGCTGACAACTCGCGGGACACGGGAGCACCTACAGTTGCCAATCGAAAACTGTGCGGCCCGGCGGACCAGGAGAAGCGGCGGACGGCCGGACCAAGCGCGACCCTCCTCGGGGGCCCACCCCTTGCAACGGCCCCAGGCCACCAATGAATGCGTTCAGCCAGACTGCGGCGCCCGTCCGGGCACTGAAACGCGCGGCCCTCCTGCTCATCGCACTCGCCTGCGCCCCGGCCCCTGCGCCGGCGGCGCCTGCCCCGAAGGGGTTGCGGCCCTACGAGATCGCAATGAACGTTCAGTCACAGAACCTGATCCGACACCCGAACGCAGGAGAGTTTCAACTCATCCAACAGCGGACGACCCTCCACACTCGCCTCCGGTGGACACCGCCGACCGTGCCGGCGCGGCTCACATTCGGAGCCCCGTGGATCGAGAACCTAGGCATCGTTCTCGAATCCCGGACCACATACGACAGCGTCTACGACTACACGCCCACGTTTCGCGAACGGGACTTACGAGGCCGTCGGCCGAGTCGTGTCGTGCCGCGCAGCCTTGCGGATCTGACACCGCGGGCGCGATCAGCGATACGATCCGAACATCAGCTCCGACAGGCCTACCTCGACTTCGAGCTACGCCGCCTCCCACTCCGATTCCGCCTGGGTCGACAGCAGATCGTGTGGGGAGAGGCTGACTTCTTTCGGATGCTCGATCGCGCCAACCCTCTCGACGTCTCGTGGCATGGAGCGCAAGAACTCCCGCCGCCGGCCTTCGGATGGAATGACCTCCGAATCCCCCTCTGGATGGCACGAGCCTGGTGGAGAATAGGCTCGGTCGGCCCTCTTACGGATGTCGTCATCGAGGCGTACTGGAATCCAGGAGACTGGCGACCGGCCAGAGTCTCCTTTCTCCCACGACCGTGGGGGATTCGATTGCTCCACCCGCTCACGAACCGGGAGGATGGAGCATTCCACGCTCCGTTTACCGGAGTGCAGAGGCTCGCCAATGGCTCAACCCTCTTTCGACAAGGGGCGTACAGTCGACATCCCCGGGAGAACAGTCAGGTCGGGACGCAAGTTACCGGCCAAGTGGGCAACCTCAGGCTGGGAATCCACTACTTCCACCAGCGCTGGGCCGGAGATGACGGGACGCCCTTCGCGCCGGTCCGGGGCATCGCCGACAACCTCGCTGGCCGGCTCCGCACCCAGCAACTTCTCTCCCGCGGCACGCTACCCGCGGAGTACGTTGCTCCGTACGTGCACACGATCGGCATCTCGGCGAACTACTTCGACGCAAGATGGACATCGGCGACGCTGCGGGTCGAGAGCGTACTCGACCTCGACCTACCACTCTTTGATCGAAGCAAGAGCACAACCTTGGCGCCCCTGCTTCCTGGCGTGAGCACACGGGACTATTGGAAGGCCATGGTCGCGCTGGATCGTGCGGTCGTCCCACCCGGACTGAACGGATCGCCCATCTTCATCGCATGGCAGGCCTACGTCCACCACTTGATCGGTAGTGTTGGCACCCTCACGGGGCCACTCGATCTCCCAACCGCGGGACAGCGCTCGCGCCCCTTCTGCGGCGCCGAGCCACCCGAGCCGTGCGATGACCCTTCGGGCAGTGGCTCTTTCCGGGACAACGTCCATCGGTGGGAAGCCCTGCTCACGCTCGCCGCCCTCGCGTTCCTTCGAAACGGCACGGTGGTACCGGTCGTCGGCATCGTGCTCGATCCCGTCAACAGCTACGCGATGAATCTCTTCTGGAGCGTCGACTACTCCTGGAGCGCGCACGTGACCCTGAACGTCACGCAACGCATCTTCACGTCCGCGCAAGACGACATCCAGAAAGGTCCGTTCGATCCTTGGAACATCGGTACGCAACGGGGCCGTTCTGAGACAGGCCTGCGGGCCACGTACGCGTTCTAGCCGCTACGGCGCTGGACGCCGCACATAGGCGATCGCCAGGAACAACACGATCGAAAGCCACCCATTGCTCATCGGCGGTTCCAGCATCGCCATGAGCGCGACGCCGGCCAGCATCGCGAATTGATCCGCCGTCGGGGACTGCCGCCGCGCGTGCCGAAACTCGCGCCACGCGCGCACGAATAGCACCCGCACCCACCACCCGACGCAGAGCAGCCCCAACAGCCCCGTGCCGACGAAGATGTCGAGGACCTGATTCCCGGAGTGATAGAAGAAGGCGCTGCGGCCGTAGAGTTCTTCGAAGCGATCGGGAAACCGCTCTTCGAGGTTGCCGCCGCCATAGCCGATGCCGAGGACGGGGTCTTCAAAGCCGAGCGTGGCCGCGGTGTGGAGAATGCGCAGGCGGTCGGTGTCTCCGCCGGTGCGTGTGCCGTACCATTGATCTGGACGCTGCACGGCGAAGAACACGAGCACCCCCACCCCAGCGACGAGCAACATGCGGCGGCGTTGCGGATGCTGCCAAAGGACCAGGACGGTGCTCGCCAGCAATCCCAGGGCGGCGCTTCGCGAGAAGGTGAGGAGGACCCCCGCGACGGCCGCGATGAAGTAGCCGCTCGTGACGACGGCGCGCACGCGCGACGCGGTGAGCGCCTCAGCGAGAAAGAGTGGGGCCGTCATAGCGAACAAAAACCCCAGGGGATTCGGGTTGCCGGTGACGAGCCGGTAGCGGCTGAACTGCGAGAACTCGAACACTTCGGGATTGCGCACCAACTCGTGCGCGATCACCAGCAGCACCATGCCCCCAAAGTAATGAATGAAGAGATGACGGCGCTCGACCGGGTAGAACAGCGCCCTTCCGAGGGCGCCGAAACCGATCGCGGCCCAGAGGTTCCGGATATCGCCCATGTGGCCGCCACCGCACACCACCGAGAGCACGGCCACGACGAAGAAGAGCAACAGCGGGCCATCGGCCGCATCCCAGCGATACGGAACGGCACGGCGGAACTTCGGCACCAGCAACAAGATCATCCAGGCGCCTACCGTCGTCCGCGCGACTCCTTTGTAGCGCACGCGGAACTCGACCCCGCCGATGCTGCCCTCGATCGCACCTGACACTGCCAAGGCGAGAACGGCGGCGACCGCGACGAGGAAGCAGGAGACGACGAGCGTCTCGCGGCTAACGGATGGCGTGGGCGACATCGGCGATGCCCGACGTCACCGGTGGTTCGCAAGGGTCGTCATGGATCGTGCGCCTCTTAGTCGACGACGGCTGGATCGTCCAGGCTACGGAAGCAAACGCTCGCGTTCGAGCATGGCGAGAATCTCCCGCGTGAGCACCTCCTGGCCAGCGGCGGCGAGATGGGGGTCCCCGTCGAGGCGCACCTGGAACCCAGTGCGCTCGGCCTTCCCGAGCGCCGGTGCGGTGTCGAGACACGGCACGCCCCACGACGCGCAGCGCGCGAGCAGCCAGCGCCGCATGGGATCGGGCATGGCCTCCAGTACGATCGCGAATCGCGCGCCATCGGCCTGCACGCGGGCCGCGAGACGCTGGAGCAGCGCTTCGGTGAGGGTCCAGGCTTCGCTGTCGCGCTCCGGCTCGGCAGGGACGAATCCCTGCGTGGCGGCGGCCGGCTCTACATGCACCGCCTCGGCTCGGATGGATTCCTGCGCGGGGGGTGGCGCCGCACCGACGCCCTCCCGGGCAGCGGCGACGGCGGGCTCCATGGGCTGGGGCGCGGCGGGAGCCGTCCACCGCGCAAGGAAGCCGTGCTTCACCGCCCCGGCGAGATAGCTCACGTGCGCGTACAAACGCGAGTGCGCCTGCAACCACTGCCGGGCTTTGGTCTTCCGTCGCGGCACGGGCACGTTCCCGAGTTGCAACCCGCCATTCTTGAGCCGAAAACGGGGGACACGTCGCGAGATATTGTCGGTGGGATCGTTCGGCGACATGACGAGCAACACCACATCGGCGTCGTATCGGCGGCCGTCGCGCTCGTAGTAGAGGAGTTCCTGGGCGGTCGAGTAGCCGGGAACGCCGGCGTTGATCACGTCGGTGTCTGGCAGGAGCGCCTCCATGCGCTCGGTGAAGCACTCGTCCCGCTCCACGCCCCAACACCACGTCACGGAGTCTCCGAGGACCAGGATCCGCCGCCGCCCCGGCGAGCGCTCGTGCCGATACTCACGATCTCTGAGACCGTCGGCGTTGTGGACGACGCGCACCGAGAAGTGTTGGCCCTTGAAGATGGTCGTGCGCGCGGGGGCGAGCTTCCAACCAAGCTCCGGATCGTACACCGTAAAGCCGCCGATCGAGTGATACGACGCGGTCTCGACCCCGAGTAGCCGCAGCGACACCTCGAGCACTCCGGCGGTGAGCAGCGTGGCCCCGAGCACGAGCCCCACGCTCTCGAGCACGAACCGACGCCGAGATTGACTGCTCACCGCGCCGACCCTCCCGTCGCGGCGCAGCTCGCGCGTCCGGCGCGGCAAGACTCTCGTCTCGTCCTCGCGATCGCCGTTTTTGATCGGCTGCGCATTGGGAGCGGTCTTCACTGCCATTGCTCGGCGGGCGAGGCAATCTTTGGCAGGGGTCGCTCCCCCGGGGAGGCTCGCAACGACACACGGGAAGTGATCTAGACACCGGGTGGGCGCCCGGAGAATGCTTCTGCCAGTCCTGGCGCTGGTCGCCGCCGTCTACGCCCCGGTATCCTCCGCGTGGTTCTGTGGCTACGACGATTTCCACGAACTCGCGCGTGCCGCGTACGAGTTCGGCCCGGAGCCGACCAGGATCCTCACCCGATCCAATGGAGACGGCCTCCGCTATCGACCACTGCACCCGGCCGTGACCGTCGCCACCTGGTCCGTGGCCGGCATGAGCGCGCGGGTCTATCGCACGCGCAACATCGCCCTCCATCTGCTGAACGTGGCGTTAGTGTACGCGCTCGGCCTTATACTGCTCGGCGCCCCGATGCCGGCCGCTATCGCCGCGGGCCTGTTCGGGATCCATCCCCTTGCGAACCAGGCGGTCAATGGCGCCCTCTGGACCAACACGCTGGCCTACGCGTTTGCCCTCGGCGGAACGGTTCTGACACTTCGTGGCTGTAGCGCCCAGAGCCACGGCCGGCGACGCATCCTCCTCGGCGCCACGTGCGCGCTACTCGGCGTACTCGTCTACGAGCCAACGGCGGCCTTGCTGGCTCTCCCCTGGGTCGCCCTCCTACTCGGCGGCCCCGCCCGTCCCGGCGCCGTCCGGTGGCTTGCCGGAGCGCAGCTCGCAGTCGTCGCGTTCGCGGGCGCCCTCCGCTTGGTGGCGCTCCCTCAAGGCTACGAGACTGCGATCGCGAGTATGCCAACGATGAGCGTGTACCTCCGAAACCTCGTCGTGTCGTTCGGCGCCATGCTACTGCCGCTCGACGCGGTACTCGCCGCCGACGTGTGGGGAACGCCCCTCCCCTCCGAAGTGGATGGCGCGCATCTGGCGGCGTTCCTGCGCGCGTGGGCGATACCGCTCTCGGGTGCCGCCACGGCGATGCTCGCCGTAGCGACCCTGCTCCTCCGCCGCACTCACCAGCGCTCGCGCCCCGCCGACGAACGCGCTCGCGCCCACGATGGGACACGCGGCACGCTCTTCGCACTCACCGGAGCCGTCCTCCCGCTTGCCGTCACGTTCAGCGCGACGGACCACCCCTCGGAAACGTACCTATACGGCCCGGTGGCCTTTGTGTTCCTGGCGCTGGTGGTGTTCGCGTGGTCCCATCTCAGGTCGCGCCAGCGGACGTGGGGAGCGGTGGCGGCAGTCGTCCTCGCCGGGTCGTTCATCGTCGCGACGTCGGTACGAAACCAACGCGTCATGGCTTGCGGCCGAACAGCCGCCCGGATCGTCGCGGAGCTCCCCGAGCGTGCGCGGACGGTGACCGCGCCGATCGTGTTCGCCAACTCGGCGCGGGGCCCGCAAACGACCCGCTACGGTTTGTACGGCTACCGGGGCATCCACACGATCGGGCACGGCGATATGGCCGATCGTGGCGTGAGCGCGGCGCTGCAACTCTCCTACGGCGATTGGCGTCGGAAAGCAGAGGTGCGTCCCGCGACGACCCTGGCGACCCTCTGCGCGAGCGCGCACTCCGACGAGTTGCGCGTGTTGGTCGCACCCGAGGGCGGCCTCGAATTCTGCCCGCACGCACGCGGGGATCCGGCGCGACACCTTGACCCTCCCGCGTAGAAATGCGAACCGAACGCACGAGACCGGGTCTGGACGGCGCGCACGCGTCCGACATCTTCCAAGCGTCGAAAGGAACGAGCATGAGCAACTGGGTATCGCGGGTAGTCGCGGTGGGAATGGCGTTCTTCGGGCTGTCGCTCCTCGGGGCGGCGAGCGCGGACGAGACGTGCATGTCGCCCTACATGGCGAAGATCGTTGGCCAGGAGGACTTCGTCTACGTGTGGACGCTCGGCGCCGAGGGCATCGGCGACGAGCAGGACAAGCTGGTGACGATCGACGTCAATCCGGACTCGAAGCAATACGGGAAGGTCGTCGCCTCGCTCTCGGTCGGCGGCCGGAACGAGGCGCATCACTCGGGCCTCACCGACGACCGGCGCTATCTCTGGGCCTCGGGACTCGACACCAACAAGATCTTCATCTTCGACATCCACACCAACCCAGCCAAGCCGACGCTCGACAAAACGATCGACGACTTCGTCAAAACCAGTGGCGGCGTCGTCGGGCCGCACACCAACTACGCCCTCCCCGGCCGCATGATGCTGACCGGCCTCTCCAACAACAAAGATCATGGCGGACGGACGGGGCTCGTAGAGTACACGAACAACGGCACGTACATCACCACGCATTGGATGCCGACCGATGAGGATCTCGGCGGCGCGACCAAAAGCGGCAAGTTCGCCGACGGCTACGGCTACGATTTTCGGGTACTGCCGCGCCGAAACGCCATGCTGACGTCGTCGTTCACGGGCTGGAACAACTACATGATGAACCTCGGCAAGATGATGGGCGACGGCGAGGCGATGAAGCGCTTCGGCAACACTATGGTCGTCTGGGATCTCCATACGCGCAAGCCGAAGCGGATTCTCGATGTCCCCGGCGCGCCGCTCGAGATCCGCTGCGCCTGGGGCCCGCACAACAACTACTGCTTCACGGCAACGGCCCTCACTTCGAAGCTCTGGCTGGCCTACGAAGACGACAATGGCACGTGGCAGGCCAAGGAGATCGCTGACATCGCCGACGCCTCGAAGGTTCCGCTCCCGGTCGACATGTCGATCACGGCCGACGATCAACTGCTCTGGGTGAATACCTGGAACGACGGCACGACACGTCTCTTCGACATCTCGAACCCGCACGAGCCGAAGGAAATCTACACGGAGAAGATCGGTGAGCAGCTGAACATGTTGTCGCAAAGCTGGGACGGCAAGCGCGTGTACTATACGTCGTCGCTGCTCGCGAATTGGGACAAGACCGACGGTCCCGATGGTGACGTGCAGTTCTTCAAAGCGTTCACGTTCGACGGGAAGAAGCTGACCCCCACATTCGCGATCGACTTCACCGCCGAGAACCTCGGGAGCCCGCATCAGATGCGCTTCGGCGCCCGCGCACTCTACAGTACGGCCGCGGCGGCCAGCGAATCCGCGTCCCGCTTGGCCGCGCGGTAAGCGGGGGCGACATTCGCGTCCTCGGCGAGCCCTCCTTCGGGCCCCCGGCCGCTGGCCGGCACGGGAACCCGCGTGCGGGCTCGTTCGAGGGCGTGCGCGCCGTCCGGTCCGCACGTCAGGCAGCGGCGCCGATCGCGCGCGCCGTTCGCGCCGCGGCACGGATTGTAAGCCTGCTCGCGATCTGCGTCGGCGTCGCCACCCCGGCGTTCGCGCATTCCCCGGAGTCCTCCCCGGCAAACGCCGCGTCTGTCGTGCTGGCACCGGGATGGTCTCCCCTCACCTTCGAGCCCCCCGTGCCAGGCACCTACGAGTTGCCGCCGCTCGGCACGGCCGCCGACGCCCCGATCCTGACCAGTGACGGCACCGCCACGACCCTGCACGCCCTCTATGGCGATCGGCCCGCGCTCCTGAGTTTCGTCTATACGACCTGTCCCGACGTCAATGGATGTCCGCTCGCAACCGCGGTCCTCGCGAAACTGCACCGTCGGCTTCAACGCGATCATGCGCTCCGCGACCGGGTGACCCTCCTCAGCCTCAGCATCGACCCCGCCCGCGACACGCCAGCCGTCATGCGGCAGTACGGCGCCGCCCTTGCCGCCCCTCTGGAGAATACGTCCGACGATGCTGCCAGCAGCGCCGCGGGCTCATGGCGGTTCCTCACAACCGCGTCCGAGGAGGCCCTTGCTCCCATCCTCGCTGCCTACGACCAGGCGATCTCCAAGGACTACGACCGCACCGGGGCCTACCTCGGAACCATGTCGCACGTCCTACGGGTCATCCTGATCGATCGAAGCCGTCGCATCCGGAACATCTACAGCGTCTCCTTCCTGCACGCTGACACTGTCCTGACCGACCTCCGAACGATCCTGGCCGAGGATGACCCGCCTGCGAAGGATGGGGGTGCGAAGACGCGCCACGCACGCGCCCGAGACGACACGCGCTCGACTGACAACCGCGAAACCCGCGTTGCCCACGCCGCGGAGGCTCCGGATTCCGGCGGCACGCCGAGCGCCGCCAACGCCGTCCCCAGCTCGCTCCAGGGCGCCGGGGACCACAAAGCGGGCTACGAGAGCCGGGGCTACGAAACGCGCTCGCGGGATCTCACCCGCCGCCAGGGCGCCACCACCGATCTGCTCGCACTCGCGGGCAGGCCTCCGCGCGGCCTGCCCGCCGTTCCTGTCCCCGACGACAACCCGCTCACGGCCACCAAGATCGCGCTCGGCCGAAAGCTCTTCTTCGACCGCCGCCTTTCGCTGAACGACACGGTCTCGTGCGCCATGTGCCACGTGCCGGAGCAGGGCTTCGCTAACAACGAGTTGCAGACGGCCGTCGGAATTGAAGGCCGGACGGTACGCCGAAACGCCCCGACCATCTACAACGTCGGCTACCTGCCGCGGCTCTTCCACGATGGGCGCGAGCAGACCCTCGAGCAACAGATCTGGGGCCCGCTCCTGGCCGTGAACGAGATGGGAAACCCATCGGTCGGACACGTGATCGAGACCCTGCGCGGTCTCGAGGACTACGACGGGCGGTTCGAGGCCGCATTCGCCGGCGACGGTCCGAGCATGCTGACCATCGGTGCGGCTATTGCCAGCTACGAGCGGACGCTCGTCTCGGCCGACACGCCGTTCGATCGCTGGCGCTTTGGCGACGACGCTGACGCCCTCGGACCAGCCGCGCGCCGCGGCTTCCAGCTTTTCGTCGGCAAGGGCCGATGCGCGAGCTGCCACACGATCGCTGAGACCCACGCCCTGTTCACCGACGGCGCCCTACACAACACGGGCATCGGCTACCGTGCCTCGATGACGACCGAGCCCGCCACCCGCCGCGTGCAGGTCGCCCCTGGCGTCACCCTCGACGTCGACACCGCAAGCTATGCCGCGGCGTCCGAGCCACGATCGAGCGATCTCGGGCGCTACGAAATTACGCAGAATCCTGCGGACCGCTGGCAGTACCGAACGCCCACGCTTCGCAACGTCGCCCTGACCGCGCCCTACATGCACGACGGCTCACTCGCGACCCTCCGGGACGTCATCGAGTTCTACGACGCAGGTGGGGTCCCCCACGAAGTGCTCGATCCGCGCATTCAGCCGCTCGGACTCGACGCGCCGGCGATCGACGACCTGGTGGCGTTTCTCGAGTCGCTGACCGGGGCGAACGTCGATACGCTCGTGGCCGACGCGTTCGCCGCGCCTGTAGGCGACGTAGGCGCGGCGGCTATCCTAGTCCCGCCGTCCCCCTAGCCAAGCACTCGCGGGCACACGGCATGACATTCGTCACCCCGATGACTGCGCGTCGTCATCCCCCCGGGCGACCGGACTCGGCTATCTGCAACGTAACATTGGGAACGATCACTAACTTCCGCTATCCAGCCCGATGGCGGGCGCGACATCTATTGGAATTCGACAGTCCGCCGTCGCTGCACTGACCCCGGGGTTGACCTGGCCAACCATACACGGCGCTGACGCGCGCTACGCGCAGCTGCCCGAACCCGGAGGAACGATGTGAACTGGTTTCCAGAGAACGTCTCAACCTACGGCGCCGACATCGACGCCCTCTTCTACCTGATCTACTACATCGTCGGCTTCTGGTTCCTTCTTACGGAAGGGGCGCTGCTCTACTTCGTCCTCAGGTATCGTCGCCGCCCCGGACAGCGCGCGGAGTACGTGCGCGGAGACACGGCAACCCAAGTGGCGTGGGTGCTGGTACCGGCGGTGATCGTGTTGATCCTGGACCTCGGCATCGACGCCGCCGGAGCGAGAGTGTGGGAGACGATCAAAGGCGAGATGCCGGAAACCGAGATCCACGTTCGTGTCACTGCCAAGCAATTCAACTGGGACATGACCTATCCCGGACCCGACGGTAAGTTCGACACCGAGGACGATCGGACGATCGAGAACATGCTCCACGTACCGGTGAATCAGCCGGTCCGTGCCACCCTCCGCGCGACCGACGTCATCCACAGTTTCTTTCTGCCCCACGTCCGCCTCAAGCAGGACATCCTTCCGGGCCGGGAGATCGACGTCTGGTTCACCGTCACGAAGCCGGGCGAGTACGAGATCGCCTGCGCGGAGCTGTGCGGATTCGGGCACTACACGATGCAGGGGTGGCTGAATGCTCACTCTGAGGCTGACTATGAAGCCTGGGTACAGGAAAGCTGGCCAGCCGCATGAAGGGGATCGGGGGTAGCGGGACGTGAACGAACCAGTAGCAGCCGAGGAGCACCACGAGGCACCGACCAACTTCTGGCGGCGCTACGTCTTCTCCACGGACCACAAGGTCATCGGTCGACAGTACATGACGCTGTCGCTCTTCATGGCACTCTTCGGCGGCGCCACTGCGTTCCTCATGCGATGGCAGCTCGCCTGGCCCGAAACACAGGTGCCCGGCATGAGCTGGGTTCCGGAACCATATATGTACGAGGGCGCCATCCCGCCAGAGTTCTACAATGCGCTCACGACCATGCACGGCACCATCATGGTCTTCTTCGTGGCGATGCCGCTTCTCCTCGGAGGCTTCGGCAACTTTCTCCTGCCGCTGATGGTCGGCGCGCGAGATATGGCCTTTCCGCGTCTGAACATGATGTCCTTCTGGACGATCTTCACGGCGGCCATGGTCCTGATCGCGTCGATCTTCGTCCCTGGCGGCGCCGCGTCCGCGGGGTGGACCGGATACGCGCCGCTCTCGGCCGATCCCATATACACCGGGGTCACCTGGGGGATAAACCTCTGGCTGCTCGCGCTTGCCCTCGAATTCGCGTCGTTTTTGATGGGTGGCGTCAATTTCCTGACGACGACGATCTGCATGCGCGCACCGGGCATGACGCTGTTCCGGCTCCCCCTCATGGTGTGGATGCAGAACACGGCCGCCATCCTATTTATGTTCTCGGTAGGACCGCTCGTCGCCGGCGCCGTCATGCTCCTGCTCGATCGTACGATCGGGACGGCCTTCTTTCTCCCCGAACGCGGGGGTGATCCGCTCCTCTGGCAACACCTCTTCTGGTTCTTCGGCCATCCCGAGGTGTACGTCATTCTCCTCCCAGGGTTCGGCATCATTCTCGAGATCATGCCCGTCTTCGCCCGCAAGCCGATCTTCGGCTACCGGATGGTGATCTACTCGACGATCGTCGCCGGCGTCCTGAGCTTCGTCGTCTGGGCGCACCACATGTTCGTGAGCGGGATCGATCCG
>JAJCZP010000143.1 GCA_029262315.1 Deltaproteobacteria bacterium | reverse complement strand
GATCGACGCCGTCATCCGCCGGCGCGGCTCCAGCCGACAGTTTGCGCAGTCGGGGATCACCTTCGAGGAGCTTTCCACCATGCTCGCACGCGCGACCGGCAGCATTCCCATGGACTGTCTCGACCCCGCGAGCGCGTATCTCGCCGACCTCTACCTCATCGTCAATGCCGTCGATGGTCTCGCGTCCGGTACCTATGTCCTGCACCGCGACCGCGGGGTGCTCGAGCTCTTGCGAGCCGGCACCTTCCGGCGCGAGGCGGGCCATCTCGGTCTCGGCCAGGCGCTGCCCGCCGAAGCCAGCGTCGACGTCTTTCTCCTTACCGATCTCGATGCCGTTCTCGCGCGCTACGGTAACCGCGGCTACCGCACCGCCCAGCTCGATGCCGCGATCGTCGGTGGCAAGATCTACCTCGCGGCCTACGCGCTCGGCCTCGGCGCAACCGGCCTCACCTTCTTCGACGACGACGTGACGGCCTTCTTCTCGCCGCACGCGGCGTCGAAGAGCGTGATGTTCCTGATGGCGGTCGGGCATGCGCGGAAGCAGCGGGGGTAGATACCAGGGCTGGCGGGCCGCATCACGAAGCGCTTGTTCGGGTGACTTCGGGGCTGACGACGAGTTGCGCGTCAAGCGGGCGCGGGAGCTGTGCGTGCCGGTAGCGACGCCCGCACCGATGCCCACCGTGGCGCCAATTTCCACGGCGACCGCCACCGCGAGACCCTCGGCGACGGCCACGCCGTCGCCGTTGCCGACCGCCGAGCCGGCGGGTTGCCGCACGCTTCTGGTGAGTCCGACTTGCGGCACCTTCAGCCCTTCTGCCTGTCGCACCAAGGCGCATGGGGAGACTTGCCCATTGATCTGTGGGCCGGGGGCGGAGCCGTCAGGGCCCTTCGTCTGTCAGAATGGATCCTGGAACCGGCCCGATTGCCTGTGCCAGTCCTCGGGATCGATCTGCAGCAGCGATTGCCAGAACCCCTAACTGCGACACCGACGGTGACCGGCACGCCGTGTCCAACACCGCCCGCGCGCTTCGAGGACCGGGGCTCTTGGCAATCGCCAGTCGCAGTGCCCCCTGTAGCGTGTTTCAGTACTCGCGCACGAGTTGAGTGTCGCCAGGAAGACTGTGTACGCCTTTCCGTAAGCGGATCTCTTTCGCGGCCGGGCTGAGGGCGAAGACCGTCAGATACTCGTCCTCATAGGCTGGCGGGCCGAAGCGGGTCCGGTACTCATCGATCCACGGCTGGGTCGGGACGGGCAGCGAGGGGAATGGAATGGCCATCTCCGCGATCACGTTGCGGTGGAAGATGACGTAGTCGACGTCTCTCGCGGCGATCGCGTCGTGGTCGGCGACGTGCACGAAGTTCTCGAAGCGAAGACCAGAATGACCGCGCGGCAGTTCGCCGCCCCGGACACGGTCTGTGCGCGGATCGACGAAGCCGATCACGACCCACTGCCGATGAAGTCGCTGGTAGTAGGTGTAGCTGTGCCAGTAGAAGTGCCATGGCGCTTCAACCAGTCGCCACGTCCCTGGTTCGTGACGACGTAGTCGCTCGTAGAAGTGCGGGACCGTTGGGGGGCGGAACTGCTCGAAGTAGTCGCCGTGATCGTAGTCGAACTGCAGCGAGCCGTGGTTGGTGAAGTTGTTAGGCCAGTAGTACACGCCGGGCAACGGGCCGCAGACCAGCAGGCCACCAATCAAGGCGGCGCTCGCAAGGGGACGCCGGGTACGGTCGATGCTTCGTTGCGCGAGTTCGTCCAGTTGTCGTGCTCCAAGGGCAACGAACAGCAGCAGGACGGGGAGTACCGGCAAACAATAGCGGGAGAGGACGATCGCGTAGCCGAGCCCGACCGGACGGAGTAGGAGCACGCCACCGACCTGCAGCACGGCGAAGCAGGCAAGGTAGACTGTGAGATGGCGATTCCGCAGCCAGAGGCGTCGGCCTCCGAGCGTTGCGCACGCCAGGACGCCCACAATCACGGGCAGGTGGATGGTTCCACTCAGAAACTCACCCGCCCCGCGCACTGTGCCCTGGGCGATTGGCTCGACGAGGAGCTTCGAGAACACCGGGTCAGGTCCGAGCCCGAGGACGATGAGCAGCGGCAGGCTTCCCGTGGCGACACCGCAAACCAATGGGATGAGCTGATGGAGCGTCCGTTCCGAATCGCGTCGGCACACGCAGTCTAACGTCGCGAACAGGAAGGGGGCGACCAGGCCCGGCGCGCAGGCCAGGTTGAAGTATGGTGCGAGCACGGCGCAGCCGACAAAGAGACCCGCCCAGGCGCGCCGGTTCCCCCGCCACCAGCGGTAGAAGGCGAGCACGCCGACGATGCTGAGGAGGAGGGTGATCGAGTAGGGGCGGGCGCAACGGCTGAAGAAGATGAGGATCGGCGAGAGCGCGAGGAGCCACGCGAAGAGGACGCGCTCGCCGTGCCGCACCTCGCGCGGCCAGAACGCGGGTAGCAGGACGAGGCTCGCGAGGCCAGCCATGAAAGAAGGGGCGCGCAGGCCAAGCTCCGACAGGCCCACAGTGTCTGCCATGATTCGGTAAAAGAAGGTGAGCGGAATGGAATCGCCGCTCTCGCTGAACTGGGTCAGAATCCCGCCGTAGCCGAACCGAAGAAGGTGGTGGAGCGCGTGCCATTCGTCATCGACGACGATCTGGTGCCGAAGGCCGTACAACCGGAGACTCATGCCGACGACGAGTGCGGTGCCGTATCCCGCAAGCACGTCCGCGCGAACCGCGAACGTGCGACGGTGGTCGTTGTCGGTCTGCCGTGCGAGCACTTGGCAGAAGGACGTTTGTCCGTCGCGATGTTTTCAGTGCAGGTGCCGTTTCTTCGCGTGAGCGATTCTCGTGAAAGATCTAATCGTCTCGGTCGTCTCCTCTCCTCGGCCTCCGGGCCCAAATGTTCCAATCCAGAACGGTATCGCTTGCCGCACCTTGCGCCACGAGTTGCTCCGCTGCTAACGCGGGGACAGGAGGTGACCTCATGCGCGCATCAGGACTCACGATGGTGCTCCATTTGGTTGCGATCATGGCTTGCGGTGTCGCGGGTTGTGGTGGTGGCAGCGAGGCGACTTTCGTACCCGAGCCGGACGCCCTCGTAGGCTCCTACGATGTGTCGTTCGTCGATGAGGGTGGGCGTGAGACGGCGAGTGTGGGGAAGGTCACGCTCGACGAGGACGGTCTGCTGGACATCCTCGTGTTTCTTCCCGCCGGAGGCGTCGCGGGCGCCACTACGTTGCTCCGTGGGTTGGTGTCGGCGGACGGTGGCCTGCACGTGACCGGTAGCGGTTCGGTGACTGATATCTTCTTCCAGGCCGATGGGGATCTGATGGTGAGTCAGACGGGGAGCGTGCAGCGGATCGACGGAATGATCGTGGCATTGGACGAGTTCTCGATCGCGATGCGTCGTTCGATCGGCGGTGTGCGCGGCGACCTGAGCGGACTCTACGAGTTCAGCTTTCCCTTCAGCCCGGGCGGGAGTGGCACGCCGACGAGCGCCCGAATTCTCTTGGACGTTCCGAGCGACGGCGACTGCCAGGGCGCCGATGCCGACGAACTCGACGCGTCGGGAGAGATCATCGCGCAGTTCGATCCTCGGATGTGCCTCGTTTCCACAAGTGGGCACGTTCGCCTGTCGATCGGATATATTGATGGAACGGGGCTCGCGTGCCATGGCGGGGGGCAGCCCTTCCCTCCGAATCCCAACTTTCCGTGTCCTCTCACGCTCGACGGATCGCTAACGGTACGCAGGGGCGCCGTCGACGGTGTGGGACGCTTCGAGATGGTCGAAAACGGTGGCTTCGGTTTGTCACTACGCCGCGGCGACTGGCACGCTCAAACAGTCGGCGCGTTGGAGTAGTCGTTGCGTACGTCGCGGTCCGCGTGGTGGCGATCACGCGAGTTTGTACCCCGCTAAACGTATCTCCCTGGTTTTTCTTGACTCTCGGAGAGTCGGCGTGCGATTCGAGCAGCAGCCACTGCGGTGCTCGGAGTTCTCGCCACTATGTCTGTCCGAATGAATACGATGCGCTTTCACTCGGAGGCCGAGTTGCATCGTCTGGCCAGCGTCGAGCAAGAGGTGACGAAGCGGTGGCCTCGAAAGGTCCCGAAACGCAACCCCCGGTAGACGAGGTGGCGGCGGTTGCCCTGGACCGCGTCACGAAGACCTACGCTGCGGAGCGCTTGGAGTTGAGGGCGCTGGCGGGTGCCACCCTGCGGATCTCGGATGGAGAGTTCGTGGCGGTGATGGGGCCCAGCGGTTCTGGTAAGTCCACGTTGCTCAATCTGATCGCGGGTCTGGATGTGCCAACGAGCGGAACGATCCACGTACGGGGGCAGTGTACTTCGTCCATGAGCGATGATGCCGCGACGGCCTTCCGCCGTCAGTTCATCGGATTCATCTACCAGCGGTTCAACTTCCTTCCGGATCTGACGGTTGAGGAGAACGTCGGCTTACCCCTGCTGCTCAACGGGCATCGCGGCGTTGAAGTGGAGCGTCGCGTCACGGACGTTCTCGACCAACTAGAACTCGGGACTCGGCGCGACCACCTACCGTCGGAGGTCTCGGGCGGAGAGCTGCAGCGGGCTGCGATCGCACGAGCCTTGGTTGCGACGCCCGCCGTCCTGCTGGCGGACGAGCCGACCGGAAATCTAGATTCGGCCGCGGGGGAACGCGTCCTCCTCGATATGAGGAGGACTGTCGATGAGATGGGGAGGACGGTCATCCTCGTGACGCACGATCCGAAGGCCGCGGCGTACGCCGACCGTATCGAGCGGCTTCTCGACGGGCGCTTCGAGGCGGGCTGAGCTGCGAGGTTGGCGATGGGTCCCGTGCGTATCTTCGCTCGGTTGTCGTGGGCGAACTTTCGACGTCATCGGATGCGCTGGGCGCTTACGACGTTCGGCGTCGCCATCGGGGTGGCTTCCTTTACTGGGGTTCTCGCGATCAGCCGCTCGATTATGAATGCGTTCGAGCAGTCGGTCGTGCGCACTGCCGGCGCTGCGCAGCTTCAAGTGAGCAACGGAAGCGCGGGTGTGGATGCGTCGTTGATCGAGATCATTGCCGCCGTTCCCGATGTGGAGGTTGCGAGCGGAACGGTTCAGTTTTCCGTCACGGTCCCGGAGTTAGATCGTCGGATGACTATCTTCGGCGTGCTGTTCGGAGCTGACCACTCGTACCGGGAAGCGCAATTCGGAGGGGAGGTGCTGCAGCTCTCGGACTCCCTGAAGTTCCTATACGAGATTGATTCGATTGCGTTGCCTCGGGCCCTGCTCGAGGAGCAGGGTTGGTCGCTCGGCTCTGAGATCGAGGTGCTGGGTCCGAAGGGGGCACGAAAACTGGTTGTCCGGGGGACGGTGAGGGCCGAGGGGGCACTTCGTGTCTTTGGAGGAGACCTCGGCGTCATGGATTCTGACGCGGCCCAGCACGCATTCGGCGAGCTTGATCGGTATCACTGGGTCGATGTGGTGGTCCGTCCAGGCGTGGATGTCGATGCGGTTCGCGCGGCGATCGAGGGGGTCGTCGAGGGGAGGGCCGTGGTTGACACGCCGGTGGGGAGAGGTCGGCGGATGGAAGCCATGCTCTCGACGTTGCGTTGGATGCTCACGCTAAGCGGTGTGGTCGCGATGTTGGTCGGTGTGTTTCTCATTCAGCACACCGTGGCTACCGCCATTCGACAACGACGCGACGATCTAACGAAGCTGCGCGCTTTAGGTGCAGGGCGGAAAGTTGTCGTGGCCTATCTGCTCGCCGAATCTTTCGTCGTGGCGCTCGTCGGGACGCTTGCTGGTATTGGTCTGGGGATCGGTTTCGCGATCGTTGCATCGAAGCCTTTCGGAGATGCGATTGCGACGATGTACGTGCCGATGCCCGCGCCCGACGTCATGATGACGGCAGGCGAGCTGGGCGCTGCATTCTCATTGGGAATCACGACCGTCCTAGCCGCCGCGCTTGTGCCGAGCTTCGGCATTCTTCGTCTGCGTCCGCTTGGAAGGAGCGGACTAGTGCAGCCCCCGAAAGCTCAGCTGCCGATGGCGCTCGTGGGCATCTTCTGTATCGGGCTCGGCTTTTTCAGTGCGACGTTTTGCGGAACGCTCAGCTTCGCCGGCGGCATTGCGGCCTTCGGAGTCTTCATTGGATTGGTGTTCTTGGGGACGACGTTGATCGTCCCCGCCTTTCTCGCGCTCGTGGGCCCGGTGGTGAACCCTGTTCTTCGCCTCGGGTGGGGCCTGCTCGGTTCTTGGACATGGCAGCAGATTCGGAAGCGGCAGCTTCACACTGCAACGACGATTGGAGCCCTGGCCGCCGCTGTGACGTTCACGGTAGGTATGTCGACCCTTCTCGGCAGCTATCGGAGTTCGTTTGTCGAGTGGCTGGATCAGACGTTCAGCGCCGATGTGTTCGTCAATGCCGGTCACAGCATTAGTCTCCTCTCCGGCCCGACGATTGATGCCGGGTTGCAACGGGAGCTTCGCCAGATCGAGGGTGTGGCCGGTATCATGCCTTGGCGTCTGATCGAGGTGGAGTTCCGAGGCCAACCGATCATCATCCAAGGGATGGCGGAGGTGTTGATCGACCGAACACACCGCGGCCTCGGGCTTGATCACGGCGCTGGCGAGGTTGTCATCAGCGACACCCTTGCGGAACGTTACGGCTTGGAGGTCGGCCAGCAGATCGAATTGCCTGCGCCCATCCGCCCCCTCCGTGTGACGATCCGGGCCGTAGTCGCCGACTACGCGCTCGATCTCGGCAACGTCAAGCTCGGGTGGAAGTCGTTCGTCGCGCACTTCGGGGACGAACGTGCCAATATCGTAGGGCTTGAAGTCGCGCCGGCGGTGTCACCGCGTGATCTCAAACGCCGGATCGAGGCTATCCTCGCGGGGCGTTACGATGTTTCTGTACTGACCGGCGCCGAACTCAAAGCGATTATCGACACGCTCATCGATCAGAGTTTCGCGCTTACCTACTGGCTGCAGATGCTCGCGGTGCTGGTGACAGTGCTGGCGATGGTCAACGCGACCAGCGCGACCATCATCGATCGGTCCGCCGACCTTGCGACGTTGCGCGCGTTGGGCCTCGAGCGCCGACGCGTGGTGGGGTTGCTAGTTATGGAGGCTGGTCTCCTCGGGGCGACATCGGGCGTATTGGGCGTTCTCGCGGGGGCGTTGGTTGGCGTGACCCTCGTTCGGATAGTTGCTCCGGCCGTTGCAGGCTTTCGGATGACGCTCGAGTGGTCCCCCCTGACGCTCGTGACATTGGTTGCACTAACGACTGCTGCCGCGGCCGTCTCTGCGCTGTCCGTGTCGCGTGGCCAGACGCGGCGTTCGATCGTGACAGCCGGTCGAGGGACGTGAGGCGCACCCGTTGTGCGCAGTGAATAATGGCCACTCTCAACGCGAGTAGACAGGCCCTCTACGCCACGTATAGGGTTCTTGGACGAGGCGCGAGTTCGTGTACCGGCGCTACAACCACCCATCCCAGAGAACGAGTATCCTAGGGATCGGTACTTGCCTCCCGGGGCAGGTCCTGACCTCCTCGGAGATCGAAGCCCAGATCGGGCGGGCCGGGATCGGGCTCTCCCCGGGCTTTATCGAGCGGGCGACAGGTATCGAATCGCGGCGCATCGCGTGCCAAGGGGAGAACGCCTCCGACCTTGCGACAGCCGCCGGACGAGAGGCCCTGGAAGATGCCGGCCTCACACCGGGTGACGTCGATCTTCTGATCTTCGCCGCGGCCTCCCATGACATTACCGAGCCTGCGACCGCGAACATCGTGCAGGCCAAGATGGCGGCTCGCAACGCCGTGGTGTTCGACCTCAAGAACGCGTGCAACAGTCTTCTGAGCGCCATCGACGTGGCGGATGCCTACGTCCAGACCGGGCGCGCACGTGTTGTGTTGCTAGCGAGCGGCGAGATGCCGTCGCGAGCTACGGACTTGCGGTTTCACTCGCGTGAGGATGTGATGGCGCGTTTCTCGCAAATCACCTTCGGTGACGCTGGCGGTGCGGTGGTACTCGGACCTTCGCCGCCAGAGCGTGGAATCGTTGCCACCGCCGCGGTAACCCACGGTGAGGCGTGGGACCTTGGAACGATCCTGAGCTTTGGCACGATGTATCCGAGGGATACGTATCCAGAGGGCGGCTATTTCCGGTCACGGAGCTGCGAGCTGGAAGCGTACGGCCGGACGGAGGTGCCGCGGGTTGTTGAGGTCGTCCTCGAGGCGACAGGGTGGAAGGCCGACAGCATCGATGTAGTCGCCACACATCAGCACTCGAAGAAACTCCTCCATGAGATTGCGGATCTCGCCGGGTTGCGGCGAGACGCTCTCATGCTGCCGTTGCGCTATTCTGGGAACGCCGCTTCGGCGAACGTTCCGTTGGCTTTGGCCGAGGCTCGTTCCGAGGGCCTGCTTTGCCCCGGGGCCAAGGTGTTGTTGTGCGGCGCGGGATCGGGATTCTCCGTCACGGCGACGACGGTCGCCTGGTAGATTAGATGATCACCCCCCGTTCGGAAGCTCGGCGAGCAGCATTTTGCCGAATCCCTTTTCATAGGGCGAGAATGCTCGGATCGTGATCTTTACGTGCTCGAACAACCACCCCGCATCGGTGCGCACGTAGCGGTCGTCGTATTGTGCGCACAGCCACATGCAGGTGTCGGAGTCCCGCAGGACCATCGGCTGCCACAAGTACCAACGCCCGGTTGCGTGCGAACCATCGATCTCGATGAGTGGATTGCTCACTGTGTGGACAGCGAAACTCACGGTGGTGGGGGCATCGCGAAAGAATGAGCGAATCCCTTCGCGCCCTTCGGCGTGACCGAGCATGCCCCCCTCCCACACCGCGTCCTCCGAGAACAGGGGCGCCAAAGCATCCGCGTCGTAGTTATCGTCGCAGTGCATCGCGTACCGCGCCTTGAGTTGCTTGATGTCTTCGATATCCACCAGCCGCTGGACGCGTGCTTCAAGATCAGCCGACATGTTCAGAGCCCTCGTTGGTGCATGAAACCGGAGCGGCGATGCTGTTGCATATGAGCGCTCTCGGGGTCACGGCCGATCTCCCTTGAAAGCATCTGCAAGCTTGACGGTATCGTTGAACTCGCGCAGAAGCACGAGCTTGCCTTCGTCATCGAAGCGTAGCCAATGCACGAAGTCCATGACGTAGCGCTTCCCGGTGGCCGGCACCGTGCTCGATTCACGGCCACGTACGACGACCGTATTGCCCTCGCTTATCCACTCGTGGAATTCCAACGGCCCCATGTCGATGGCGGCCGCCAGCTCGCCAAAGTACGTCGCCAATCCTTGGCGCCCCTCGTACTTGCCGCCGAAGGGGATGTTCGGCGGCAGGTAGTTTTCCAACACGAAGTCGTCGGCGACCTGATCTCGAAGCGTGCTCTCGAGATCGGAGAGAACGCTTCCGTAGAATTGCTTCGCGAGCCCGATGATTCGATCGTCATGCGACATGGAGAGCCTCCTGACGCTAGCGCAGAGGAGCGAGTTCCCTCTTTGTACGAGAAAGCCGCCTCCAAGGGAACATTTCTCCCCGTCAATGAGCGTGCAGCCGGCGACTCGTCCGCCCTCGCCGTCGCGAGGTTTCCTCGAGCCCCGTTGGACGGGTACAGTGCGCGCGAAGAAGGGGAGACATGACCGAAACTGACGCCTCGGGTGTGAAGCCCTTGAACATGTTTTCGGGGGAGCCGCAGCACGACACGTTTCCGCGTATGAAGGAGCTGTTTCCGACGGGGAAAATGCGCGCGGCGGCGTCCCCGCATCGGTTTCCCGACGGGGTGCCGGTCGAGATGCCGCGAAGCTACGTGTTCGACGGCCAGGAGCGCTCCTCCGAGAGCTTTCTCGCGGCAACGGACACGGCGGCCCTCCTGGTGCTGAAAGATGGTGCTGTTTGTTTGGAACGCTACGCGCTGACGGGAGGGCGTGACGTGACGTGGATCTCCTGGTCCGTCGCGAAGAGCTTCGTGTCGGCGCTGGTTGGGATCGCCGTGGACGAGCGGCTCATCGACAGTATCGAGGAGCCGATCGACCGCTACGTGCGAGTGCTCGCTGGGTCGGCCTACGGCGGGGTGCGGATCAAAGACGTGCTGCAGATGTCCTCGGGGGCGCGTTGGATCGAGGACTACAGTGATCCCGACTCGGACATCAGCAGATTCGGGGCGGCGATCGCCGGTGGGGAGTCTCTGGAGCATTTCCTTGCGGGCATGGTTCGCGAGTGCCAGCCGGGGACGAGGTGTCGATACAATTCAGCCGACACCCAGGCGCTCGGCAGCCTGCTCGTGAGTGCGACCGACCGTGCGATCACTGACTACAGGCAAGAGAAGCTCTGCGATCCACTGGGTCTGGAGTATGACGGCTACTGGCTCCTCGATAGCGCGGGTATGGAGATGGCGTTCGGGGGCGTGAATCTCACGGCGCGGGACTTTGCGAAGATCGGCGAGCTCTACCGAAACCACGGCGGGTGGACCGGGCAGCGCGTGGGGCCCGCGCGCTGGGTCGAGGCCTCGACGCGGCCGGATGCGCCGCACCTTCAGGCGGGGAACGTGATCGTTGGCGGGCACATCCTGCCACTCGGCTACGGATACCAATGGTGGATTCCCGCGGGCGATTGCGGTGAGTTTTCCGCGATCGGCGTCTACAATCAGTTTGTCTACGTCGACCCGTCTCGCGGTGTCGTCATCGTGAAGCTCTCGGCGAATCGCGCGTACGGTACGTCAGAGGATGAGGCGGACAATCGCGAGATGGAAACCATCGAATTCTTGAGAGCGATAGCGCGGGCGATCGCATAGAGTGAGGAGCGCATGACCAACGCAGAAGTCGTCACGAACGCGTGCCGGGTCATCTGGACCGAGGGGGACGTCTCGCGCATCCCGGAGTTCTACGCCGAGGAGTTTCGCGCCGACTACCCGAACGGCCCGGACTGGGGCGTAGGACTGGACGGCGTGAAGAACCTCGCGCTCCAACTTCGCCGCGCTTTTCCCGACTATCGCGAGAAGATCGAGGAACTCATCGCCGACGGAGATCGGGTGGTCGTCCGCCTGACTGTACAAGGCACGCACACGGGTCCGTTGCCCAATGCTCCGGCAACGGGGAAGGCCTTTGAGATCAGGGACATGACGATCTGCCGAGTCCGAGACGGCAAGATCGTCGAACAACAGGGGCTGTCCGACGGCCTGTCGATGTACGTGCAGTTGGGCTTCATCGAGCTCCCCGGCGCACTCGCACCGAACAGCTGACACACCAGCATCGCAATCGAGCGTCGGTTTGGGAGCCGTAGCGCACCTTGACAGACGGGCGCTATTGGTACGTAACTCTACCTTCTAAGCCCAGCATCCCAAGGAGTTTTCATGATCTTCCGCCACGTCGGAGCCCTGTTCTCGATCCTTCTCCTCGCCGCGCCGGCCGCGTATGGCCAGGTCAACCATGGCGACTTCCTTGGGGCCGGTGTCGATTTCTTGCAAGTCACCGAGACGACCCAGTCGTCCGGCGATCTCGCTGTCTTGTGGGATGCGCCGACGCTTGCGTCGGGGACAGCGCTGTCCTTTGCGCCGCCAGCCTATGTCTCCTCCTGCGCCGCGGGGAGTAGTGACACCACCTCGTCACTGTTGACGATGGACGTGTCCTCTCAGGGCGGCGCGGCGATTGAAACTATCGCGTTTGGAGAGAACGGCGACGCCACGCTCACCAAATTTCCGCCGTTTGGCGACCCCACCACGAACACGAACGCGAGCCTGCTTGGTACTGCGACGGTGACCGAGACGACGAGCGGGCCGATCGCTCCCGTCGTCATCCCGTTCACGGGGGCGTTCGTCCCTGCGGATACTTTTGCGCTTCCCGCCAACTTCGGGGCGAGTACTTGGGCAGGATCCTTGACGATTGATGTCGCGGCGGTGGTGCCGTTGGCGACCCGGGTGACGTTGGCGGTCGACAACACTCTGAGTTCGAACTGTGGAGCAGGGGGCACCATCGGCGAGATTCAGAAGAAGGGCGTGACGGGTCCAACGATCACGCTGGGCCCTGCGCCGTGCGCGGCGGGGAGTGCCTCGTCGACCGGCCTCGAGCCGTGTGACCCTTGTGACGCAGGGTTCTTCGCGAGCAACGCGGGGAGCCAGGTCTGCGTGCCATGTCCTGTTGGTCGGTTTGCCGATTCGGCGGGGAGTGAAAGTTGCGCCCCCTGTGATCCCGGGACCTTCACGCCGGTCGCGGGTAGTGCGGCATGCACACTGTGTCCCGCCGGCCGATTCCAGGACCAGACCGGAGGGGCCGAGTGCCTTGATTGCCCCGAGGACACGTTTGCGGACACCACCGGTAGCGCGTTTTGCCAGGTATGTCCCACGGGCGAGACGGCACCGACGGGGTCCGCCATGTGCACGGCATCCGCCGTTCCGCTCAACCATTTCCAGTGCTACGACGTCGCCCGGCAGCAGTTCGATCGGTTCTCCCTGAGTCTCGACGACGACTTTGGCACGAACACGGTCGAGGTGCGTCGTCCGAAGCTGCTCTGCGCGCCGGTCAATAAAAATGACGAGGACCCGAGCGCTCCCGGCGATGCCGAGCATCTCGTGGGCTACGAGATCCGCCGCGACGGCCGACGCTTCGAGCGCTTCACCGAAGAGGTCGTCCAGGATCAGTTCGGAGTGCTCGTGCTCGACCTCCAACGCCCCGAGCGCCTGCTCGTGCCGTCGGCCAAGAGCCTGACCGATCCGGCAACGCCGCTCACCGCGCCGCCGGTCGTCGACCACTACAAATGCTACCGCGTCCGGGGCGATCGACGGCGTGTCGCCGGTGTGACGGTCGAGGATCAGTTCGGGACCGGCGTTACTGACGTGAAGAAGCCCCTTCGGCTGTGCCTGCCGGTGGACAAGGAGGGCGAAGGGATTGTCGATCCGGCGGCCCGGCTCATGTGTTATCAGTTGAAGCCCGGACCGCGCGTGAACCAGGAAGTCTTCATCGACAATCAGTTCGGCGCGGGAAGCCTGGAAGTGCGGCGTGCGCGGGAACTGTGCGTTCCGGTGGTGACCCCGGAGCCGGATCTCACGCCCACCGCCACGGCAACGCCTACGGTCTCCCCGACCGCGACGCCTACTGCGACGGTAACGCCGACGCCGACCGCGACGGCAACACCCGACTGTCTGGGCGATGGCGATTGCGATGACGGAGTGTTCTGCAATGGAGCCGAGACCTGCCAGGGCGGTGTCTGCCAGGCGGGAACACCTCCGACCACCGATGACGGCGTGGGTTGCACCGACGATTCGTGCGACGAGGCGAACGACGTCGTCGTCAATGCGGCGAACAATGCCAATTGTGTGTTCTGTGATTCCGAGATCTGTCATCCCACCAACGACTGTCAGGTCTCGTTTGGTGTCGGGTGCGTTGGCGTGCCGATCGAACCCTGCGTTGCGCGTCTTGCCTGTATCGAAGCCGAGGATCGCTGTGAGGAGGTACTGGAACTCGATGGAACGGCGTGCATCCCGCCGGGCGGGGGCAGTAGTACCTGCTTAGGCGGCGTCTGCCAGCCGTCGACAGGTCCGTGCGTAGACGTGTGCGACGCCGACTGTCGTAGCGACGCAGTCAACCTCTGCGGATGCGACCCATGTGTTCTCGGCGGCTGCGTTGGCGCCTTCCTGCTATGCGCGCAGGATGTTTGCATCACCGGTACCGAGGACGTGTGTCCGTTCTGACGCGCTCGCGCACTCCAGTGTCGATGCGCGCCGCGCGGCGGAGCCTTGACGGCGTCTAGCACCCTACGCTAGACGCCGTCGGTGACTGCTCCCGCGCGGAATCTCTGGCGCGCTCCCGGCGCGGAACTCGTCGGCGTTCTGCTCCTGCTCGGGTTCTTCGTCGTCAACGGGCTGATCGCGGCACGTACCCATACCCCGACCGTCGACGAGTTCGTCTATCTCCCCGCGGGCTACTATCACCTGCGGACGGGCGACCTGACCTTCGATGCGAGCAACCCGCCGCTCTTCAAGATGGCGATGGCGCTCCCGTTGCTCGCGATGGATCTTCAACTCGAGCGCGATCCGCGCTGGCGCGACAACAGTACCGGCTGGGGCCCGTGGGTCTTTGGCACCCGTTTCATGGAGCTGAACCGCGCAGCCTATTTCGACGCCTTCTTCGCCGCCCGATTGATGACGATTGTGTTCGGGATCGTGACCGGCGCGCTCCTATGGTGGTGGGCGCGGACGCTCCTCTCGCCGGTTGCGGCGCTCGCCGCCTTGTCGCTCTACGCGACATCGCCGATCGTCCTCGCCCATAGCGCCCTCGCGACGCTCGATATTGGCGTGACGATGTTGATCCTGGCGGCGTTCGTCGCACTGGTACACTTTTCAGCGAACCACCAACGGCGCTGGGCGGTGATGGCCGGTGCGCTCTTCGGGCTCGGCGTCGCGGGCAAGGGCGTGGCGCTCATTTTCGCGCCACTCGTCCCGCTTCTCACGGCAGCCAGTTGGCGCGCGTGGGATCGCGAGGGTGCTCTTCGCTTTGCCGGTAGCATGATGGTCCTTGGCGCTAGCGCCTGGCTCGCTCTCCTGGCCGTGTATCAGTTCTCCGAGTTCCCCCTGCCGGGACCCGTGCTCGAGGGGATTCGTTTCCAGGCCATCGCCAGTAGCGCCGGGGAATTTCCGGCGTTTCTGAACGGGGAATGGTCGCAGACCGGCTGGTGGTACTACTTCCTGGAGGCGCTCGTCCTCAAGACGCCGCTCCCGACGATTGCGTTCCTGCTCATCGGTCTCGTGACGATCGCACGCCGACGCGGACGGGGCGCGGGCGATCTTTGGATCGTCCTGCCGCCGCTCTTCCTCCTCTACGTGCTCTCGTTCCACTTCGGCAAGAACTACGGCGTCAGATATCTGCTTCCGGCGTGGCCGTTCCTGATGCTGGTGGCGGGCGTTGGCGTGGAGGTCTTACTGCGCACGCGCCGGTCGGCGGTTGTCGTGGGGGTGCTCGCGCTCTGGCAGGTCGCGACGGCGGTCCTCACGGCGCCGCACCATCTCGCGTACTTCAACGAACTCGCTGGCGCGAGCGACCACCACCGCCGCCTGCTCCTCGATTCGAATCTCGATTGGGGCCAAGATCTGGGCCGGCTCAAGACGTATCTCGATGACAACAATGTGGAGCGCATCTCCCTCGGCTACTTCGGCCACGTCGATCCCGATCTCTACGGGATCGACTACGACCTGCCGTTGGACGCGCCAGCGCCGGGACGCTACGCGCTGAGTGCCAACTTCCTTGCAGGCTATCCCTACGCCATTACCTACGGTGAGCGAATGGTCGGGGTACGGCCCGGGGCGTGGTCGTGGCTCGATCGCTTGCCGCCGATTGCTCGTGTTGGCCGCTCGATCTACGTTTTCGACGTCAGCGAGGACGACGTGCGCCGCCTCGCGACGCGGCAGGAGGCGGAGCGTGACTAATCTGGGTTCCCGCGCGGCTGCCCGCCCATTCCGATCGTCGTTCGTGCGTCGGCCGCCCGGGGTGGTGATCGAGGGCCGTCGTCTGTGACCGCGCCATCGTCGTCGTTTCGCCGACGCCTGCCTGGGTTCGTGCTCTGGCTGATCGTTGTGCTGCTCCTGGCCGAGGGCGCCGTGCGCGCGGCGAGCGTCGTGCTCCGACGCGACCATGCCTTTGGCCCGCCCCGCCCCGGCGCCAGCGTCGTGTACTGCGTCGGTGATTCCTTCACGTACGGGCAGGGCGTCGAGCCCGGCGAGGCGTGGCCCAGGGTCCTTGCGTCGCTGCTGCGCGCCGAGGACGAGGTGTCTCCTCCCGTGGTGCGGATCCTCGCCGAACCGGGTCGGAGCAGCTCGCTTGCGATCCGCGATGTGGCGAGCGCGTTGGAGGAAGGAGACGCCCGCCTGGTTCTGATCATGACCGGCTGGAACGCCAACGACGGCGACTTTGCGTCCTACGCGGCGGAGCGGGATCGTGGCGTCTCGTGGGCAGCACGTGTCAACGTCTGGCTGGCGCACTCGCGCCTGTACCGCGTGGCGATGCAGGCCCTGACGTATCGTGCCCGGACGCTGGCGTTCGACGACATCGAGGTTGTCCCGCAGACCATCGCGATGCAGCTCTACGACTTTCGCGCCTATCAGGAGATTGCGCGCCAGAACCTCGGCCGCATCGCCCGGATGTGTCACGCGGCTGGCGTGCCCTGTGCGTTCCTCACCTATCCACACCAGGAGCTGCCGCCGAATCCCTACACCAGGACCGAGTACTACCATGCCCTCTTCGGCCGCACGCCGCTCTCAGAGGTCGACTATCTGGTGCCGGATCGCCGGCAGGGGGAGATCGCGATCAATGCGGTGATCCGCGTGGTGGCCGCGACCGAGGGGCTGCTCCTGGTCGATACCCAACCCGCATTCGCGGCGGCCGAAGCCGACGCGCTCTTCCTGGCAGACTGGCATCACCCGACGGCCGCCGGGCACTCACTCATCGCCCGCACCGTCTTCTCAGCGCTCGGAGGTGAAGTGCGGGATTGACGCCCGCCGGGATCTCACCCCCGTAACCTGCCCCCCACTCAATCGTATTCCCACAAGAGAACACTACTGCGTCCGTGGTCGCTGGCCCTCCTGCCGTTGATCATTGGGACGGAATCTAAGGAGGGGATCGATGGCTAGAGCGAAGCGCGATGTCGGCAAGGCGCTCCTCGAAGGAACTCGCCAGGTCAAGCGTGGGGAGCGAGGTCGAATCCGCAGAGTCCCTGCCGTTTCTACGATCCGAAAGACCACGGGCCTCTCGCAGTCGCGATTCGCTGTGTTGCTCGGGGTTTCCCTGCGGACGCTCCAGGACTGGGAGCAAGGTCGCCGGGCGCCATCGGGCGCCGCCCGCATGCTGCTGTTGATCGCGCACCAGAATCCTCGCGTACTCCTCGAAGTAGCGTAGCGGAATTGGGGGGGCTGCGGAGCCCCGCGTTCCCTGTCCCGCCGGGGTTCCTCGGGCGCTCCTGGTAACTTGGGCGCGAGTGTTGTTGACTGTCGTCCGCAACACGCGTGGGACTCAGGGCGCCGGAGCGCCGCAAGGGGGAACCAAACTGGCCGCAGAGACGCAAGAGGAATCCCGTATGGGGGTCCAGGAAACCCGCGTGACCGAACGGGTCGTGGACAATAAGCCCACCCTCTACGGGTTCGAGACCTGTCCGTTTTGTTGGAAAGTCCGGAGCCTGCTCAACTGGAAGGGCGTGGACTACCGCTCGGTGGAGGTCGATCCGATGACCAAGGCCGAGATTCGCTGGGCCAACTGGAAGTCGGTTCCGGTGTTCGTCGACGCGGACGGCACGCAGGTGAACGACTCGAACGCCATCTTGCACTACGTCGACGAACGGCTCGGTGGCCCCGCACGTTTCGCCCGCGCTGGTGAGAACGCGGAGCAGGATCGCTGGCTCGCCTTCAGCGACCAGACCCTGGCCAAGTCCATCGTGGCTGTCGTGTACGGTACCTTTCGGTCGAGTCTGGCGGCCATGGCCTACGTGACCAGTGTGGAACGATTTTCTCCATGGCAGGCGTTCAAGGCCAAGTGGCTGGGTGCCGTGGTGATGCGCTTGATCGGGCGCAGCCGGGCGAAGATGTTCGACCTGGCTCCCGAAGCGAACCTGGCGGCGCAACTCGACCTGCTGTCGGGGGCCTTCAGCCCCGACTTCCTCGGGGGCAGTGCGCCCGATGGCGCCGACTTCGCCAACTACGGCATCCTGCGCTCGACGCAAGGGCTACGCGGTTTCGACATCGTCGAGAGTCACCCCGCGGCGGGTCCGTGGTACCGGCGCATGCAGGAACTGTCGGCGACGTAGGCCGCGTCCGTCGCTGCGGTCGAGAAACGGTCGTTTCGCGTCGGCGGTGTCCGTGCGAGGGTGGGGCATGCCTGGCACGCAGCCGCTCACGCCAGACGACATCTACTGCGTGTATTGTCACGCGATGGCCGCCGGTCCATGCGCCGTCTGCGGAGCGCTGTGCTGCGGAGATTGCGTCGAACTGGTGATGGGTCTCACCACCCGGCGCGCAACCTGTCGCGCCTGCATGAGCGCCGGGCGTCGGCCGACGGGCGCGACGGTGGTCAGGTGGCTCGCGCTCGGCCTCGGCGCGCTGGTGGCGGTGGCGATGCTGGGGCTGGTGGTGGCGATGCTGGGGCTCGCCCTCGCTTGATCCGCGGGTTCGGGTGTTCGCTGGTGCGATCAGGCGGTGGCCAGCAGGCGCATCCCGCAATGGCAGCAGAAAGGGTTCTGACGACGCCGGGCGGTGCCATGTTCTTCCTCGGTGCAGTTGCGGGCTTCGAGCTCGTCGTTGACGACCTCACCACACTTTGGGCAATGGCTGACGGGCGCATTGCGCCGGACGTGATTTCTGTTGTCGCAGGGAGGGGTGTTCCGCGGATTGCCTCGTCCGATCATAGACTCCGTCCTTGTTGCAGCTTTTCTCGCAGGCAGTCGACGTCCATCTCGAGCGCGTCGCAGATGTTCTCGAAGCTGTAGGGCCAGGACCGATCTTCGCTGGAGACGTAATCGATCGCGTCACGCAATCTTCCAGGGTCTCCGGATTCGCCATGTCCGGCGGCGCGCCGGTGGAGTGATCCCGTACAGTCGTCGACGACGGTCTGCAACACGGCCACCATCAGCCGGGTGTGCGGTTCGAGCAGGCGGGTGCCCGCGGTGGGGAGGTCTTGGAGGGCTCGCATCATGACGATGACCCTCGCTGATCAGATGCCTGTTTCGATGCTCGGTCTTGCGCCTCGCGTTGTCCCTGCCGCAACTCGTCCCAGAAGCGACTACGATCACCCGCTGGATTGCGATCCCGGTCGTGTTCGTCCTGTGGCGCTGCGGTCGTCCCGAGTGTACGCCGAAGGAACGCCCAGCTACGTACGATCGCGTGAAGGAGATGTACCACCGTTCCTCGTCCTATCGCCGGCATTCCGTCCGGGTTTCGCTCCGCGTCTGGCGTCGGATACCCACACGTGGGTAGTCGTTCGCCAGGGGTATTCCGCGATGCTGTGGAGCTACTGATCGTGGGCGTGGGAGGCGTGTGTGGAACGCCAAAGGTCCGGACTCGAACCAAACCCTATCATCGGTGCGGTGAGTTCACAATGGCGCCCCGGGAGAGTCGTGCTCCGGTCGCGCCCATGCGAGTTGCCGCAGGGCCGCTGGAAGTCGCGGAAGAGCTACGGTAGTACCCCTCGATTCATGACTGTGCAGGCCGCAGAAATCATCAATCTCGCCGAGCGCGGCGCTGTCCGCGGATTGGGTCCGTTCGCCATGCTGGTCCTCAGCATGGTTGCGACCGCGTGTGTCGCGACCGGACCCCGGGCGAGCGCGCCCGACGCACTCCATGCTCCTGCGCTGCCGGCCGCCGAGTACAAAACACCGGCAGCGCCGATCGTCGATCTGCTGACGGCGACGCGTCCAGCGGAGCCACTACTGCACGCCGGTGCCAGCCGCGTCGCGTTGCTGACGCGCGAGCCGCTCATTCCTCTCGCCCGTTTGGAACGGCCGTTTCTTGGCCTCGCGGGGTATCGCTTCGATCCTGTGACGGGCACGTCGAACCGCGATCCATTGGTGTCGCGGGTCGAGGTCGTGACGCTCGATGGCGATGGGCAGATGGCGCGGGTGGTCTGGCAGCCGGCGGCCGAGGTCTTGCTCGATCACGTGCAGTTCTCGCCTGACGGCCGCTACCTGTCAGCGACGGCGATCACTGACTCGCCGGCACGTCTGGTGGTGTTCGACGTCGACGAGGCCCGGGAATCCGTCGTGCCGGTGCCGATCAACGCGGCCTGGGGAACGCCGTGCTGGTGGGTCGGTCCTGAGGGGCTCCTGTGTCGTGTCGTGCCGGAGCATCAAGGCGCGCCACCGGAACTCATCTCTGGGCCCCGGATCATCGAGCATCCGGGGGGCCGGCTGCCGACGCGCACCTATAGCAATCTGATCGAGAACGCGCGTGACGAGGTGCTCTTTTCACACTACTTCACCTCCGAGCTTGCGTTCGTCGATCTCGACGGTGCGCTGCGGCGCCTCCGAGGCTCTGAAGGGTTAGTCGCCCGGGTTCGCGTTGCGCCAGACGGTTCGTCCGCGGTGGTCAGCCGCCTCGTCCCCCCGTTCTCTCGCGTGGTACCTGCGCGGCGTTTTCCCCATGTCGATGAGGTTTGGGATCTCGCGGCTGGTGTGCGGGCTCACGCGCTGCCGCGGGGCACGCCGCCACCCGCGGGATTTCCTGTGGAGCCCCGGGCGCTCCGTTGGAGGCCAGGCCCTCCTGCGGTGCTCGGGTGGATCGAGACGCAGACCGGTGCGGACGGGACGCGTCAGTCGGTCTGGCGGGTACTCGACGCGCCGTTCACGGCGCCCGCGCGCGATCTCGTGCGGACGTCGCATTCCATCGATCGGTTCGACTGGACGACCGCCGGTACCCCGTTCTTCGCTTCCGAGTCGAAGCGCAAGATGCACGTGGACGCCTACGTGGTTCTCGGCGGGTCGCTGCACGCGATCTGGAGCGGCTCGACCCAGGATCTCTACGGCAATCCGGGACGCGCGCTGCGGACCCGTGGTACCGCGGGCCAGGTGTACGAAGTGGATGGTCGGATCTTTCTTGCGGGCGATGGCTTGAGTCCGGCCGGGCCGGAGCCGTTTCTCGACAGCTTCGAGCTCAGCACGCTCGAGACGCGGCGACTGTTCACGAGTACCGCGGGCGGCTACGAGCCGGTGCTCGGCCTGCTCGCCACCGGGTGGCTCATCACGTCGCATGAGAGCGAGACGGACCCGCCGACGCTGTATGCGCGTCGTGGGGACGTTGCGCTGCCGGTGCATCCCGTCGTGGATCCCTTTCCACAACTCGCCGCCGTCGAGCGTCGCCTGGTCGAGTATCGGCGGAAGGATGGGGTGCGGTTGGAGGCGACGCTGTATCTGCCGCCCGAAGCGGCGGACGGACCGCTGCCAACGCTAGTCTGGATCTATCCCTACGAATTCGTCGACCGGCAGTTCGCCGAGCAGAGCGGCGTACGGCGGTTTCGCTTTCACGCCGTGAAGGGACCGTCCCCGCTCGCCGTGACGCTGGCGGGCTACGCACTGCTTCTCAGCCCGACGATGCCCATCATCGGCGAACCGGGCGAGGCCAATGATCAATACTTGACGCAGCTTGCCGCGAACGCCGCCGCGGCGGTCCAATACGTGGTGGACGAGGGCATCACCGATCCCGATCGAGTTGCGATTGCTGGACGCAGCTACGGAGCGTTCTCGACGGCGAATCTGCTCGCGCACACCGATCTGTTTCGTACCGGAATCGCCATCAGCGGCGCGTACAACCGCACGTTGACGCCATTCGGATTTCAGCGCGAGTATCGCTCGTTTTGGAAGGAATCCTCGTTGTATGCGCGCATTTCTCCCTTCTTTGAGGCTGACCGCATCGACGAGCCGTTGCTGCTGATCCACGGCGCCGCCGATCAGAATGCGGGGACGCGACCATCACAGGCGCGCCGCTTCTTCCATGCACTCGTCGGGAATGGCGTGCCCGTTCGCTACCTCGAGTTACCCTACGAGGGGCATCACTATTGGGGGCGTGAAAGTGTCCTGCACATCACCGCCGAGATACTCGACTGGCTGAAACGCACACTCGGTCCGGCATCTGCACCGGAGGGCGCATGATCAAGACTCGATGTGGGTTCGTACTGGCGCTGCTGCTCGTCTGCGCTGCGCATGTCGCGGCGGATACGGTCCATCTGAAGAACGGGGACATCGTCTCCGGAGAGATTCTCGAACTGGATGGCGACGAGGTGGTCGTGGATACGGAACTCATCGATATAATCCGGATCGATGCCGGGGACATCACGTATCTCGAGACGAGTCGTCCGTTCACGATCCAATACCACGACGGTAGCGACGCCAACGGCTACATCGTCCACGAAGACGGGCAGATGGTCCTTCGCGCGGAGCTCCCGGAGAGTGCGGAGCAAGAGGATCCGAAGCCAGCTGCTGCCGATGCCACGGACGGTGTGGAGGCCGTCGAGGCGGAGGTTGCGGAGGCGGCTGCTCCGGGCGGAGCCGTCGTGGCTGAGGTGGTGACGCCGCCTGATGCTGACGTCGTCGAGGATACGGGAGCGATGGCCGAGGCCGCAGTCGATGAGGAGACCTCGAACTACGAGGCCGAGATCGCTGCCACTACGGTGGCTTCAGAGGGGCGCGTCGTGACGCTGGACGAGGTCTTCAATCTCGAGGCGGTCGAAACCTACTATCGCTACGAGGCCGAGGTCGATGTCGGCATCAACGTATCGAAGGGCAACACGGATCAGTCGAATTTCAATCTGAGTGGGATGATCGCACCGTCCTTCGGGAAGAACACCGTGCGGCTCGGTGGGCAGTTGAACCGTACCGAGTCTGACGGTGAGACGACGGTGTCCAACTGGCGCATCGACGCGTCCTACGAGCGCGAGTTCTCGCGGCGGTGGCGCGCGATCGCATTGAACCGCTACGAGAACGACAAGTTCCAGGATCTCGATCTGCGGGTCACGGCAGCGGCCGGTCCCGGATACTCGATTCTCATCGACAACCCGAGTCTCGACGTGTTCTTGGCCCCGGCGTATGTCCACGAGTCCTTCACAGAAGAAGATCGTGACTTTGCGGCGCTCCTCTGGAGGTTGGACTTCGAGTACGAGATTCCCAAGCCCGATGTCACATTTTATCACAACCACAGCCTCACCGTGGGGGTCACCGAGAGCCAGACGGTGGCGTTGACGACGACTGGATTCAAGTGGGAGATGATCGGGGATCTCGACCTCAAGCTCGAGTACCAAGTCGATTGGAACAGCCAGCCCGCGGACGGTGCCGATGAGTTCGATCAGCGCTACATGCTGAAGGTGAGTTACGACTTCGCGGGCGACGAGCACGACTGGTTTCATTGAGGAGGCCCGAGGGGTAGGAGCGCGGTAGGAAGCGGCCATGCAACCTTGGGAACGTATCGCTGAAACGGTGGCGCCGGATGGAACCGCGATCGCGCTTCGTCGTCGCGGGCAGGAGTATCTGATCGTGGCCGGTGGCCGCGATCTCATGTCGAGCGAGGATGAACACTCGGCGCGCGCGCTTGGAGTGCTCGGTCGCGGGGCGGTTCGCACGGGGAGCCGCGCGGCTCGTATCCTCATTGGTGGCCTCGGTATGGGGTACACTGCACGCGCGGTACTCGATGAGAGTACGGCGCGCGATCGCATCGACGTCGTCGAACTCGTTCCCGCTATCGTCGAGTGGAACGAGACGGTACTCGCCGATCTCGCGGGCTCTCCGTTGTGCGATGCGCGGACGACGGTCTTCGTGACCGACGTTCGTGCGCACATTCGCGCCGGGGCGGATACGTACGATGCCATTCTGCTCGATGTCGACAACGGGCCGAGTGCGCTCGCGCATGCGGCCAACAATGCTCTCTACGGGGCGCGAGGGGTGGCGGAGGCGTGGGCGGCGCTTCGTCCGGGCGGTGTGTTCGGTGTCTGGTCGTTCGCCGACGACCGCGGATTTACGGCGCGCCTCCAGCGCCAGGGCTACACCGTTGCATTGCACCGGGTGGCCGGTTCCGGGCGAGGCCGTGGTAAGCATCACCAGGTGTGGCTGGCGCGTCGGGGGACGTAGCACGCGTCGCGACGCGGGTGTCGTTCGTTATTCCGACAACACGATGTTGGCCGTGCCCGTCGCGCTGTCGAAGACGATCCGTGTCTCGCCATGTTCGAGCTGGCGCATGATGTCGGCGATCTTGCGCTCGAAGGAGGCCTCGTGGGCGCCGTAGTCGGTGCCCGCTCGGGTGATGAACTCCTCGATCAGGGCGCGGAGTGTGTCCGCCCCGAGCGCCGTGTGGGGGATCTCCACGGCATCATTGTGTTCGGAGCTGCTCATCGGCCGTCCTCGAGTGCCGCGAGCTGGTCGCCTGACATGCCCCGTATTTAGCACGGTTTGAGAGGCCTTGTCTTTCGGGAGCGCCCCGGGTTACTGCTCATCGGATGCCGGCCAAGAAGAGCCAACGCGGCGATG
>JAJCZP010000142.1 GCA_029262315.1 Deltaproteobacteria bacterium | reverse complement strand
TGCCCTCGAGGATCTGCTCACCGGTCACATGGACGTGCTTCGTCCGGCCCTCTTCCCAGACGAAGGCGAATCCCCACGCCTGAAGCCACGAGCCGAAATCACAGAACATGACGTGCTCGCCGTAGCGGTCGCGAAGCACATGAGCCGGTGGCGTCGGCGCGAAGTGCTCCTCGGTCAGCTGGGTGTAGACCTTGCCGTACAGGTCGATGAACTCGCCGAGCAGGTACCGACGTCGGTTGAGCTCATCGAGCCCGGCGAGGCGGTCGTCGACGTAGTCCGCGGGCAGGAAGTGGTTGTCCTTGGTCGACGCGCGCACGACCGAGACGACGCCAGCCTTCTCCTTCAGCGACTCCTCGTAGAACCAGCCGCGCTTGCCCATGTCGGGCGTGCCGCCCCCCACGATCTGCCGGCAGGGCGCGGCCTTGATCCGAACGCGCGCTTTGATCTGCTGGAAGAAGTCGGGTCGGATCTTGTCGAGGCCCGCCTCGTCGATGGCGGCTGCCGCTGCGTTGGGGCCGGCCGCGGCGTCCGGGTCCGAGCCGTTGATCAGCCAGATGCGCCCGACGCGCCCGTCGCCGACCGGAAACTCGAGCTCATGGTCTTGCTTCCGATAGGTGACATGCGGCCAGAGCCCCCACTCGCCCCAAATCTGGCGGAAGGTCTCGACGGCGACCTTCCGCACCATCCGATAGGTGGGACAGACGAACAGCACCGGGTAGGGCGCGTTCAGGCGCGCGAGTCGGTCCGTCTTCAGAACGAGGGCGCGGCTCTTTCCGCTGCCCCACCCCCCGACCAGCAATTGGGTTGGGGTGACGTCGTCCGCGAGCAGCTGCGCCTGGGCCGGGAGCAGCGGGCAAAAGACTTCGAGGGGTGCACCCATCAGTGCACCTCCCGCGCGTCGGTGAGGCCGAGCTCGCCAGCCTCGACCGCTTCCGCCTCGCTGCGGGTGCTGACGACCCCCATGCGAACAACGACCGGGCGGGAACTGCCAAGCGGCTTCTCCTTCTGAGCCGTCCTGACCGCTGAGTTGACCGCGTTGGCCTGGCCGGCCGCCAACGATCCGCTGCCCACCGCCTCCACAACGCGCCTGAGCACTTCCATTCGCGTCGAGGCGTCGTCGAGCTTTTCGCCATCGAGGATCAGCGGCGCGCGTCTGCGCTGTCGCGTCAGTCCACCGTCACCGTCACCGTCACCGTCGCCGCCGCCGTCACCGAGCCATGCCAGCGCATCGTCGGCCGGCGCGTCGACAAACACCTCCACCGCGATGCCGGCACCTTTCGCAGCGTCGACGAGAGACTTCCACGCGGCCTTGCTCGGCTTGTCGCCCTTGCCTCCGCGGTGGGGCCGGATTTCGATCAGGCCCTGCGCTTCGGCCCGTCGGATCAGTTCGGCCCGCCGCTTCTGCTCCTCCTGGCGTGCCAGGTGCGCCCCTGATCTCGTAGCGACGATTCGGGGATCATGGGAGTGATTGCCGCAGCGGGGAACATCCCCATCTGGCTCCACAGCGTCCAGAAGCGACGAATAGCCGCAATCCACGCAGGTTGGCCCGCGTCTGCTCCGGTCGATCGGATCGTCGTTCTGCGCAACCACTTGACACAAAGTAGCAGCACGTGCGCAAAATGCGCAGCATGGCAGATGTGCAGGTCCCAGGGACCGTCACCGAGACGCAGCAGACGACGGAGGTTCCGGCGACGGAGCAGCCGAAGGTCGAGCCAGTCAAGTCCCAGGGGGATGACGCTGGAGTCCGCGCTGACCAGGGGTCGGATGCGGGGAAAGCAGGGAACGGCGTCTACAGCGAGGACGACCTCAAGGGCTTGCTTGGCAAGCGCGACGAGCTCCTCTCCGAGAACCGGACCCTGAAAGACGAGAAGACGAAGCGCGAGCAGGACGAAGCGGTCAAGCGCGGCGAGCACGAGAAGGTGATCGGCACGCTCACGACCGAGAACGAGGCTTTGAAGACAGACGCTGAGCAGTGGCAAGCCCACCTCTCGGCCGAGCGTTCAAACCTTGAGAAGGCGGCGAAGAAGCTCTCCGCCAAAGACCAGAAACTCCTGCCCGACCTCGAGAAGCTGTCGACCGCGGATGAAGTCCGCCGAGCCAGCGAACTCGTGAACCGTCTCCTCGGCGAAGCGAGCACCGCGTCCATCAAGAACGTTGTGCCCGATGTGTCCCCGAACACCGCCAAGACTTCGAAGACTTACGACCAGATGACGCCTGAAGAGATTCAGGAAGCACGGGGTACGAAGCCGAACGGGTCTAGCGGGTCCTTCTGGTTCTGACGCCGACGCGCTGACGTCGTCTGGAGGCCCCAATGGGCATCGCCGTCCCCGGAGATTTCTCTCAGATCTACTCCGCGCTTATCGCCGAGCGCGCACTCAACGAAGCGCGACCCAAGAACGTCGCGAGCCAGCACATCAACCGGTACAAAGAGACCGGGCCGTCTGGCGCGCTGACGCTCTCGCGCTTCAACGACATCGGTCGCGCGGACACCGTGCCCGCCGGCACCGAGTACCAGACCGAAGCTGCGGTCGGCTCGACTGGCGTGACCATCACGCCCAGCCGCCGCATGAAGATGACGCTCGTCGATGTCTCGGCGATGCGGCGTCGTGTGCCCGGCCGCGACATTCGCGGCATCCTCAACTTGGTCCAGGGCGGCATCCCCGTCGGGATGGCGACCGAGCAGATCAACGAGGTGGCTGGCATCGTCGCGGACGCGATCATGCCCGAGGCGATGCAGCTCATCCGGAGCCACGTCGAGACCATCGAGTACGACACCGTGCAGGGGTTCGCGAACCTCTCCGGCGGCGTCAGCGACACCGGCAACAACATTCAGGTCGGCGACGTCGAGGAAGCGCTCTACGCCCTCGAGAACGGCGAGTCTCTGCCGCACGGCAACTTCGTCGGCCAGTTCGATCTGCGTCACATCTACGACCTGAAGGCTGACGTTCGCGCGAACGAGACGGCCACCGCCTTCACCTCCGACCTCGCGACCATTCTCCAGCTGCGTCCCGACACCGCCCGAAACGGTCTGCGCGGCGCCTTGCTGGGGCTCACCGCCTACGCACACGACAGCGACGTCCGCCTCACCGCCAACGCCGGCGCCGACAACGTCAGCGCCATCTTTTTGGCCGGCGAGGGTGACCCCGAGGTCGCCAACGGCCAAGGCATCCCTGGCTGCTTCGCCTTCGTGCAGGAGCACGGTCCCCTCCTCACCGTGAAGTGGGTCGGTCGGGCGTCGTCCGCCGAACTCATCCTCATGTGGCCCTGGACCGTCGGCGAACGCGTCGACGCCTGGGGCAAGACCCTCACCTTCGACGCCTGAGTTCAGCAGGCTGGAGTCGCCATATGGCAATCGACATGGTGATCAAGCGCGTCACCGACGGCAGCACCTTCGACAAGCGCGACGACGGAACCGAGAAGGACGGGCGTCCCCTCGCCGGCCGTGCGTCCATCATCGGAGCGCTCACCAAGAAGGCGTCCGACGGGAAGCCCCTGTTCCGCCTCCTCAAACCCACGCAGGGCTTTTCGGCGCATGGGTTGCGCATGGAGGCCATCGCCGAAGGCGAGGTCTGGGACGAGGGCGACGACGCCCGTCTCGAGCGGTTCAAGGTCGAGGCCGCCGAGAGCCGGCAGCGTTCGCGCGACCGGCTCGCCAGTGGCTCCATCGCTGCCCTGCCGCTGAACACCCAGCTGCAGGACAAAGCGGCCGAGGCGAAGGCGAAAGCTGCAGGTGCGACCTCGATGCCCGTCGGGGAGACCCAAACCGACGAGGCGAAGGCGAAGGCCGACGCCAAGGCGGCGGCGAAGGCGAAGGCCGAGAAGGCGAAGGCCGACGCCAAGGCAGCCGAGGACAAGAAATGAGCGGCCGGGACCGCGAGGCCGACACGACCAAGGGCCGCGAGCGCATGCGTGAACGGTACCTGAAGTACGGCGGCAAGGACGGCAAGGGCGTGAGCGCCGAGGACGCGCATCGCCTTTCGGGCGACGTCGCTCGCCGGGTCGAGCGGAAAGAGAACGAGAGGAAGGGCGGCTGAGGCCGGTCATCTGATCGACAGAATCAAAACGCGTCGAGCGGCGCAGCAGGAGTCTCACATGTCGCAGGGCTACGCCGACCAGGCACCGACCATCACCGTTGGCGCGGAGGCGGCGAACGTCGTCAACGTCGCAGTGCAAGCCAAGGGACCGGGCGGACAGGACGCCGCCAAGGCGCGCTCATTCTTCTGGTACTTCAGTTCCGACGCCGCCGGCGACGTTCCGCTCGCCGTCGCACATGATGGCGGCTCGGCGATCGGCACCGACGGCACGCTCATCGAGCAGACCGCCAACCTCAACGGCGTCCTCATCACCGAGGCGGACGGTGACGCCGACATCGACATCACCGACGCTGGCGCGTTCACCGCGTACCTCTGTCTCGTCAGCCTGGACAGCGGTGACCGCACCGTGTCCGCCGTGATCACTCACGCCGCGTGATGCGCTGGACCGAACGCCTCCTGGGGCTCTCCTGGTCCGGCATCGTCTTCGCGGCGGCGCTGGTTGTGGGAACGGTCGTGTCCGCGGCCGTCGGTGTGGGGCCGATGGCCGCGGGCAACGTCGACGACTTCACGGTCACGTGCACGTCGACGGCGGCGATCATCCAGAGCCCGTATGGGCAGGTCGGCTACAACGCGTTCGTCGACGACACGGCGGCCGAGGACGTCTACTTCGGCCATTCCGACGTCACGAGCTCGACCGGCACGCCGAAGGGCGCCGGCGAGGAGATCGGCGGCGAGGTCCGGTACGAGTACTGCCGCACCGCCTCCGGCTCTGTGACCGTCCGCGTCCGCGCGAAGACGGCGACCGAGCCCGACAGCTTCGCCGGCGAACTCATGCGCGACGTCTACGAGGTCTTTTGGCCCGAAGTGTTCGCCTCGAGGACGGAGGGGTGACGTGCACAAGCTCCTCCTGGTCGCGACCCTCCTGACCGCCGGCGCCGCGGGCGCGCAGGACACCGGCATGTCGCCGGGCCTCGACAATCCGATGCGCTCAGGCCTCGAGAACCCGATGGCCCCGCAGGCGAACTTGGGTGAGGTCTGCCCACTGCCAAACTCGCCCGTCTTCGTCCACGACCCAGAGCTGGAGTCGTACGCGCACAATGACCCAGTGACGTCGTCGACGGACCGCGGCTCCCACGCCACCGACGCGACCCAGGCGACCGGCACTAAGCAGCCGACGTTCAAAGACCCGTGTGATGCGGGAAA
>JAJCZP010000141.1 GCA_029262315.1 Deltaproteobacteria bacterium | reverse complement strand
CGGGCGCTGAACAACGCGGCGATCATCATTCCGACCGCGAGAAACGTGCCGAAGAGTGCCCCGCACACCAACAGGAAATTCGCGAGCTCGGGCAACAGCGCACCGAGGCTCGTCAGGTTCCGCGTCAACTTGAACGCGTCCGTCGGCGTCCGAGCGACGATCCAGTACCCCACTCCGACGGCGGTGGCGCCAGCAAGACACCCCGACGCGAGAAAACGGGTCAACGGCACCCGCCGAAGTGCCGGCGAGATCGCGATCAGGACGCCCCCGGATCCCATGCCGAGCAGTGCGAAGCCAATGATCAGGTACGTGTAGTAGTAGAAGAACTTGAACGAAATGAGGCGCGTGTAGCTGATCTCGAGGAACAACGCCGCGAAACTGATGACGAAGATCTCGAGATAAAAGCGGCGGGCACCTTGTGCATTGGATTCAATCATCGCCGCCGCAGTCGTCTCTTAGCGTCAAGCTTCGGTTGGGATCAAGGATTCCCGGGGCCTGCGCGCGACAACGCGCTGATTCGACGTCGGAAAGCCGAGGCGCGCACGCGCCCAGTCGAGGCTGACGAAGGCGGCCAGTAGGAGCGGGTTCTGGAAGTGGAAGAAGCGGACCACCCACCCGGGCCAGCCTCGATCGCGGAAGTAGTTGTGCAATGAGACGGTCCAGGCAGACGGGCTGATGAGGTGCTCGGTACGCTCGACTACGAAACCTCGCTCGGTCAACATCCGATGCAGTGACGCGGTCGAGAACAGGTTCCAGTGACGTGGGAAGTGGTAGTGGCCCCACCAGCGCCCCCGGAAAGCGCGATAGTCGAGACCCGCCAGGTTGGGTGTCTCCACGATGAAGCAGCCACCCGGCCGCAACAGGGAGAAGACCCGCTCGCAGATCGCCACCGGGTCATCGACGTGCTCGATCAGCTGCAGCATCACGATCGCGTCGAACGCGCCCCCCTCAGACTCGAAATCCTCCACACGCGACACGTAGGCGCGAAAGCCACGCGCTTCGCACTGCTTCGCGGCAGCCTCGTCGAAGTCGACCCCCTCGAGCTCCCACTCGGGAGGACCGTATTCCCGCAGAATCGAGAGGAAGCGGCCATTGCCGCAACCCACGTCGAGGATACGGCGGGCGCCGTCGCCGACCAACTGACGATACAGCCGCACCTTGCCGCCCTCCCAAAAACGGCGCACCGGGGCCACGAGCCCGCCGCCGGACTCCGCGTAGGCATAGTAGTTCGAGGGATAGATGGCGGGAAGATCGCGCGAGAGGGGGCGCGGGTTCAGGTAGACGTGATCGCAGGCGCCACAACGAACGAACGCGAACTGGTTCTCCGCGGTATCATATTCGAAGTCGACGCCCGCCGCCTCGACGTCGCCACCGTCCGCTCCGCACAACGCGCAGCGGGTCTCTTCAAGGACGAGAAGCCGGGCCGACGACGTCATGCGCGCGCAACCGCACGCCTACGAGGCGCGTCTCGATTGGAACCCCGCGCTCCTTCATCCAATCGAGCTTCTCGCGAAACACACTCGCGTAGCGGTGCCACGGCAGGCTCGGCCACAGATGGTGCACGGCGTGGTAGTTGTGACCGAGGACCAGCGGCGTGAGCCACGCCACGTCGACGATGCGGGTGCCGCGAAACCGGTCCACCGGCAAGCCCGCATGCGGAAGATAGTTGACGTACCAGTCCATGATCAACTTCGCGAGGACCAGCGGCACGAACCAGACCATGACGAGGTCCAGGAGGATACCGGCCCTCCACGCGACTCCGTACACGACGAGCGCCACCACCATCGGTACTCGGTCGATCGTCTTCTCGCGCGGGCTGCGACCGTCGTCCCGCATGCGCTGCCTCGCGTACTGCAGCACGCGGGGATAGCGGAAAGGCAGCGTCCAGAACGGACCGTCGATGTAAATGAAGTTCGGATCGTCGGGGCGATTCAACAGCGAGTGGTGCTGCAGGTGGAAGAACTTCTCGATGAAGTACGGTGCCATGTAGGGAAGCGCACCGAGGACACCGATGGTGTCGTTGATCCAGGCCACCCGAGACACGTTGCGATGCACCGCCTCGTGCCAGATCGTGAATGCCAGATGAATCGCGACCGTGGCGACCAGGACGTGGGCCAGGAGAGGCAACGATCCCATCTGGTACACCGCGAAGTTGCCGAGCAAGAGGACGTACATAGTCAGGAGCAGCCAGCACGTGCGCCAGTCTACGCGTTGTTGGAACTTCGGCACAGAATCCATATGGGATGGGCACTTCAGTGAGAGAAGGAATAGTGGAGAACGATACTGATTCGATGCACTTGGGTCAATCAAGCTAGTCCACGGGACAGCCCATCCGGCGGTAGCGTCGACGCCAGGGCGTCGGCTTTGACGTCTGCGCCCCCGACATGGCACACGGGACCGATCGGTACGCACTCGACACGCTTGGATGAGGAGACCCTCCCGCTGAGAACCCCGCGCTGGCTCCTCGCCCTGGCCCTCTCGCCCCTCCTCCTATCCTGCACGGTAGGCGAGGAACGCGAGCCAACCGCGCCGACTCTCGAGCGTCCAAACCTCGTCGTCTTCGTCCTCGATGCGGTCCGATCCGACCACGTCGGGGCCTACGGGTACGAGCGCGATACGACGCCCAACATCGACCGGCTGGCTCGGAAAGGAACTCTCTACAACCAGGCCATTGCCGACGCCTCCTTCACCTTCGCATCAGCGGCAGCGCTCTTCATCGGGGCTCCTCCAGACGAATCGGGCGTCCTCGTCCGACGGCCGATCCCGCAGGATCTCCACCTCCTGCCGGAAGTGGCCCGGGAGCATGGCTACCGAACGTATGCCTATACCGAGAACCCGTACGTGGCCGAGGCGTTCGGCTTCCGGCAGGGCTTCGACGAGTTCGACGAAGCCCTGAGTCTGGTCTCGCTCCTGGTCGCGGGGGGCGAGATTCCACGCCCCGACTCCAGCGCCGCGATCGAGCGGGCCGCGGCGTTCGCTCGACGGACGGCCGACGCGCCCTACTTGCTCTACGTCCACATCCTCCGTCCTCACAACCCCTACGCACCGCCCGCCGGATTCAAACGCCGCTTCAGCTCGTCCGAACACGACGAGCTGGGGTCGACGACAAGCCTCTTGGCGTTCGACTATGGGAAGAAGCCCTTCAGCGACACCGATCGGCAGCAGTTGATCGATCTGTACGACGACGGCCTCGCCTTCGGCGATGCCCTGTTCGGAGCGTGCCTGCGCGCCGTCGGGGAGGAGGAACTCGAGAACACGGTCGTCGTCCTCCTCTCCGACCATGGCGAGGCGTTTCGCGAGCACGGTCGCATGCTGCACAGCACGACGGTCTTCGACGAAATGATCAGGGTACCCTTGGTCGTCCACGTCCCTGGTCTACCCGCCGGGCAGATCGAACGTCCGGTACAGCTCTCGGATCTGGGTCGGGGTCTGCATCGCGTCGTCGCCGGCCTGCCCGGCGCGGTAACGGGGCTCACGACGCTCGGCCGGCCGCCGACCGAGCCCACGCTCTCGTGGTCCGTGGCTCAAGTGGGTCAGGTGGCCGTTCGGACGGCGGAGAGAAAGCTCGTCGCGGACGCGAAGACCGGTGTTGCCAGGGTCGTGTTCGACCTGGTGCGCGATCCCGGCGAGCGCGCACCCATCCGCTCGGCCGAAGCCAAGGCCGCGATGGTTTCGACCATCGGCGCGCTCCCCTCCCTCCCGGTCGAGCCCGCCGCCGACGCTCCTCCGATTGCCCCCCGCGTCCAGAAGCAGCTGGAAGCGCTCGGGTACGTCAACGACTGAGCCCTGCGCTCCGATCAACTCGGTAGAGGTCGCACGCGTTCCCGTCGAAGGCCATCTGCATCGCGGGCTGAAACTCCTTCACCATCTGCTGGACAACCGCCAGGTCGCCCGGCCTGGGCACGGAGGGACTCACCACGAGCCAGTCGACTTCGTAGCGTCGGAGGATCGTGGCCACGGCGTCCGCGCCCCCCGACGGCACGCTGATCGCTGGCCGGCCAGTTTCCCAGGTGAGACTCCACGGATCGAGCGCCAGAAAACGATCGTCCGGTCCCGTGTTGGCTCCAACCCACTCATGCAAATCGCCGCACGGCCGCACACCCGGCGAGGCGGGGTCAATGACCGCGGGAACGTTCAGTCCTGAAATGGGAATCGCCGCCGCCATGGCCAGACCGATCAACACGACGGCGCGCAGGTAGCGAAGCGGTCCCTTCCGACTGGTCCAGGGCTCGACCCAGGTGTCGATCCCGGCGAATCCGACGCACGCCAAGGGAACGAGATGCACGAAAAAGCGGAGCTCGTAGTGCCAGATCGTACATACGAGAACCACGGTGCTGGCGAGCGCTAGGAGCGACGAGGCCGCGAAGCCAGCGTGGCGACGGGAGTGCAGAGCGATCGCAACGATGCCCAGCGGAAAGATGATGCCGGGGTACGTGAGGACACCCGCGAGATGTTCGAATGGCCGCAGTACGGCGTCACTGAAGAACTGCCCCAATTGCCCCGTCACTATGCGACTCACCTCGGTCCATCCGAGGGATTGCAGCACGGCCCACAGGCTGGGAATCGTGTCGTAGATCGCGAAGTACGGCTCGAGGCCTCGGCTCTTGTAGAACCAGTCGATCGCTCCCCAGCGAAACGACAGTCCACCATGCGCGAACCAGTTCCGCGCCAGGTAGAGGCAAAACACACCCAGCACAGGCATCACTAGGTAGGTTGCCCAGCGAAGCCGAAGCTTCCACGGAACATCCCTCAGCAGCCCGAGACAGGGGAGCAAAACCACCGGGAGGATGATCCCGGTGGCCTTCTGGGCGAGTGCCAACCCACTGAGCATTCCGGCGAGCGCGAAACGCGACCCTCGCCGCTCGCGCAGGGCACGATCCAACGCGTCGACGACGGCGACGACGACGCATGCGAACCCCACGTCATCGGTCCCGATCCATGCCCAGAGGAAAAGGTAAGGGCTGCCGAGAACAACGGCGCATGCCAGAAGCCCGGCAGGCCACCCGAAAAGACGACGTCCCAGCCGAAAAGTCAGGAATCCCGTCAGGCCCAGCCAGAGAAAGCCCGGAACCCGCACGAGCGCGTCAGCAACCCCGAACAGCCCGAACAAGCCGGCAAGCACGAAGGGCTGCAGCAGGCCGTGCATCTCCGGCACGTGCCAGACCGATCCGAAGCTGCCGACGTGGTATTGAACGATCTGGATCACATAGCCGTGGCCCTCGAGGAGATTCCGAGCCAGCACGGCATTGTGGAGAGTATCCGGTGACAGCGGATAGGCACCGTGCGTGGCGACCATGAGGAACACCACGTAACCGCACGCGAGTAGGCCCGCCACGATCGAAGGGTCGGTCATCCGCCTCGTCCATGCTCGTGTTGATCCCGCGCTCGTACCCATCATCTCACTCGACCCCTATCCGAGATCATCCCCACGGTCGTTACACACCACGGACCGGCTACGTACGCGGCCGGATGTCGTACGCCGTGCGCCCCACCGTGCGCAACACCACCGGCATTCCCGCCTTGTCGAACTTCGTTCGGAGCGACCAGCCGCCGAGCTGGCCAGGCACATGACGCACCACGACGACGGTGAACCCGAGGCGCGCGAGCTCACGCTGCGCGGAATCGCCGGGCAAGCCGGCGGCAATCGCCTGGACCTCACCGACCTCGCGAGGCTCATAAGACGACAGGCACGATGACGTCGGACGACGATGCCACGCGGCTCGCAACACCGCCCGGCTCGCGCCGACGAATCCACCAGGTGGAAGCTCGAGGATCGGCCCGCTGTTGCCGATGCGCTCGAGCTCGGCGAAGAATGCGAGTTCGGTTTCGGGGGGCCGGATCTCATACATCGCGAAGGGCGTGCGAAGCTGCGGCAGAACCGCGGCCGGCCCAGGAATGGCGACCCACCCCACCAGCACGATCGCGCAGGAGGCGACGAGGCGGAATCTCGTCTGGATACGCGCAAGCAGTGCGGCCGCCCCGAGCCCGGCCAGCAGGCACCAGACCAAGTGGGCTCCGGATGCAATGGTCAGAGGCACCCGCACCGATGCGAACCCGGGGACGAACTCCGCAAGGGCCGCGTAGAGGCTCGGCAAGGCCCGTATGACCCTCCCCTCCTTGGCGGCAAGCAGTTGGTCCCCGGCGTTTCCTCCCGTCGCCAACACAAGCACCAACACCAGTCCCGCGAGGAACGCCCAGCGTCCACCGGCGAGATCTCTCCCCCGGTCCACGCCGGGAAACAGAACGGCGACGAGCCCCAGACTCGCGACGAACCACCCTGGCCACAGGCCCTCTCCGGGGAGCAGCCATGCCCACGGCAAGAACACCTGGAAGGATCTGGCTTCGAGCGAACCTCCCGATTGAACGGCGATGTAGGGCCCATAGACGACCGCTGTCACAACGGCCAGGCCAACGGCAAGCGCCGCCCACTGAAGAATGCCAATCGCGCGCAGCCCGCGCTTCCACACGAGCCAGATCCCGAACGGCAACGCCGCCACGCTGCCGCCGACCAGGGCGTAGAAGCTCGCGCCCATCTGCAACGCGACCGCGGCCAAAAACGCGATCAGCCAGCGCCATTGCGCGCGCTCGAACAGAAGCAGCGCGAACAGCAGGGCCCAGACCGTCCACGTATTGTCCCAGATGTAGGGGTGGACGATGTCCCCGATCCTGATCCGGTGGAACGCAAAGATCAGCCCGGCACTGATCCCCGCCGGCCGGCTCCCGGTCCAGTAGAGGACGAGCAGATACATCGACAGCGCCGAGATCAGCGGCAGCAGAATGAGCGCCGAGTTGACGGTCGCGATCGGATCCCGCGTGAGGAGCCATCCCGGCACGCCCAAGAGTCCGAGCGCGATCCCGGGCTCACCTTGCGCCAACGCTTTTGGCGCCGGGTAGCAGATGCCGGCGTCGAAGAGGTCGGTCGGATTCGACGCGAGCGTCTGAGCGTTCCGCGCGATGAGCCACGTGACGAATCGATGGTCGGCACCCCCGACCGGTCCGGTCGGGTGCGACCACTCCTTCTTGGTCCATTCGGGAACGCTCGTGGGGACCGCCGTACGGATCCCTTCGAAATACCCCGGGAAGGCAATGCCGACCGCCATCAAGAAGACCAGGGCTGCCGGAAGGTGCCCCATGAAGGCTCGCATCGACCCCATCGCCCGCAAGGGTGCATAGAATACCATCGCGGGCAAGCCGAACGCACGTCCCGAGGGCCGGAAGGACGCACACCGCGGACCCGATGGCGTCTGCCGTACACGATTGATCCACTGACAGCCCGTGGAGTAGGGTCAGTGCCCCGTGCCCCCGACGCCCTTCAACTCGTTTCGTGCCGGCCTCGCCCTCCTGCTCGGCGCCATCCTCACGGCGGTGCCGTCCCACGCCGACTTCGCACACTTCGAGGCGAGCCACGTACACCCGATCGCGATCTCCGACGACGACACCACCCTGTATGTAGTGAACACCCCCGAAGGGAAGCTCTCCGTCTTCGAGCTCGCCGATGATCACGAGCTCGTGCTGAGCGGGGACGTCCCCGTCGGACTCGAGCCAGTGAGCGTGCACGTTCGGACACCATCTGAGGTCTGGGTCGTCAACCACCTCTCCGATTCGGTCAGTGTGGTGGACGTCGACACCATGCGTCTCACCGACACCATCCATGTCGGCGATGCCCCGACCGACGTCATCTTCGCGAACGGCAAGGCCTATGTTGCCGTCGGCGGCGTTGAGGACCGCGTCGAGGTCTTTCATGCGACGACACATGCGCCGCTAACGACGATCGAGATCTTTGGCGACAGTCCACGGGCACTGGCGAAGAGCAATGACGGCTCCGCCGTGTACGTGGTCGTCCTATTCTCGGGAAATCAGACGGCCGTCGCCAATCGATTCTCCGTTGCGACGAACGGGGGACTGCCGCCACCAATTCCCGCGAGGGACCCGCTCCTACCTCTGCCTCCCAACGCCGATCTCATCGTCAAGTACAACGAGGGCGCGGGGACGTGGGAGGACGAACTCGCGCGCGACTGGTCGTTTCTGTTCAACAACATAGAGCTCCCGGACTACGATCTCTTCACCATCGACACGACGACGGATCTCGTTACCGGAACCGCGCCCCACGCTGGAACGACGCTCTTTGATGTCGTCGTCAGCCCCACGACCGGCGACATCTTCGTCGCCAATACCGACGCGAGGAACCACGTCCGCTTCGAGCCGAACCTCCGGGGCCATTTCATCGACACACGCGTCTCGATGACGACACCCGCGCTCGGCGCCTGGACCCACCACGACCTCAATCCACACATCGACTACGCTGTGACTCCAGGTCCGGTCGCCGAAATCGATCTGAGCATCGCCCATCCGGGCGACGGTGCGTTCGCAAACGATGGATCGCGTCTCTACCTCACGTCGTTCGGCTCGGCGAAGGTCGCCGTGCTCGATCCGGCGAGCGGCCTGATCCTCGACCGCATCGACGTGGGTGACGGGCCGAGCGGGGTCGCCGTGAGCGATACGCGCGAGCGGCTGTACGTCGTCAATCGTTTCACGAACACCGTCTCGGTGGTTGACACCGGAAACAACGATGTCGTCCGCGAGGTCGGGATCTCCGGATATGCGGGATTCGATCCGAGCCCGGATGTGATCAGACTCGGCCGCAAGCTCTTCTACGATGGGCCGCTGAGTTCCGGACACGGTGATGCATCGTGCGCCTCCTGCCATGTGTTCGGCGACCTCGACCAACTGGCCTGGGATCTCGGTGATCCCCTTGGAGCGTTCCTCGACCGCAACGACGCACCATGGTTGACCCCGTCCACCCTGACGCCGCCGGCCCAGGCCGGATTCCATCCGATGAAGGGCCCCATGACGACCCAGACGCTGCGGGGACTCCCCAACGTCAACCCCCTCCATTGGCGCGGCGACAAAGCGGATGTGCAGGCGTTCAACCCCGCCTTCGTCGGCCTCATGGGGCGCGCGGCGCCTCTCTCCACCACCGACATCGATTTGTTCGCTGCGTTCGTCGACACGATCTTGATGCCTCCCAATCCGAACCGACTGCTCGACGACACGCTCCCCGTGTCGCTCGTGGTCGACTCGATTGCTGGCGGCGGCGCCACGACCCTCGGTTTTCCGAACGCCGGCCTCAACACGTGGATGAACGAGTTGGTCGATGGGGGGGCGTTCACGTGCAACGACTGCCACACGCTCCCGACCGGGACGAGCAACCAGCTCACCGGCGGAGGCGTGACGACCCAGGACGTGCTCGTTCCCCAGACGCGGAACACGTACCTGAAGCGAGCGTTCAACGTCCTCCGCAATCCCAATTTCGAGGGTGCCAACGTCATGACGACCGAGCAGAAGGGTGGCTTCGGCGTCCTGCACGCCGGGACAGCCGGCCTGCTCGGGTTTCTGCGAGGCTTCCTGATCGATGCGACCCGCCTCCACAACCTCGAGGCCTTCCTGATGGCCCACCCCTCCGACGTCACACCGTGCGTCGGTCATCAGGTGACGGTGACGGCTGCCACCAAGTCCGATGGGGGCCTCATTGCCGAGATCGGCGTGCTGCTCGGGCAGACGAGCGCCGGCAATTGCGACGTCGTCGTGAAGGGGCACGTGTCCGGCAACGCACGGGGCTATCTCTACGACGCGGTCTCGAGCATGTTCCTGCCAGATTCGGCGGCCGACCCCATGACCTCCGAGATGTCGTTGCGCCTGGCCCTCGCCGGGAGCGACGTGCTCACCTACACCGGCCTGGTCGTCGGCACCGGGCTCCGCGCTGGCATCGATCGCGATCGCGATACCGTGCTGGACTTCGACGAGACATCGGGCGGCACCGACGACGCCGACCCCGAAAGCGTGCCCGTCGTCTGCGCCAGCGGCCCGGCCTTCATCGACAAGGCGCAGATCAAGGTACGTAAGAACCTCCTCCCCTCAGGAGACGAGAAGCTGACGATCAAGGGCGCCTTCACGCTCGCACTGCCCATCACACCCGCGCTCGATCCGGTGACCCACGGCTTGAACGTCGAGGTGCGGACGGCAGGCGGCACGCCTCTCGTGCATCGTCGTATCCAGGGGGGCGTCAGCCCGACCCGCGGGGAGCCGGGGTGGAAGGTGAACGGCACCGGCACGACCTGGAAGTTCAAGGATGCCAAGCTCAGGGCACCAGGCGGCATCGCGAAGGCAAAGATCCGTGACCGTGGCGACGGAAACATCGCCTTCGGGATCAGCGGCAAGGAATCGGACTTCCACGTCGAGCAAGCCGACCTGCCCCTGCGACTCGCGATCACGCTCGGGGCGCTCCCCGAGGACCTCGCGGGACAATGCGCGACGCACGCCTTCACCGGATCCGAATGCACGATCTCCACGAACGGCAACGCCGTCAAGTGTAAGTAAGGCCGCGCCGCGTGCTCAAGGCACGGGCCGGTTGCCCGGCCCGCCGAGTTCTCCGAGGCCCTTCTTCCGCACCTTGTGCCAGCGGCCCCTGCCGCAGGCGGAGCACGCATACAGCTGGCGCGGCTCGCCGACGGCCTTGTAGCGCACGCCCCCGGTATCCCAGAAGTCTTGCGTGCGGCCGCAGGGACATTCGATCAGCCACTGCCGAGTGCCGGTCTCCAGCGCCCGGAATGCCCGCTCGGGAAGAAGCCGGCGCAGCCAACGATGCTCACCCGGTCCACGAGCCCCCGGAAGAAACTTCTGTCCGCCGACGACGATCAGGAACGCGACCCCGACCATGAGTCCGACGAAGACCGACGTCCAGGTCGACGAACCGAGTCCGAAGGCCGCCGTCGCCAGCGCCAGCAGCGTACCGATCGTGATCAGTCCGTTGCCGACGTGATTGCCGAGGCCCGTGACGTCGTATCGGGCCTGCTCCTCCGGAGGCGCCGTGTTGTAGCCGGCAAGCAGCCCGTAACTGGCGAAGTACCGGATCCGGACACCAACCACGATCCCCAGAAGTGCGAACGAGACACCTCCAAAGCAGATCCACACCATCCAACGCATTCCCCGCGCGCCCCCCCGCACGAAAAGCGTAGCGGAACAGGCCACCCGCGAACAGGTGATTTCTAACGGCGCTGCGTCACGACACCGCGCAACGTATGGGCAAGGGCCGTCGCTCCACCGAGCAGCACGACGTGGAAAAGCCACACGAACCACACCGCCACCCCACGTTGCTCGGTGTGGTACTTCAGGCGCTTGCCGCCTTCCCAGCCGGTCCATCCGATTGCGGCCTGCGCGCGCAGATAGCCGAGGACGTCATCGTCCAAACTCGGCGTGAACGTCGTCAACCAGCGGCGATAGACCTCGTCGCGGGGAAGCGTCTGCCACGCGACCGGATAGCGGTCGGCCGCGTTCTCCCGCACCGTCTCGTGCACCATGGTCTTCAGGAACCTGTAGCCGAACGCGTGCCCGCCCACGACCGGTCCGAGCGTCAACGCCGCCCCGAGCACGATCGCACCGCGTGCCGTCCAGGTCGCCCGCAAGGCGCGTGACAACAACACGAGCAACGCGCCACCGTACGTGAGGGCAAAGATGGTCGCGTGCGTCAGCGATCCGCTGCGCACGAACAGCACCGAATAGATCGCCGCACCACCCAAGATCAGGGTGGCCGAGCCGATGAGAAGCGCCACACGTCCACCCACTGATGTCACGTCGGCGAGCGTGGCCTTCGGCACCACGACCGGCTCGGGCTTGGGCCCATGACGCTCCCGCGCAAGCCTGACGGTCAACTCGTGATACTCGAGCGCGCCCTTGTATCGCTGATTCGGGATCGGGATCGGCTCGAATCGGCTCGCCGCGCCCTCCCGGTATCTGCCGATGGCCTTCGCCACCTTGGCCGTAGCGCTAAACGAGATAACGGTGCCGCCGCGATCGGTGACATAACGCGGATCCGCTCCATGGAAGAGGAGGAGCTTGACGATCTCGACCTGGCCGTGACGGGCACCCGTAATCAAGGCCGTCTCGGCGTCTCCCCACGAGATTTCGGGATCGAGTCCGGCCTCAAGCAGTCGCTGGACGAACGACGCCGGCCCGAAGGCTAGCGCTTCCCGAACCGCGGGAGCCGGCCGACCCGCAGGACACAACGCGATCATCAGTTCCTCGCCCGTCAGCACACGGGGGTGATCCAACAGGCGCGCGGCCTCGTCTGACTGCGCACTGATGATCGCGCCGATCAGCTGCGTGATCTGCGGATCGTCGCCAACGGCTGCCCCTTCGTCGTCCATCGCGCCGACCACAAGGGTAGCCGGGCCCGCAGGGGACCGCCTAGTGGTCGATGACGATCAGGCCGCGCGGGCCGGGACAAGCCCGTGTTCGATCAGCGAGTATCCGGTTTCGAGCAGGCTCTTGTCCACGGGGCGCATCTCCCAGCCGAGCTCTCTCACCGCCTTTGCGCAACTGACTTGCTCTTTGCGGCCAACGTACTGAAGCGCGAGCCGAAGCACCTTGTCGAAGCGTGCGGCGATCCACATGATCGGATAGGGCAGTCGTCCAGTCGGGACGTTGTAGCCCTTCGGGTTGAACTCACCGGCGAGGATCTTCGCCATATCCTGGATCCAAATGTGATCCCCTGCACAGATGTAGCGATTGCCGGCTGCACTGGGCGTCTCCATCGCCAGGCGGTGGGCGATCGCGACGTCCCGGACGTCGACAGGCGCGAATCCAAGGTGCGGACATGCCGGCATCTCGCGCTTGAGGAGCTTGCAGATGATCTCGACCGAGGTCCCTGCGTCCGCGTTCATGACCGGACCGAGCACCATGCCAGGGTTGATCACCGCAAGCTCGAAACGCTTGTCGCCGGGGAGCGTCTTGACGAAGTCCCACGCCGCGCGCTCGGCGAGCGTCTTGCTCTTGGGATAGGGCGTGCAGCGATCGGCATTCGACCAATCTTCTTCGTCGAAAACTTTGGACTCAGGCCTGTCGCCGCCATACGCGACCGCGGCGACCGACGAGGTCTGGACGACGCGCTTCACCGTACCGCTCTCGGCACAGGCCTTGAGCACGCGCAGCGTTCCGTCTACGGCGGGCCGAATCAGGTCGTCCTCGTGTTTCGGCACTTCGAGCGGGAACGGCGAGGCGACGTGCAGGACGTAGTCGCAGCCGCGCACGGCTTCGGTCCATCCGGCATCTCGCGAGAGATCCGCCTCCGCGAATTCGAGCGCCCCGCCCAGCCGCTCGGCCAGTGCCCGCAAGTGGGCGACTTTCTCGGTCGCGCTCAGATCGCGCACGGTACCGCGCACCCGGTAGCCGTGCTCGAGCAGCTCGCGGACGCAATGACCGCCGATGAATCCCGATGCCCCGGTGACAAGAACCAATGCATCCTTTGACGCTGTCGCCATCGTGTCGCTCCCCCTGGCCTCTCACTTCGCAGTTTCGCTACCCCTTGTCACCAGGGGCCTCCGGCGCGATGCCTAGCGGTGCCATGGGGGCATGCGGACGCCGCCTCCGGTTTGCCTGCGGAGAGCGGGACCACTAAGGCCCTCCGCAGCATGGCGGACTCCTCTGGCAGTAGCTTCGATCGCTGGTCCCTGCGCTTGGGCTCGCTCCTCGAGTGGAGCGCGGTCGACAAGTCCATTCTCGGCGCAAGCGTGTTTCTCGCGTTCACGATTCTCTACTGGCTGGTGAATATCTACCTCCTGCAAAACCCGGACGTCGCCCCGTATGTCGACCGCGGATACCTCCCGACCGGGTTCAAAGTCCAGACTGGATTGCTGTGCGCGTGGGGCCTGTTCATTGCCGTCTGCCTGATCGTTCGCACACGACAGCCGGATAATCAGCTCCTGGTCTACGCCCTCATGCTCTTGTCGAGCGTCGAAGTGCTCTACGGCTCGTACATTTTCGGCTTTGTGACGAGTCCCTTCTTCGGCGTGGCTGCGCTCGCCACGATCGCGACCGGATACGTGTGGTTCGAGCGGCGCCCGATGACGGTCACCGCGGTGGCCCTCGGCGCCGGCGCGGTCGCGCTCGTCCTCGCAGAGGCGCTCGGCATGATCCGCGCGGCGCCGTTGTTCTCGCACATCCCGCTCCGAGACGGCGTGCTCGCCCCGTCGTACTTGATCACGCTGGGCGGCGTCGTCCTGGTCATGATGCTGGTGCTGGTGCTGTGGGTTGGCTTCATCATCTCGGAGTTCCACGAGCGTGGTGCCCGCCTCGCGGAGGCGAACGACATCATCAGCCGCTACGTCGCGAGCCAACTCGCGGAGCAGATCCGCACCGGGGACTACGCGGCCATCGACCGCCGGGAGCGTCGCAAGCTCACCCTGTTTTTCTCCGACATCGAAGGCTTCGCGGAGACGGCCGATCAGACCGAGCCCGAAGATCTCGCCAGCGTACTGAACGAGTATCTCGTCGCCATGACCGAGATCGGCAAGCGCTACGAGGCGACCCTCGACAAGTTCGTGGGTGACGCGATCATGATCTTCTTCGGAGCCCCGGAAGCAACCAACGATCGAGACCACGCGCTCCGCGCCGTCCGGATGGCCATGGACATGCAGGAGTGCATGGAGTCGCTGCAGGACAAGTGGCAACGGGAGGGCTTTGAGCGTCCGTTCCGGATCCGCATCGGCATCAACACCGGACAGGCGAACATCGGCAACTTCGGGTCGCCGGAGCGCTTGGACTACACCGCCATCGGACGCCATGTGAATCTGGCCGCCAGACTGCAAGCTCAGTGCGAGCCCGGCAAGATCCTCATCAGCAACGCGACCTGGGCACTGATCCAGGACGATGTCCCCTGCACGCCCAAGGGCGCGATTCAGGTCAAGGGCTTTCATCAGTCGATCCAGGTCTACGAAGTCGATCGCCGCCCCACCCCCGTTGCCTCACCATCGGGTCGGCGGTAGACCAGCCCGCAGGGGGATCCCGCCGTGACAAGCGACCCGAAGGACGCGCTACCGACCGCCGAACCACGCACAGCGAGCCGCCGCCGTTTTCTCCGACTCATGGCCATGCTCGCGGTCGGGGGCCGCACGCTCTTTCGTACCGGCAACGCACGCGCCATGGTCGACGCCGCGCTGGCGCTGGCAGAGGCCGAGGAGCAACTACCCGCGATGCCCCGTCGCGCACTCGGTCGCACCGGATGGAATGCCAGCCGCCTGGTCTTCGGCTGCGGGGCGGCACTCTCGTCCGGTCGGCGGGACGATCTTCTCGAGGCCGCGCTCGCGACCGGCATCAACGTGTTCGACGTCGGCTTCCGCGGGTACTACCGCGACGCCGAGAAAAACCTCGCGCCCTTTCTCCGCCAACACCGGGACGAGGTCTTTCTCATCTCGAAAGCGATCGCTTCCGTCGACATCACCCCGAGCCAGCCTCTCTCTGCCGAGCAGCGTGGACAAGCGGCGAGCGCCTGGGCACGCAGCCTGGACAACAGCCTCCGAGAGCTCGGGGTCGACCACGTCGACGCCTACTACTTGATGGCCGCCAACAACGTCGACCTGATCACCAGCGATGAGATCCGCTCGACGTTCGAACGCGCCAAGCAGGCGGGCAAAGTGAAGCATCTCGGCCTCAGCACCCATCAGAACGCCGAGAAAGTGCTCGCCGCGGCCGCCGGCACCGGCGCGTACAGTCTTGCCATGATCGCGATCACGCCGGCCGGTTGGTACGACTGGTCCAACAAGGGCATCCTCGCGGGCTCGAAGCCCATGACCGACCTACAGCCTGCCCTCGCCCAAGCGCGCAAGGCCGGCATCGCACTCGTCGGCATGAAGGCCGGACGCTATCTCGCCGGACGCTGGTACAGCCGCGGCAAGGCCGACGTCTTCGACCGGCACTACGACGCCGAATTCCTCAAGTCTGGCCTGTCAGCGTTTCAGCGAAGCTACGCCTACGTCCTCGCCCACGGCCTCGATGTGGTGAACGCCGACATGCAGTCGCTGGCGCATTTGCGGGAAAACATCGTGGCGACCGCGGGGTCGGCGCGATACTTCGCGTGAGCCGCTCGCCTACGGATTGACCTCCATCAAGCGCGACGGCACGCAAAGCTCCTCTTCCTTGCTGGTGCTGAATTGGTGCTCGGCGAGCCAGCTGTGGACGAAAACCGGGCGCGGGACGTGTTTGGCCTGCTTCGGCAGAATCTTCTCCTTGCCCGTGAGACCGTCCTTGGAGGCGACCTTCTTCTGGTAGCAGGTGAGGAACTGGTCTTCCTGCTTGGGTGGGCCCGTCGGGGTCACGACGCAATCCGAGTCGGTGCCGGTGCTCTTTGCAACCGGCACGCAATAGCGGGTCGGCTTCTTCAGATCGTAGACACGCGCGCCCTCGAACTCGGGGTGCCCTTCGGTCTGCTCACAGAACGCGAACGCGCCTTTGTCGCCGCCGCACGCCTTGTCGTCCTTGCATGCCTTACCGATGCCCTTCGGTGACCCGGCCTGGCACGTATACGGGCGACCACTCTCGAACTGATCGACGACGATCGCCTGGCGCTTCACGAACTTGCCCTTGGCATCCTGCTGGCTCCCGGGGAAGCGCTTGGCGACCTTGATCTTGTAACATTTGTAGTGATCGACCTCGCCGCCGCTCGGCATCGGTGGTGGCGTTTTGAAGTCCTTGTTGGCCGGCGCCAGGAAGCGGTCTTCCTTGTCGGTGTCGAAGCGCAAGGTCCCGAACTGATTCTGCACCAGGACGCCGAGCTGCTTCTGGTGTTTGCTCGGCACCTGCCCCTTCTTGCGCTTGATCTGATAGGCGACGAGATGTGTGGCCTCATCGATCAACGCGTCGAGCTCGGGAACGGTGGGCGGGAACGGCGCCACACGACCGCCCTTCTCGCTCTTGTCTGCCGGAGCGAGGAGCGCAGTGACCTTGCTGGCGGTGTACTCGATCGGTCCGTCCCAACCCGTACTCAAGGTGTCATCGAGCGCCAGGTGGCAGTTCTTCGGAAGCTTCGGTGCTTTCTTGAGCTTGTAGCCCTCGAAGTGATCGAGCCGCGGCTCGAACGTGACCTGCATGCCACCGATGATCGCGGCACGATCGATGCCTCCGGGTGGTAGCCCGCACGTGTTCTCGCACACGCCGCGGCGTTGGTTCGAGGCGCTGCAGGTCTCGCATTCGCCGGCTCGGTCGCAATCGCCCTCCGCCCCCTGACAGACGAAGCACGACACCGGCGCGTCATTGCTGAACTCCCATGCCTCCGCACATGACGCGGGATTGCCGTTGAACTGCCGACACCCACCGTTGTCGTCGGCAAAGATCTTGCGCTTCCGATCCCCGCAGACGCGCGGGCCGAGGCCACAGTCGTTGTCGCACAACTCCCGAACGCTCTCGTTGCGAAAGCCACAGCCGCGACAATCGCCAACCGCGTCACAGCCGCGACCGCTACCGGAGGTATCGGCCTCGTCACACACGAAGCAACTCGCCGGACTCCCCGCACGGTCGAAATGCCACGCAGCGAGACACGCCCCGGGGTCGCCACTCAATGCCAGGCAGGACTCACCACTACTATTCTGCCCCCGCCCGGGTGGCGCGAGCGCCGTCCGCGACTTGTCGGCGCAGAGCGGACTGTCGCCATCGATGCACGTATTGTTGCACACACCATCACGCCCGTTCCCGTCGCGGCCGCAGCCACGACACTCGCCGGCGGCTTCGCATCCCCCGTCGTCATCCGTACAGAAAAAGCACGTCGTGGGAATCCCGTCGTTGTCGATGTGCCACCCCTCCTCGCAGGCCGTCTGATCGCCGTCGAGGGCGCGACAAGCGCGATCGCTCGTGAGAAAGCGGGTGCGCGCCGGATCCGTACAGCGGAGCGGCTGGTGCAGACACGACTGGGTGCCGAGCACGGCGAGACCGCCGATGTCTCCGGCGAATCCACCTTCGAGCCGTCGCACGCTCCCCAAGTTGTCATCGGTGAGCACCCCGAACGCGGCTGCCCCGTCGGGTGTCAGGATCGTGCGATCCTGGCAGTCGTTCCGCGAGACCAGGAGTTCCGGGAGCAAGGTCGTCAGCCAATCGTAGCCCGTCGGCGTGTCGCGGAGACTGTGCGCGAAGAAGCCGCCGCCATTCGAGACGAATGCACCGATCGCCAAGGCGTTCTGGTTTACCACCGCGATCTGGTTCGGCGGCATATAACAGCTCGCGGCGCGGCCGTTCCGTGTCACATGCCAGGCGGTGGCACACCCCTCTGGGTCGAAGTCGAACTGATGACAAGCACTGGCCTGTGGGCCACCAAGCGCGTTCGTCCGCCCGCCGTCGGCGCAGGTCGGCGTAGGCAGCGCCGAGCCGCAATCGTTGACGCAGGAGCCGCCGAGCTCGTTCCTGGGACTACATGCGAGACACCCACCATTCCAGTAGCAACTCACCCCGACGAATGCGCCCGTCACGTGCCAAGCTTGCTCGCAATCGGTTTGGTTCGAGATGTTCCGGCAGCCCAATCCGGATCCGGGGCCTCCCCGCGCTATCGTACGCCCCACGTCGTCGCAGGTGGGCGCCGGAACACACGTGTTGGTGCACGCACTCGAGTTGTTCTTCCCGCAGCCCAGACACTCGCTCCCGTCCCAACGGCAGATCGAGGGCACGCCTCGCTGGTTGGTGTGCCAGGCCTCCTCACAACTCGCTTCGTCGGCAAACTGCTGGCACGCTCCCGTTCTCGGTCCGCCCGCGTTGACCGTCCGCGTCACATCGAGGCAGGTTGCAGGCGGCGCGAGCGTACATGAGTTCTCGCAGCGCCCGTTGAGATCGTGTGCCGGGCCGCAGCCTCGACAAGAGGCCGGCCCCACGATGCCGCTTGGGTCGCGGTTGTCGCTGTCGTCACTCGGGAGATAGATGATGCCCGTCGCCCCGATCTTCACCGCGCCGGAGCTGTCGAAGAAGTCCTCCAGATCGTCGATCGCGGTCAGCACCTCCCGCGTCCACCCCTGGCTAGGCAGGGAGGACTCGTCGAAACCGCTCTCGAATGCCTCCAGCGCCGGGTTGCCGTTGCAGCCGAGGCAGACGGCGAGCTTGTTGGCATTGCGCACCTTCGGACCGAGCGCCTCGAAGCCGTCCTGGATATAGCGGTAGCCATCGATGTTGCCACGGTCGTCGAAGAAGCAGCTGGCCGGCAGGCCGTCGTTATCCAAGTGCCAGGCCTGATTGCAGCTGCTGGCGTCACCGTCGAACGCGCGACAGGCGCCGGGCGCGCCCACGGGACCGCCGATTCCCCGGCTCTTGCTCTTACCGCTGCTACCGTCGTCACCATCTCCGAGACCCCGGCCATCCGCAAAGAGCGTGCGGCTCGAGTCGGAGCATGGCAGGCAGGTATCCTCACACACGCCCGCGGCACGATTGCTGCGGCCGCAACCGCGACACTCACCTGCGCTCTCGCACTGGCCAACCTCGTCTGTGCAAAAGAAACAGCTCGTCGGCCGCCCGTTGTCGTCGAAGTGCCAGGCACTCTCACACGCGCCCTGGCTCCCGTCGTGCTCGCGGCACGAACCGCCTCCGTTGCCCTCGCCGGGACTACCGACAAAGTCCGTCCGGCTCGTGTCCCGGCACGTAAAGCAAGTCTGCGTGCAACCCGTAGCGTTACGGAGGTTATTGCCGCCGCAACCACGGCACTCGCCGACGTTCTCGCACTGACCGTTCGTATCCTGGCAGACGAAGCACGGTGACGGGTACCCTTGGCTGGTATAGTGCCAGGCGCGCTCGCAGTCTTCGGGATCGTCATCGAACTGGCGGCAGCTACCCCCGTCATCTCCCGTACCGGGGCTGCCGGCAAAGAGCGTCCGCGCGGGATCCTCGCAGGCAAGATCCGTGACACAGGTATTGGTGCAGGACGAATCGGCGTTCCCTGGCCCACAACCCCGACATTCGTTGTCCCGAAAGTCGCCGGTGTCGTCGGCCTCGTCGGTCCCGATGATGACCGGCCCACCATGGATCGGCGCGCCGTTGGCCCAGACCCAGGCTACGGGCAAAGCAGTAACGAACAGCACCGCCAGAATCCACTTCGCCCAGCCTGCCCTCATCCCCATTCGGACCTCCGTTTGAACTCGACTGCCCGCGCCCTGACCTGCCTGCCGGAACCTTACCTTGGAGATAGCGCCCCCTCCAAGGGATAGAAGCCTTCCACGAGAAGGCCTCCCGCCGGGTCAGCCGCGTCAGCGCGCCCCCCTGGGCAGTCCATTTGGGCTGGACTGCAGCGTCTCATCCCGAGGCCCTGATTTGGCCGATGCGACGCCACCCGCTAGAGTCCGGGCGCTCATGCGCCAGAACCTCATCAAGAAGGGCGACGAGCACCTGCGGTACGAGATCCGCGAGATCGTCGAAATCGCCAACGAGATCGTCAAACGCGGGGTACCGATGATCTGGGAGAACATCGGTGATCCAGTCGCCAAGGGCGAAAGCCTGCCGACTTGGATGAAGGCGGTCGTCGAGCACGCAGTGCGCGAGGACCGCACGTACGCATACACCGCCACCAAGGGCGACCTCGAGACGCGTCGCTTCATCCTGGAGCACTACAGCGACCCACGCATCTGCACGACCGAGGACATCATCTTCTTCAATGGCCTCGGCGACGCGATCAACAAGATCTTCGCGAACCTTCCCGCGACAGCGCGGGTGATCGGACCGAACCCGACCTACCCGTCACACGCCACCGCCGAAGCCATGCACCATGGCGGGCACCACATCACCTACCCGCTCAAGCTCGACGACGGCGGGAGGATCGATCTCGACATCCTCGAGCGCACGGTGGCTGGCGACGATCAGATCGTCGGCATCCTGGTCATCAATCCCAACAACCCCCTCGGCGTGGTGCACCCGCGCGAAGATCTCGAAGCCGTCGTGCGAATCGCGCGCGAGCATCAGTGCTTCCTCGTGTTCGACGAGATCTATCAGCACCTGGTGTTCGATCCGTCGAAGATCGTGCGACTGGCGGAGATCGTGGGCGACGTGCCGAGCATCTCGATGAAGGGCGTCAGCAAGGAAATCCCATGGCCCGGCAGTCGGTGCGGCTGGATCGAGGTCTACAACGCCCAGCACGACGCCAATTTTCTCGACTACATCAACACGATCGTCGTCAGCAAGATGCTGGAGGTCTGCTCTACGACCCTGCCGCAGATCGTGTTCCCGAAGCTGGTGACCCACCCCGAGTTCCGCGGCTTTCTGCAGCGCCGTCTCGACAAGTACCGCCGCCGGGCCGACCAGGCCATCGAGATCTTCGGTCCCTGCGAGGTCATCCACCCGGTGCCCCCGGACGGTGTGTTCTACCTGACAGCCACCTTCGACAGCGCGCGATTCCCCAACCACCAGTCCCTCCCGAGCCAGAACCAGGAAGTGCGCGCGTTCCTCGACGCCCTCGAAGCAAAGAACACGCTCCGGCGCGACAAACTCTTCGCCTACGAGTTGATGGGGTCGGAAGGAGTCTGCGTGGTGCCGTTGTCGGGCTTCGCGAGCCCGCACGACGGCTTTCGGATGACGTTACTGGAGGAGGACGAGGCGCTCTACCTCGACACCTGCCGACGAATCCGGCGCGGCGCGGAGGCATTCTTTCGCGCGTGATCGCGGTGCTCACGCCTGAATCCGGAGCACCGCAGGATGGCGCGAGCGCGTCACCGCAAGCACCCCGCTCACCCTACCTCTCGGGTCAGAGCCCCTCGGGACGACTCCCGAGCACGCCTTCGGCTTCGAGCGTGCGGAATTCGCTCGGCGACAGGCCGAGGATGCCGCATAGAATGTGCTCGTTGTGCTGGCCCAGCGTCGGGGCCGGGGTCCGGAGCCACCGGTCCGTACTCGCATAGCGGAACGGCAACGACGGCAGTGGCATCTCGCCGACGACCGGATGCTCCGGCATCTCGAAGTAGTGACGAGCGCGGAGCTGAGGATTGCTTTCCAAGAGCCGGCACGGGTCCGCCACTTCAGACGCGGGGATACCCCGAGCCCGCAGCTCTTCCACGAGATCGGCTCGCGTACGCGTGCGCGTCCACGTGCGAAGGTACGCATCGATGACGTCGTGCGCACTCCGGCGACCCGCGAGCGTTTCGAGCGCGGGATCCAACGCCCAGTCGGGATCGCCGAGTACCGAGCGGAGCGTGCGCCACTCGGCATCGCTGGCGACCGAGAGCGCCAGCCATTTCTCTGCTCCAGGTTGTCCATCCGCGCACGGGTAGAGCCCTTGCGGTGCGGCGAGGGGCGAACGATTGCCGTCGCGGCTCATGACATCGCCGTAGGCGCTCGCTGCGAGGACCTGCTCGGCAGCCATATTGAGCGCGCTCTCCACCATTGTGCTCTCGACGTGATGTCCCCGGCCCGAGAAGCCGCGTTCCGCCAGCGCAACGAGAAACGCGAATGTGGCGTGCATGCCGGCAACGGGGTCGCACGGTCCACGGGGGATACGCGGCTGATCGTCGCGATGGCCCGTCATCCAGGCCAACCCCGAGAGTTGCTCCATCGTCTGCGCAAAGCCCGTGTAGTCGCGCCATGGCCCCGAGAGTCCGAACGCCGGCATGCGCATCATGAGCGCCTTTGGATTCAACGCCTGCACGCGCTCCCAGCTCAGGCCGAAACCGTCGAGAACGCGCGGCGTGAAGTTCTCGACGATCGCGTCGCACTCGGCAATGAGCTTTTCCAACAGCGCGAGACCCTGCGGCATGGAAAGATCGAGTGTGACGCCGAGCTTGTTACTGTTGGCGTACATGAAATGCGGGCTCGCCTCCCACCAGGTATCGTAGTGGGCTGCCATCATGCCGCCGATCATGCGCATGCCATCGGGACGACTGGCCGACTCGACGTGGATGACCTCCGCGCCAAAGGTCGCAAGCGCATGCGAGGCAGCCGGCCCGGCCCACCACGCAGTCAGGTCGAGAACCCGCAGACCGGTCAGAGGAAGCGCGGTGGTCCCGGCTTCTGCCGAAGCCGAGGCGCCAGACGCAAAGGCGGCGGACTTCGTATCGGCGCCGAGACGTGGCGCCGGCCGCAGAGCCGGAGGATCGGCGTCGTCGATGCGATAGGGGCGCCGGGGCTGCACGAATCTACCCTCCGCATCCGGGCCGAAGACGCCGCGCGTGTGCAGTTGTTCGTGGCGCTGCACAGTCTCGCCGTTACAGATCGGCGCCACCGGAATCCGCAGCAAGGACGCACGCTCGACGATGTCCGCAGTCGTCTTGTCGGCAAGCCAGGGGCGCATGATCTCGTTCCACTCGTCGAAGCGCATGAGGCGCCCCGCGAACTGGGCAAGCTCTTCGTCCGCCTGCAGATCCGTGCGCTCGATCATGAGCAGGAAATCCGAGAACTGCTGGCGGGAGTTGGTACAGAACCCAACGTAGCCGTCGGCGGTCGGCTCGATGGATGGCGTCTCCACCGAGGGCGCAAGAAACGCATGCTCCGGATCCTCGGGGCTGCCGTTCAGCAACCGATTCATCGATTCCGAGAAGTTGGTGAACACCATGTTCGCGGTTTCGAGCATCGACAGATCGATGTGCTCCCCCTGCCCCGTCGCCCGTGCGTGCATGACGGCCGGCAACACCGCGACGGCACCAAACGAGCCGGCGGCCCATTCGGTGATGCGCCCTCCAGCCTGAAAGGGCTCCTTGCCCATGACGCCTCGCATCCCAATCGAGCCCGACTCGGCTTGCAACGTGAACTCGGTCGCCCGTCGATCGGCCCATGGCCCGGTGAGGCCGTAGGGCGTGATCGAAAGGATGACGAGCGCGGGATGGGCGGCGCGCAGCGCCGCGACGTCCAGACGCACGCCAGTGTCAGACTCCAGCCCGTGCGCCTCGATGACGAGATCGGCGTGAGCCAGGAGCGCTTCGACATGCGCATCATGCGCCGCCCCGACCACAGACTGCTTGCCAGCGTTCAGGAAGGTGAACAGTGCCGAGTCCTGGGCGGCGAGATCGGCACCGGTCGGCGCGTGGCGGCGCATCGCGTCGCCCGCAGGCGGTTCGACCTTGATGACCGCCGCACCCGCATCGACGAACAGCTTCGAACAATACGGACCCGCGATCTGCTCCGAGAAATCGAGCACGCGGACTCCGGTCAGGCCCTTTTCCATCAACACATCCTCGACAAGATCTGGCCCCGCCCCGGCATCGAGCGCCGCTCGATCGGTGGCGTGTCGGGGGGATATTGTCAAAATTTGAAAATTGGTTCAATATTCGTCTGTGCTGGAGACCGACCCCCTACAACGGCCCCACACACCCTCCGGGCGCGCCCCGTACGCCAAATCACGCGACACGAGGGCCAGGATCCTCGCCGCGGCACTGGCGGAAGCCAGCGATTCGGGATTTCACAAGACATCACTCGCCCGCATCGCAACACGGGCCGACGTCGCGATCGGGAACCTCAACTACCACTTCGGTTCGCGGCGCCAGCTGCTGCGGGAGTTGATGGGCTCCCTGGTCACCGACCTCATGTGGCGGCTCCACGCGGCCGACGCCGACGATCACGCCGACTTCTTCGAACGCCAACGGGCCGGCATGCTTGCCTACTTGGACTACCTGCGCGCGAATCCAGCGCATGTACGTCTCGCAGACGAAATCAAGCTTCATGAGCCGGACCTGTACCGACGCGCAGTCGCGGAGTGGGTGGAACGCCTGGCGACGAGAATCCAGGTCGGGATCGCGCGGAAAACGCTGAGGCCAATGGAGGATGCCGAGATCACGGCGCAGGCGCACTTTCTGCTTGGCGCGCGTCACCTTCTCGAGCAGATGCTGGAAAACGGCGACACACTAGGAGACGAAGCGGTTGTAGATGCCTACGTCGCCCTGGTTCGGGATGGGCTCGGACGCCGCCGGCGACTCGGCGCCAAGCCGAACGGCAAACAGCCGCGCGCCAACGACTCCCGGAGCGGTCGCCCGACGCACGGAAAACGAAAGCCAGGACGATGACGATCAAGAAGGAAGACGGGGCGACGCTCGGCTTCGATCCCGATGCGCTTCGCGAAAAATACCGCAGGGAGCGCGAGAAGCGGCTCCGCCCCGATGCCAACGCCCAGTACCGCGAGGTCACGGGAGACTTGGCGCACTTCGTCGACGATCCCCATGTCGAGCCGGGGTTTACACGGGCGCCGCTGACCGATGACGTCGACGTGGTGCTGATCGGAGGCGGATTCGGCGGGCTGCTTGCTGGCGCGCGCCTGCGTGAAGCCGGGGTCACCGACATCCGGATCATCGATAAAGGCGGCGACGTTGGCGGCACCTGGTACTGGAATCGCTATCCAGGCCTGGCCTGCGACGTCGAGTCATATGTCTACATGCCGCTCCTCGAAGAACTCGAGTACGTTCCGAAGGAGAAGTACAGTCGCGGGTCGGAAATCTTTGCCCACTGCAAAGCCATCGCCGAGAAATATGACCTCTACCGGGACGCCTGTTTCCAGACCGAAGTGACCGACGTCCGCTGGGACGATGACAGTGCGCGCTGGATCATCGCAACGAATCGTGGCGACGCAATGCGGGCCAGGTTCATCTGCCTCGCGAACGGATTCCTGCAACGGCCGAAGCTACCCGGGATCCCCGGTGTCGAGACGTTCAAAGGCCGCGCCTTCCACACGAGCCGCTGGGACTATGCGTATACGGGCGGCAATGCCGACGGCAACCTGACGGGCCTCCATGGCAAGCGGGTGGGAGTCGTCGGCACCGGCGCCACAGCGGTCCAATGCATCCCGCACGTCGGCGCGAGCGCCGAGCACCTCTTTGTCTTCCAACGCACGCCGTCCTCGATCGACGTGCGCGCCAACCGCCCCACCGATCCAGAGTGGGCCAGCACCCTGAAGCCCGGCTGGCACCAGCATCGCATGGACAACTTCCAGATCCTCACGACCGGCGGCTACCAGGAAGAAGACCTGGTGAACGACGGCTGGACCGACATCATGCGAAAGCTGCTCTCCCTGATGCTGGCCGACGAAACTCCGGATCTATCTCCCGAGGCGCTGGCCAAAACAGTGGAGACAGCCGACTTCATGAAGATGGAGGAGATCCGCGCCCGTGTGGATTCCCTCGTCGAGGATCCCGTCACCGCCGAAGCGCTGAAGCCGTACTACCGCCAGTTCTGTAAGCGCCCATGCTTCCACGACGGATACCTGCAGACCTTCAACCGCCCCAACGTCACGCTCGTCGATACGAAGGGCCTGGGCGTCGAACGCGTGACGGAAACCGGAGTCGTGGTCGGCGGCAAGGACTACGCGCTCGATTGTCTGATCTACGCGACCGGCTTCGAGGTGGGTACGGACTACGCGCGGCGCGCCGGGTACGAGCTTGTCGGACGCGATGGATTGACACTGACGGAGAAATGGAACGACGGTGCGCGCTCGCTCCACGGGTTGCACATCCGCGGCTTTCCCAACTGCTTCATGATGAGCATCGCTCAGTCCGGCTTCACCGTGAACTTCCCCTACCTCTTGAACGAGCAGGCCAAGCACCTCGCCTACGTCGTGCAACAAGCGATCGAGAAAGACCTCCGGTCGCTCGAAGCCTCGGAAGAGGCCGAAAGCGAGTGGGTCGAGGCCGTCATCAGACTCGGGGGACGGACCGACGAATTCGCCGCCCAGTGCACGCCAGGCTACTACAACAACGAAGGACAGCCCGACACGCGAAGTCGCCAGAGCGCCTTCTACTTCGGAGAGCCGACGGAGTTCTTCGACATACTGAAAGCCTGGCGCGACGACGGCACCCTGAAGGGCCTGGAGGTTCGCAAATGATCCAACGCTCCTTCGATCCCGGCCGCCACAAGTGGCGTGAGGTCACGGGCGAGCCCGGACTCTCCTACAACGTGCGTCACGACTACACGATTCTCGGCTACGATCTCGCGGCCGGCACGCTCGACATGGTTGTGCGATGGGCAGGCGACGGCGGGCATTGTCCGATTCACCGACATACCGCCACCACGACGGTGCTCGTGCTCGAGGGCGAGCAGCATCTATGGGATCTTCACCTGGACGGAACGCGGGGTGAGCACAGGGTGCGTCGCGCCGGGGTCTATGCGCTGACGGTGGGCGATCCGCTGCCGCATTTCGAACGAGGAGGGGAAGAGGGCGGCATGGCGTTCTTCGGGAATCATTCCCAAAGCGGGCTCCTCTACGAGATCCTCGACGAAAACCAGAAAGTCGTGGTGGAGGTCACCATGGAGCTGCTCATCGCCGACTGGACAGAGCAGGCCCGAGCAGTCTCCTAGGGCGAGGTACGTGAGGCTCGACGATATCGATCTCGGCGACCCGGCGTTGTTTCGTCGCGGCTTCCCCCACGAGGCGTTCAGCGTCTTGCGCCGCGACGCCCCGATCTGGTGGCATCCGGCCCCGGGTCGTCTCCACCCCCCTGTTAAGGGCTTTTGGGTGCTGTCGCGCTACGACGACATCGAGGCCGCCAACCGCGATACCGAACTCTTCACTGCGTTCGAAGGCCCGTCGCTCCAGAGCCCGGAAGAGATGCGGGGCACCATGATGGTCAGCATGGACGGGCCCGCCCATACTCGACTGCGCAAGCTGATCAGCGCCGGCTTCACGCCGCGCATGATCGCCCGCCTGGAGGACCAGACTCGGCGCTGGGCGGTGTCGATCGTCGAGGCGGCGCTGGAGCGCGGAACCTGCGAGTTCGTCAGCGACGTTGCCTACCAGCTCCCGATGCACATGATCGCCGACATCGTGGGGATTCCCGTCGAAGACCGCGCGTGGCTCTTCTCCAAGACCAACGACTTTCTGCAGTGCAGCGATCCGGAATCCTCGATCCCGGTCTCCGAGGTGCAAGCCATCCAGGTCGAGATGTTTCAGTACGCCCAGAAGCTAGGGGAGCAGAAGCGGAAGCATCCGCAGGACGACGTGTGGACGATCCTGCAGACGGTCGAGGTCGAGACCGACGATGGCGAGCGCTCGGGGTTGAGTCAGATCGAGCTCGACTTGTTCTTCCTGCTCCTCACGATCGCCGGGAGCGAGACCACCCGGAACGCCATTTCTCTCGGACTGCTCGCCCTGCTCGAGCATCCGGATCAGCTCGCCTCGCTGCGCCGCGACCCGACGCAGATGAGCAGCGCGACCGAGGAAATCCTGCGCTGGTCCTCGCCGGTCGCGTACTTTCGCCGCACTGCGAGCCGGGATACCGAGATGCGAGGGGTGCCGATCCAGGCCGGCGACAGCGTCACGCTGTGGTACCCGTCAGGCAACCGGGACGAGCAGATCTTCGATGCGCCGTTCCGTTTCGACATCGCGCGATCGCCCAACTACCAGCAGGCGTTCGGTGGAGGAGGGCCTCACTTCTGTCTCGGAGCGAACCTGGCCCGGCGCGAGATTTCCATCCTCTTCGAGGAGTTGCTCGCCCGGACCGACGACATCGCGCTCGTGGGTGACGTGACCTACAGCGTGCAGGGCCTGGCGAATCCCATCGTCGTGTCCGCGAAGGAGCTGCCGGTGCGTCTGCAGTCGCGCTGAAGCTGGCACGAGGATTGTCATGGAGTTGGATCTCACCACCGAACAGCGCGCGTTCCGCGATGAACTACGCGCCTACTTCGCCACAATGATGACCGACGCTCTTGCCAGCGAGCTGTCGCCAGGTTGGGAGGGTGGCGGCCCGGAGTTCCTGAAGGCGATGCGCCAGATGGGCAAGGATGGCTTGCTCGGCCTCACCTGGCCCAAGCAGTACGGCGGTCAGGAGCGCTCCCCGATCGAGCAGTTCATCTTCGCCGATGAGGTCCAGGCCGTCGGCTTCCCCCTCCCCTTTCTGACGTTGAACGCCATCGGCCCGATCCTCCGCGAGTACGGGAGCGAGGAGCAGCGGCAGCACTTCTGCCCACGGATCCTCGCCGGCGAGATGTTCTTCGCGGTCGGCTACTCCGAGCCCGCCGCCGGCACCGACCTCGCCTCCCTGCAGACGAGCGCCGTCCGCGACGGCGACGAATGGGTCATCAACGGGCAGAAGATGTGGACGAGCCTGGCCGAATACTCCGACTACATCTGGCTCGCCGCCCGCACGGATCCCGACGCCAAGAAACATCGCGGGTTGTCGATGTTCCTCGTACCGACGACGGCCAAGGGATACTCGCGCCAGGAGATCCGGACCGTCGGCGGCGTGACCACCAACGCCACCTTCTATGACGACGTCCGGGTGCCCGCCGAGAACCTGATCGGTGGAGAAAACAGCGGCTGGAGCTTGATCACCGGGCAGCTGAATCACGAACGCATCTCACTCATGACCGTCGGGCACTTGAGGCGTAGCCTCGCGGGTGTTACCGCCTGGGCGCGGGAAACCGAGGTCGACGGCCGGCGTGTGATCGACACCTCGTGGGTGCAGCACAACCTCGCGCGCGTCTACGCCAAGGTGCAGGTGCTCCGGCTGATGAACTGGAAACAAGCCTGGGCGGCCACAAGAGACCGGCCGAACATGGCCGACTCCTCCGCCATCAAGGTGTACGGCAGCGAGCTGAGCATGGAAGCGTATCGGGCGCTCCTGGAGATCACGAACGCCGCGGGCATCCTCGGGAGAGGCAGTCCGGGCGCGGTGCTGCACGGTCGACTGGAGTCGGCCTATCGAAACGGATTGATCCTCACCTTCGGGGGAGGCACCAACGAGATTCAGCGGGACATCATCGCCATCGCCGGCATGGGGATGCCCCACTACAAGAACTAACCCGTGGACTTCGACCTTCGAGACGACGAGCAGGCGGTTGTGCAATTGGCGCGCGAGATTCTCGGCGACATGACGACCAATGCACGGCTGCAGGCGCTCGAGACGCGCGGCGAGCCCTACGACCGTGAGCTCTGGGAGGCGCTGGCCACGTCCAAACTGCTCGGGACGGCGCTTCCCGAAACTCACGGTGGCGTTGCTCTCGGGTTCCTGCCGCTCTGCCTGCTTCTCCAGGAGATCGGACGAACCGTAGCGCCCGTCCCGGCCTTGAGCACGCTCGTGCTGGGAGCACTCCCGATCGCGCAGTTCGGCAGCGACGCGCAACAACAGCGATGCCTCGCAGGCGTCGCGAGCGGCACCCGCATCCTGACCGCCGCGCTCAGCGAGCACGCGTCGAGCGATCCGCTG
>JAJCZP010000140.1 GCA_029262315.1 Deltaproteobacteria bacterium | reverse complement strand
TCCCTGCGCTCCGAAAACTACCGGCTCCGATCGAGGATGGCCATACTCCTCGATAGCGTCCCCTTCTGTTGGATACAATCGATCACGTCGTTCGACCAACGTGGCTCTCTTCATCTACGATCGGTCAACGTGCATGTTACACTCATCATCGCCCTGGTCGCGACGATTGTCTTTGGCGCGGTGGTTTCCCCGGCCGTTGCCGAGTTCTCCACCTGCGTCAGCGGTCTCAAAACAGCGGCGCTCAACGCCGGGGTGAGCAAATCAGTGGTCTCCGAGGCTCTGGACACCGCGCAACCCAGCGAGCGGGTGCGGGACTCTTCGAAGTCACAGCCCGAGTTCAAGACGCCGATTTGGGACTATCTCGCATTCCTGGTCGACCAGCAGCGGATCGATGACGGCCGAGCCATGCTACGCAAGTACGACGCGACCCTGCGGGCAGCCCAAGCGCGTTTCGGCGTCGACCGGCACGTCATCACTGCCGTTTGGGGTGTCGAGAGCGACTACGGTCGGCAGGTCGGTTCCCATTTCATCCCCCATGCTTTGGCGACCATGGCGTGTGCGGGGACGCAACGGAGGGCGTTCTGGCGCGGCGAAATCATCGCGGCGCTGAAGCTCGTCGATCGCGGGGACGTTCCCATGGAGAAGCTCTACGGTTCCTGGGCCGGTGCGTTCGGGCAGACGCAGTTCATGCCCTCCACGTACCAGAGCCGCGCGATCGACTTCGACGACGATGGGCGGCGCGATCTGATCGATTCCGTGCCGGATGCCCTGGGCTCGACCGCCAACTATCTGAAGCACGCCGGCTGGCGGCGCGATGCCTCATGGATGATCGAGGTCAGCGTGCCGCGTGGCTACGAGGGCCCGGTCGGGCGCAAGAGCAAAGCCACGCTGTCGACCTGGGGACGTCGCGGGCTTGTCCGCGCCGATGGCGCGAAGTTGTCGGGCGACACCCAGGCTGGTCTGCTCCTCCTTGCCGGATCGCGAGGGCCGGGTTTCTTGACGCTTCGCAACTTCGACGCGATCTACGCCTACAACCACGCTGACTCCTACGCCCTCGCCATCGCCCATCTGGCGGATCGCATCGCTGGCGATCCACCCTTCCGGACGCCCTGGCCGACCGACGATCCCGGCCTGTCCCGCGCCGAGCGCTTGGAACTCCAGCAACTCTTGCTGGCTCGGGGTTACGACATCGGCGACGCCGACGGCAAGATCGGGCCCGTCACCCGCGCCGCCATCGCCGAGGCCGAGGAGAGTCTGGGCCTGCCGCCGACCGGTCGCGCCGGCCGCAAGATCTACCGAGCACTCCGCGGCGAGTAGTCTCGTGAACGTACGCATCGTCGATTTCCCAAGGACGCCGGTTGCGGTCGTCGAACATCGGGTCGATCAGTCCATTGCCAGGAGCGGAAAATCGACATCGAGGTCCCAGTAGGCCTGCGCAACCGTGGCGAATCGACCTTCCGCGCCGAAGGCGTGATGTGAGATCACCTCGGTGTCACGGAGCGCTCGTTCGATGGCGTTGCCCTTGTAGATAGCCGACGTGCCTACCGCTTTGGCGAGCAGGCGAACCCCGTCCGCACAGGTCTGCAGCGTGTGTGCGAAGGCGAGGAAGAGGTCGGCTTTCTCGCGGAGGGCGAAGGCTTCGCCCCGGCCGGCCTGCCCGAACGCCCGTTCGATGCATTCGTGGAAATAGGCGCGTGCCGCGCGGTACGTCGCGAGGGCTCGACCGAACTGCAATTGGGCCAGTGGCCGGTGCTTGAGCGTCGAAGGCGCTGCGAACGGAATCTTGTCCGCTGCGATTGCCGTTGTCGCATCGAGCGCGGACCGGAGCGCGCCGAGGCTGACGGCCGCCACAGCTACGGGGATCACCGCCTCGGGCATGCGGTAGAGCGGGCCGTCGAACCGGGGCGTTCTCGAGAGCGGTACGCTGAGATCGATCGTCCGGTAGCGGGGCACGAACGTCTCGCGGGCGACGATGGTGTTGCTTGCCGTTCCCCGCATACCGAGGCTGTTCCAGTCGTCTGCGATCTCCAGGGTGTCAGCGGGGTGGTACATGAGTAGGAGGCGATCGTCGGCGATGGCGGTATGGCCGATCCACTCGGCTACCCGGCATCCACTGGCGAACGGGGTTGAGCCGGTGACGGTATAGCCGTCGCCATGCGCGATGGCGCGCATCGGTTTGTTGAAGGTCTCGGCAAGGACCGGGACGGGCGCGCTCCCGATGATCTCATCCACGAATTCGGGGGTGCCGCGGCGGAGGTCGAACCAGGCGGCGGACACGCCGTGCATCAGCCAGGCCGCGGCGGTGTCCGCTGTGGCAATCTTTTCGGCGGCACGTGCGTAGGAGACGGGATCGCATTCGTGACCGTCCAGGCTTTGCGGTCGCCAGAGGCTGAGCATGCCGGAGCGCCGCAGTGCCTCGACGGACGCTGGCGCCAAGCATCCCGCCTGCTCGCCGAAATCCGCATGTTCTCGCAGAACATTCCCGACGGACTCGGCCGCATCTAGTGCATCGAAACTCGCCATCGCTGATCGTCCCCTCGTTGTGTTGAAGCTCGGATGATCGTCTAGCGGGAGGCGGAAATCCACTAAGGAATCTGGAGTTGCTTCGAGCCTGGTTCTCGGGGGATGATGCGCCCGTGGCTCGCTCGTACGGACAGTACTGTCCCGTGGCGCTTGCGACCGAGATCCTGGGCGAGCGCTGGACGATGCTGGTGGTCGTCGCGCTCTCGGACGGCGCCAGTCGCTTCAATGACCTGCTCCGTGCTCTTCCCAGGATCTCCGCAACGATGCTGTCGCAGCGTCTACGCTCGCTCGAGGAGGCAGGGGTCGTCGTTCGTGTGCGCGAGTCCGGAAGCAACAGCGGGCACGCCTATCGTTTGACCGATGCGGGACGGGGGCTCGAGCCGATCATCACCGACCTCGCGAATTGGGGACAGCGATGGGCGCGGGATCTCGAGCCGGATGACCTCGATCCGCGCTTTCTCGGGTGGAGCGTGCATCTCAGGATGAACGTCGAGGCTATGCCCAAGGGCCGCACCGTACTGCAGTTCGAGTTTCCGGATGGACCACGCGACTGCCGGCGCTTCTGGATCATCGTCGTCGACGGCGTCGTCGACATGTGCATCAAGCCGCCGGGGCACGCCATCGACCTGCTGGTGACATCGCAGTTGCAGCGCTTCGTCGATGTGTGGCGCGGCTTTCGCCCACTACGGGCGGAGCTCGACGCGGGCAGAATCAGATTGGAGGGCGCGCCTGCCTTGCAGCGATCTTTTCCGAACTGGCTCCTTCTCAGCTCGGCGGCCCACGTCGAACGGTGTCGTCCGGGCCGGGAGCGGAGCGTGCGTTTGCGCGCGGCACGGACGAAGCGTTCGCGCTGATCGCCGGAAGGATTCACGACGGCTGCTCGCTACGCGAGCCAGACGTCCTCCGCTACGGCTCGTGGCGCTCGACGAGGTGGATGTCGTTGCGATGCCGGGTGACGGCGCCCATGACGGCTCGGAAGGACGCCGTGGTGATCGATTCATGCATCCCCACGCCCCACTTGACGGTGCCGTCCCTGCGTTGCGTTTCGACGTAGGCGACGGCCATGGAGTCGCTGCCCGACGCGACGGCATGTTCGCTGTAGTCGACGATGTCGATGTCCATGCCGAGATCAGCCTGAAGCGCGGCCACCAGTGCGGAGATCGGACCATTCCCCTGACCGCGAACCGTCTGCGATTGGCCGTCTACCAGGAGCTCGGCGACGACCGAAGCGCCGCGCTCGCCGGTCGTAGTGTTGTGCGAGACCAACGTGGCGGCGGCGTGGTTGGGGAGGTACTCGCGGACGAAGGCGTTCCAGAGGTCAGAGGCGCTCATCTCTGTGCCCGTGTCTTCGGTGATTCCCTGAATCGTCTTTGAGAACTCGATCTGGAGGCGACGGGGAAGATCGAGACCGTGCTCGGCCTGCATGACGTAGGCCACGCCGCCCTTGCCGGACTGGCTATTGACGCGGATGACGGCCTCGTAGTTGCGGCCGACATGCTTGGGGTCGATCGGCAGATAGGGCACGCCCCACACGTCGTAGTCGGCGCCCAGTGCGGCGAGGCCCTTCTTGATCGCGTCCTGGTGGCTTCCGGAGAACGACGTGTAGACCAAGTCTCCCGCGTACGGATGGCGGGGGTGAACCGGGAGTCGGTTGCAGTACTCTGCGACTCTGCGGAGTGCGTCAATATTCGAGATGTCGAGTTCCGGATCGATGCCTTGGCTGAAGAGATTCATCGCGAGTGTGATGATGTCGACGTTGCCCGTCCGTTCGCCGTTCCCGAAGAGCGTGCCCTCGATGCGGTCGGCGCCGGCCATGACGCCGAGTTCGGCGGCGGCAACGCCGGTGCCCCGGTCGTTGTGCGGATGCAGTGACAGGCGGACTCGGTCGCGATTGCGGATCGTGCGATGGAAGTATTCGACCACGTCGGCGTAGAGGTTCGGCGTGTACATCTCGACGGTCGCCGGCAGGTTGAGGACGACAGGTCGGTGAGGAGTCGGCTCGAGGATTTCCATGACGGCTTCACAGATCTCGACTGCGTAGTCGGTCTCCGTACCGGTGAAGCTCTCGGGGGAGTACTCGTAACGGACGTCAGTCCGGGCGAGGCGCTGCTCACGATTGCGACAACGCGTCGCCGCATCGACCGCGATCTGTGTGATGCCCGCTTTGTCGAGGCCAAATACCACTCGTCGTTGAAGGACGGAGGTCGAGTTGTAGAAGTGCACGATGACTTTCCGTGCGCCTCGCAGGCATTCGTAGGTGCGATCGATGAGTTCTGGTCGGCATTGTACGAGGACCTGAATCGTTACGTCGTCCGGGACGAGATCACGCTCGATGAGTTCACGGACAAAATCGAAGTCTGGCTGGCTCGCGGCCGGAAACCCGACCTCGATCTCCTTGAATCCCATCTGCACCAGGGTCTCGAACATGCGGAGCTTCCGGGCGGGATCCATGGGGTCGATGAGCGCCTGATTCCCGTCACGGAGATCCACGGAGCACCACAGGGGTGCCACTTCGATACGGCGCCTTGGCCACGTGCGGTCGTCGAGTGGGACGGTCAGAGACGAGAAGGGTTGGTACTTCTCGAACGGCATCCGTTTCGGAGTGATCGTCTTGGGAGGCATCGTTGTGTGTTCCTCAGTCGTTGCGCCGAAGGGAATGTTTAGCGCGCTCTGCCGTTTCCGAGCAAGATCTCGTTCCAACGCCTTGGTGTGGCCACGGGCTCGCCACTGCCGTGACGAGCCCGTGCGGGCGCTAGGCGGGCGCGAGGAGCGCGTCGACCGCCTCGGTGAGATCACTCCACTCGAAGGGTTTTGCCAGGACGCGCGCTGCGCCGAAGTGCTTCGCTATCTCGAGAATGTCCGCGGTGTATCGCTCGCGATTGGAGGTCAAACCGCCGCCGCCCGAGACGGCCATCACGGGGAGCGGCGGGTCCTCCTTTTGGAGCGCTTTGATGAGTTCCAGGCCATCCATTTCTGGCATGTGCACGTTCGTCACCACGAGTTCGGATGGCCGGACTCGTAGCTGCCGGAGGGCCGCTCGGCCGTGCGGCGCCTCATCGACCTCGTGCCCAGCACGTTCCAGCATCTGCTTCATCATGCGTCGAAGCTGATCGTCGTCCTCGACGAGAAGAACTCGAGCCATACCTCACCTCACTGCATACGTTGGTGGGACGGGTGTCCCGTCCCAGGGGTAGGAATACTGTGAATGTCGTGCTCACCGACGGCACGCTTTCTACCTCGATTGCGCCGCTGTGTGCGGTTACGATCGAGCGGACGACTGCTAGGCCGATACCGGTACCGACGCCCTCGGGCCAGCTCGTGCGGAACGGTTCGAAGATCTCCTGGACGGTGTCCGTCCGAACGCCGTGCCCGGTGTCGGCGACGGCCACGGCGAGATAGCGTCCCGCCTCGAGAGTGCCCACCGAGCATGTGCGCCCACAGTCGACTCTGACGTCATCGACGCTCACGGTCAGTGTCCCGCCGCGCTCACGCATCGCGCGACCCGCATTGACGCACAGATTGGTGACCATGTGCTCGCGTTGGAGGGCATCGCCAACGACGGCGCCGCAATCGGTCGCGATGTGGGTCTTCATCCTGATTGTGGGTGCGAGCGTCGGCCGCACGAGGCGAACGACCTCTCGAGCGACCGAACCGAGTGACACCTCGATTGGACGCGCCGCGCCGCCGTATCTGATCCTCAGGAACCTTTGGACTAGAGAACTCGCGCGCTTGGCCGCGTGTAGTACCTGGTCGAGGTTGTCGTGGACGCGGCCAGTGTCGGGAAGGTCGGCTTGCGCGAGTTGTGTGTGCCCGATGATCGCAGCGAGGACATTGTTGAAGTCGTGCGCCAGACCCGCGGAGAGGTTGGCGAGCATCTCCATATGGTGAAGCTCGTGGAGATCTTCGTTGCCCGCGGTGGCGTCTGTCGGTCGTGTCGATGGGTCCATGTCCTGAGGTCGATCCATATGGAGGCAGCATGCGGGTCGCGGGCCGAGCCGTCCAAGACAACGTTCCAATGTATGTGATAGGACGCAGCTATGGTGACGAAGTTCGGGATTCATCCCGTGACCTTGCGCCAGCTCCAGTACGCTGTGGCCATCGCCGAGGTGAAGAGTTTTCGGCGGGCTGCGGATCTCTGTGGGGTCTCGCAGCCGTCATTGAGCGCACAGATCGGAGAGCTGGAATCGGCGCTGCAGGTGATTCTTTTCGAGCGCGACCGGCGGCGCGTGCTTCTCACTCCGGCGGGAGCGGACTTGGTGGAGCGCGCCCGGCGCGTGCTCCATGAGACTGAAGGTCTCCGGGAGGCGGCCTTGCGGTATCTCGATCCGCTGGCCGGGATCCTTCGCGTGGGGGTCATTCCCACCATCGGCCCCTATCTTCTGCCGGCGCTCGATCCGGCCCTGCGCAAGGAGTTCCCCCGGCTCACCCTTCATTGGCGGGAGGACAAGACCGGCGCCCTGGTCGAGCAGGTCCGCTCCGGTGAGCTCGATGCCGCGCTCGTCGCGCTCGAGTCCGATCTTCACGACCTCGAGCATGCGGTCGTGGGCCGCGACCATTTCGTGCTCGCCGCTGCCAAAGGGCACGAGCTGGGTCGTGCGCAGCGGCGGGTTCCGCTCGAGACGCTGCGGGATAGATCCGTTCTCCTTCTGGAGGACGGTCACTGTTTTCGCGATCAAGCGCTCGATCTCTGCGCCGCGACGGGCGCCGAGGAACTGGGATTCCGGGCGACGAGCATGGGGACCTTGGCCCAGATGGTGTCAGCCGGAACCGGTATTACGCTGTTGCCGCGCTGCGCGGTCGAGGTCGAGAACCGTGCCGACCTATTGGCGATTCGCGAGTTTTCTCGGCCTGTTCCGCACCGAACGGTCGTCCTCGCGTGGCGTGGAGGATCCCCGGTCGTAGATGCGCTCCAGGCGATCGCGAAGGTCGCGGCATCTACGTTCACGGCGCACGACAAGGCGGAGCCACGTAGTCGCTCGACGATCCGTGCCAACCCCCCGGGAAAGAAGAAGCCCAACTAGCGTCTGATGCTCAGGGCCGTCCTTTTCCGCGCGGCTCGAGCCGTTTCCTGGCTATTTAGGGAGGCGCAGCGCCTCGAGCTCTTCTAGATGCTCCTGCTCATCCCGGATGATTTCCTGGATCGTCTGGAACAGGATGACGTTGCTGAGCGGGAGCTGATCGAGAATTGCCGTGTAGGAGCGGATCGCATCCTCTTCCTCGGCAATGTTCACCTCGAGGATATCCTCAAGGGTGGACGCGGGTTTCAGATCCTCGGCCCGCACGTCCATAGTGGGGACTCCCCCGAGGGCCAGGATGCGGCCGCGCAACTTTTCCGCGTGCAGAACCTCGTCGGTCGCTATCTCTTTCAGTCGCGTCGCGACCACTTCGGCGTACGGTCCAGCCACTACGGCCGCGTGTGTCGCGTAGCGAATGGCGCAGGCGTGCTCCTGAGAGAGCATGCGGTTGAGCGATACTACTAGATCCTTGTTCTCCATGATGTGTCCCCTCGCGGTCTGCGAATTACCGTCGTCTGACTCGGTAGCAATCGGTGTGTGTCTTCTACATCGCACGGCGCCGTTGACAAGCGCTGGATGGAGATGATTCGACACGAGTGGCACGGCGCTGTCCAAGAGCTCCGGCGCCGAGCGCCACTGTACAGAACACACGATTGCGGCTACTCGATGCCGCAAGGGGCCGAGCCATGATTGTTCTCGCGAACGACGACACGACTGAGATTGCGTCCATCCCGGGGGAGCACGACGACCTCTGGATCCGTACCGATCAGCTCGAGCAGGCTACGCGCTGGGAGCTCAGGCCAGAAGGGGTGTGTCGCGGCGACCTCTGTGTCCCGCTCCTTGGCGACCAGAACACCGAATTGGTACGGACGCGAGACGATGGTGCGTGGCTCAAATACTCGAGCTTTGCCGACAGGCTCGGTCAGCAGTACGTCGCCGCCGACGGCGTCTGGAGCTTCGGCATGGTTCCGGAGACGCGCCGTGCCACGCTCGAATCGGGGATGGCTCCCGACTTCGAGGTTACCGACCGCCGTGGCGAGACGTTTCGTCTGTCGGATCTCCGGGGGAAGAAGGTCCTCGTCGTGACCTGGGCTTCCTGGTGAGGATGCCGACTCGACCTGCCCGTGTGGCAGGAGCTCTATACCTCTCTCGGGAATCGCAACTTCGAGATCATCAGCGTGGCGCAGGACTCGCAGGGAGAGGGGGCGGCGGGGACGTGTTTCGACAAGGCCTCGCCGACGTTTCGCTGCGTCACCGACGAGACCCATAAGATCAGCACGCTCTTTGGATGGGTGAACGTGCCGTCGGCCGCGTGGATCGACGAGCAGGGGCGCATCGTGCGCATCAACGAGGGGGCGTACGCTGGCGCCCACCAGATCAATGCAGGCATCTTCTCGGTGGACTTCGGGAGTACCGCGTTCGCCGATGCCACCAAAGATTGGGTCGAGCGCGGGGCGGAGAGCGCCTATGCCTGGTCGCCCGACGAGGTGCGTGCCCGTTTGAAGCCGGTGTCGGAGGAGACCGCGCTTGCCGATCCTACCTTCAAGCTCGGGCTCTACTTCCAAGCGCAGGGCGAGACGGAGCAGGCGCAGCGTTACTTTGCCGAGGCGCAGCGGCTGTCGCCTGACAATTGGAACTACCATCGTCAGGCGTGGACCCACATCGGTACGGGGTACGCGCTCCGCCAGTGGATCCGCAAGACCAAGGAGCTCCGAGAGGGCGAGGGCCGCTACTACGATAAGATGGATCTTCCGGGCGAGCCCGAAGCGCGCGTGACGACCATCGACTTCATCTGGACGAAGCTGGCTCGGAAGGTCCGCGCGCTGTTCGGCGCTTGAGATCGGTCCTCCCCGCCTGGTCTGCGTGCGCGCAGCCCCGGATCTCATCCTGTAGATCGAGAGACGCCTCGCGCCTGTGCCGCGAGTTGGCTCGAGTGGATCTCAGGTCTTCCGCTTCCCCGTTCGCCCAGTCGGAGCAACGAGCAGCGCGACGGCCTCGTCAAGCAATCGCTTCCGGCCGAGACGACCGCGGGCGTGTGGACGCAGCGCGTCTCCCAGCACGGCCGAATAGAGGAGGAACGCCCGCACCTCTACGTCGATCGCCGCAAAGCCTGACTCGCGGAGCAACTTCCGGAGATAGCTCATACGTCGATCGTCGACCTCCCCCAATGTGCGGCTGACCGCTTCATCACGTCGCCCCCAGTCACGGAGTGCTAGCTCCAGCTGAGCATCGAAACCCTCGCTGGCGATCGTTGTCAGGCGCCGTAGTCGGGCCTCCGGCTCGGCGCCGGCCTCTTCCGCCTGGCCGATGACGGCTTCGGTCGCCACCTCGGCCCATTCCTGGAGCATGGCGTCGAGGAGGGCAGTGCGATCGGTGAAATGCCAGTAGAAGCTACCTTTCGTGACGTCGAGCTCTTTCGCGAGCGGTTCGACACGCACGTGATCGATGCCGCCGCGTGCCAAGCGGCGGAGTCCGGCCCGAAGCCAATCGCGGCGACTTTTCCGAGACACGATGGACCATACGGTAGCGTATTGACCAAGAGAAGCGAAGCCGGTAGAAGGAGCCTTGCGACCATACGTAACCGTATGGTCAGATCGATCGAGGAGCAGAACATGACAGCTCTCTATCTCGCCTTCGCGCTCACGATGTTCACCGCTGCGGCGCACTCCTACCTGTCGGAGCGGCTCTTTCTCGGCCCGCTTCGCGTGGAAACGGCCGAGGCTGGCGTGTTTGCCGGCAGGACGGCGAAGAAGCTCGCCATCGCAATGTTCCATCTGCCCTCCCTGTGTTGGGGGGGCATGGCCGTCAGCATGCTGCTCCTCGAACCGGGGAGTGGTGGGTACCGCGGAACGCTCCAGATCTACGCCGGGATTTACACGCTATCGGGTATCGGAAACTTCTGGGCCGTGGGGAGGCCGCACCCCGGCGGAGTCATGCTGATCGCATCCAGCATGCTGATCCTGGCAGCGCTGTACGTCTAGTTGCGCGGGGAGATCCCCCATGTTGGTTCCGGCTGCGGGGGCTAGAGACGCGGGCGGGACGGCACCAGCAGCGCTAGCGCGACGACCACGGCACACAGCCACCCGGGCCATTCGCCGATACGGCCATAGACGGTCGCACCTTCATGGAGTCGAACCCGGGCGCTGAGGGTCGCCGGCGCCGAAAGCGGGGTCTCGGCACGCACCCGGCCGGCTGAATCGATGATGGCACTGACCCCACTGTTGGTTGCGCGTACGAGGTAGCGGCGGTGTTCGATGGCACGCAGGCGTGTCATCGCGAGATGCATCCGGGGCGCGCGTGAGTCGCCGAAGTACGCATCGTTGGCAAGCGTCACTAGGAGATGCGGACTCGTCTCGGCCACCATGCGGCGGACGAAGACCGGACGAATGGCCTCGTAACAGATCGGGGTCGCGATGCGCCACGGATCGAGGTTGAGCGCCGGCGTCTCTCGTGAGGCACGGTGACTCCCCGCATGCGGTAGGTACGGTGCGAGCACGGCGATCGGAACCTGCTCGGCGAGCGGGATCAGCAGGTTCTTGTCGTAGGCGTTCCGGATTGTACCGTCGCGATCGATCAGAAACGCGGAGTTGTAGGTCACGCGCCTCCCTCCCTCCTGCACGACGGAGTTTCCACCGAACAGGATCGGGACCTCGATCTCGGCGGCGACGGGGCGTCCGGAGACGGGCAACGGGCGGCGGAGACCACGGCCGTAGGCGCTCTCGGGCCATACGATCAGGTCGAGCGGTCCCGCTGCGAGGAGCTCGCGGGTCATTGCGAGATGACGCTGATGGGCCTCCACGCCGAGTTTGGGCGCGTCGCGCGGATCGAGATTCGCCTGCGCGATGCCGACCTCGAGTCCGGGCGCGTCCGCGGCTGCCGCATCGATCGTTGCCACGCGCACGTAGCCGTAGACGACGACGCTTCCCAGTCCGAGGAGCCCAACGAGCCAGGGTGCGATCGGACGGGAGCGCTCGCGCTGCAACCAGACCCAGGTCTCAAAGACGACAACGTTGGCGCCCGCAACGAGCGTCGTCAGCAATAGCGGGCCACCGAGATCCGCAGTCTGACTCGCCCACAGTGGCGCCCGGATGAGCGCGGTCCCCGCGTAGACCGGAAAGATTTGCGGGTGCAGCCATTCGACGGCGACCAGCGGTGCGATGCCGGCCGCGGCGATCGGCCAGCCACGTCGGCGTAGCAACGACACGAGGGTCGCGTAGACGGCGAAGCCCAGCGCGAACCACAGTCCGTAGACGAGCCACAGTGAGAGGCCGAGCCCACGATGGCCATCAAGGAAGGTGTTCACGAGAGGCCAGAGGGGCTGAAACCCGCCGATGTACGCCACGCCGCCGAAGAGCAGTCCGAGGAGGAACGACGCCCCCGGTCTACGTGCGGGCGCGCGATCGAGCGCCCACCACAGCAGCGCCAGGCTGAGAAGCAGGCACGGCCAAACGCCCCACCCGACGTGGCCGAGAAAATAGAGCATGCCGCCAGCGGCGGCCCATCCGCTTCGTGCTACTCGGGTGCTGGCCGTTGGCAGGGCGCCACTCCGGGCGCACTCCGCTCGGCGGCGGTGCGACCCTCCTGGTCGGTGGCCTCGGGATCGGCGCCGCGTTCGAGGAGGAGCGCCGCTGTCGCGCCGTGTCCCTTCGCGCACGCGACGATCAGCGGGGTATCGCTGAACTTGTCGCGCGCGTTCACGTCGGCGCCTTTGCGCGCTAGGAGATCCACGACGTCGGCGTGGTTCCCGAGCGCGGCATGGAAGAGTGGCGTTCGGCGCGCCCGGTCTGCACGATCGAGCGCGGCACCGTGTTTGAGCAACGCCCGCACGAGATCGAGTTGCCCCGCCGCGGCCGCGAAGCTGAGTGCCGTCCGGCCTGCGACGTCGGGTTCGTCCGGCGCCGCGCCGCGCGCGATGAGCCACTCGACGAATGCCAGATCCCTCGTATCCTTCGTTGCAAGCAGTACCGTCGAGCGACCGAGATCGTCTTTCGCGTCGAGCGTCGCTCCGCGCTCCAGTGCGCGCTCGATGGTGGGGCGGTGGCCCTGACGCACGGCCTCCAAGAGGCGGTGTTCAAGGGTGAAGGGTTGCGGTTCGCGCGGCTCGCCGATCCCGAGAGCCCTGTTGCGCTCCCCCGCGACCATGTGGATCGCCCGATTGCGGGCGCCTGATTCCGCCGCGCTGCGCTCTGCGGCGTTGGATCCTGGCGGCACGTTGCCGAGCAACGGAGCCGCACAGGCTGCATCGGCGCCGACGACGACTAGCGCCAGGCCCAACGATACCTGTCGAAGCGCGACGCCCCAGGTGCGCGCTGACAGTCCGAGCACCCGCCGTGCCCACGACGTCCATCGCCCCGCTCGCATGCGACCCGAGACCACCGCGCCCGTATTCGACATCACCGGGTCCCACCCCAGGAGACCGCCGACCTCTCGTGGCTTCGGCGCCGGCGGGTGCTCGTGCGGAGCGACCCGCCGGCGCCGATCCTCAACCGCCCGCGAGCGCGGCGTTGATGAGCGGCCCGACGATCTGCATGCCGGGATCCTCGTTGTTGTAGTAGTTCTCCGGCTCGACGATCCGCTTCTGCTGGTCCTGGATCAGCCACTGATCGAGAAAGGTCTCGATCGGTGTGAAGCCGCTCGGGCACTTCCAACTCTGGGACCACGGCCACTGCCAGACCTCCCACCACTTCTTCTTGCGCACGGTCGGACACGCGTGACTGCCGATGAACGTGATGATCGTGCTGCAGTGGCTGTCGTTGATCGGGCGGTGCCACGGCACGTGGAAGCTGTAGTTCGGATAGTCGTCCAGAATGTCGATCAGTACCGCTTGGTCCTGGCGCCATTTCTGGAGGATACCCGCCATGTCGATGCCCGGGTAGAAGCGCTCGTACGAGAAGCGCGAGAAGTTGAAGTCGCTCGAGTATCCCGTGTAGGCCAGTTGGTCGGTCGGGAACTCGACCGCCAGCATGGCGTTGATGCTGCCGAAGTCGTCCGGATCGAACGCGGCCGGGAGCTCGTTGTACAGCGACTGGAGGTTCCACTGCGCCGTAATGGTGTCATGCAACGGCCGGGAGTTGGACCCGGGGCTCGGCGCCGAGAAGATGGGGCCCGAGTCGTTTAGCAGATATCCCTTCGCCGGTTGTAGGGTACGGCGCGCCTCGTAGAACACGGCGCTGCTCGCGACGCCGCCCGCGCTGAAACCGTTGATCAGCAGCTTATTGACACTCGGGAATCGCGTCGCCAACCAGTCGAGCGCGGCGACCGTGTTGTTGAAGCCGACGTGCCGGAACACGATCGGAGGATTCTGCCCCGCCGGATCGTTGTAGGTGACGACGTTGTTGCCGACGTGCGTGTCACCGGTGCAGTACGGCATGTATACGACGTCCCATCCGTTGGTCGCGATCGGGTTCAGCGGCCGGAACGGAATACCAGGGTCGGCGCCGTTCACGAGCGGCGAGACGTACTGCGCCTGGAACTGCGTGATGTAGTCGGGCGCGATCCCGTTCGGATTCGCGGCCCCGAGAATCCCCGTCTGCCCACTGCAGCTCGGGTAGTCCCAACACGCGCCCCCACCCTCGAACATGATGAGCAGGTTGTTCGATGTCGGGGAGTCGTACGCGAAGAACCGGTACTGCGAACCGTTGCTGCACAACGTCCCGGGAACCTCGACTGTCTCCCAGGTGTAGTCGTTGCCGCCGTCGACGATGTCTTCGATGCCGATGGCCCAGGCGGGGCCCGCGGCGATTACTAGGGCAAGCGCCGTAACTCCGGCGTGCCATCCTCGGAACATGCTGCGTAGCTTCATGCCTCGCAACCTCCCTCTGCAGATGACTGTCCGAGCGGGCACATTCTCGGTGCCCGGTATCGGAATGGTTGACCCAGATATTGCTAAGGTCGAGTCGCTAGCACGAGCGCGTTTCAAAGATCAAGGCGCACTGTCCGGCGCTGCGTGGTCCGCGAACGCCCGCTGCTCGGCGCGCCACGCCCGCCGCGTTTCCTCGTGTGCTTCGCGACGCTCGTGCGCCTCCGTGATCTTACGGGGGATCTCTTCGAGGCGCGCGAGATGCATCTCCCCCGCGAGTTTCATCAAGCCCGCGTCGCGCTTGGGAATCGCGTCGCCGTAGTGTGTCAGGACGTGCACGACGAACTCCAGGTAGTCGCTCGAGAGCAGCTGCTGGTGCGCGTAGTAGGCGTCGACCTCTTCCACCGTTGCCGTATTCGACAGGACCTTGCCGTACTCTTCGTTCCAGCGGGCGCGCTCCTTGGCGCGCGCCTCGATCACGTCGGGGTCCTGAGTAGGTGCGGCGAGCTTCCAGTAGAGATTGTCCGGCATCGCGCTTCGCACGGCTTCCATGTCGACCCGCGCCCAGGCCGCACCGGGGTTGACCCCAGCCAGTGGGTCTCCCTCGTGTGAGGGCGCAGGAACCTTGGCAAGCAGCGCGCGAGCCGCCTCGCGATCGAGTGAGTCATCCGAAAGCGGGTCGAGCGAGGGCAGCGCCCCGTCGAGCGGGCGATCGAGCCAACGGACTCCGAGCGCCATCACGGTCACGACCGCCATGATCGCGAGGAGAACCGCCCTGCGTTGCCAGATGCGCGCCATCGTGAGGGCGATCTACCGTACGGGTGCCCTTGGCTTCAAGGGATCCCCCCGACGCGCGCGATAGTCCTTCGGGCTGATTCCGTGCGCCCGCTTGAACGCGGTGCTGAGCGCGTACGGGCTCGCGTACCCGACTTCGTATGCGACGTCGGCGATCGTGACGTTCGGTTTGCGAAGGAGGTCGGCGGCGAGCGCGAGACGCCATCCAGTGAGGAAGCTCATCGGGGGTTCGCCGACCAGATCGGTGAATCGGCGCGCGAGGACAGCGCGTGAAGTGCCGACCTGGCGTGCGAGCTCGGCGACGGTCCACGCATGCGCGGGGTCTTTGTAGATCAGACTCAACGCGGGACCCACGAGCGGATCACCGTGGGCGAGATACCAACCGGGCGCCTCGGCTTCGGGGCGCGAGAACCATGCACGCAGCGCGGAGATGAGGAGTAGATCGAGGAGCCGGTCGAGGATAGCCTCCTGTCCCGGTTGTTCCTTCCCCATTTCGCCGGCGAGGAGTTCAACGACCGGAGACGTCCACTTGCCCGCGGGCACAACGAGCAGAGCAGGCAACGCCCCGAGCAGCCGCTGACTCACCTCGCTGTCCATCAGGTAGGTGCCACTGAGGATCATCGCGGAGCCATCGGGATCGTTGCCCCAGGTGCGGACGCCGAGCGCCATCGTTTGGTCGACGCTTTCGCCATCGATCGTCGTGCAGCTCTGATCCGGGTGGATCACGACTTGCGGTGGCGTCGCCGGATCGTCGGCCACGGTGTAGGGCTCGGGGCCACGTGCGATGGCCACGTCGCCCGGACCGATGGCCCTCGGTTGAGCGCCGCCGTGCATGATCCAGCACGTGCCGCGAAGCATCGTCATGAGCGCCAGCGGCGCTTGGTCTTTGAGACGGAGGGACCACGGCGGCGATAGGATCGACCGCATGAGGTAGGCGCCACGGGCACGCGGTCCGTCCAGCAAGCTCGTCAGCACGTCCATGCCGCGAAGTTCTAGACGCTCGCGTATGAAATCGAGCTTATCAGCCATGGAGACGCTCGGGGACAGGCGGTAGCTTGCCTGACATGCAGACACATAGCCATGGACAGTCATTCGCCGACACGTCCCGCAGTGAGGACGATCTGGGCTACCGCCCACCACCGGCGCGCGTGCAGGAAGCTCTCCGCAAGCGTTCCTTCGCCACTCTTGCCACCACGTCGCCCGTCGGGCGACCGCACGTGGCCGGGGTGTTGTTCGAGCTCGTCGACCGCACCTTGTATGTGAGCACGCTCCGCACGAGCCGCAAGGCACGGAACGTCGCCGCCAACCCGCACGTCGCGGTGTGTATCCCGATCCGCCGCCTTCCGGTTGGCCCTCCCGCCACCGTGCAGTTCCAGGGGAAGGCCACGGTACTCGCCCTCGATGACCCCGAGATTGCGACCTTGGTCGCCGCCGGACGACTCAAGTCGATCACCGGGCACGGCGAGCTCGAGCTGCCCGACGGGTGCTTCCTCCGCATCGGCTTCGGCCCGAGGCTCATCACCTACGGATTGGGAATGTCGATCCCGAAGCTCATCGGCGATCCCCTGCACGCCGGCGGCACTGTCGAGCTGAACGAGTCGGCCTGACCATGGAGGCTGCGATGATCCACGAGAAAGCAACGATTGCGTCGACAGTGGCCACGCTCGCGCCGCTCGTCGAGGAGGCGCGCGCCAGAATCGATCGGGAGCGGGAGCTTCCGCAGGCCCTCGGCACCGCACTTGCGGATGCCGGACTCTTCGCGACGTTCGCGCCGCGTGAGTACGGCGGGCTCGAACTCGATCCCGTCGCCGGGCTGCGGGCAGTCGGGGCTGTCGCGGAACTCGATGGTTCGGTTGCGTGGAACGCGATGGTCGCCAGTGCGCACAGTTTCTTCGCCGGCCGACTTCCGCAAAGCGCGGCGCAGGAAATCTACTCGACCCCACGCGCCGCGGTCGCGGGTCAGCTGCAACCGGGTGGTCGCGCCGATGTCATTCGCGGGGGGTACCGCGCGACCGGCCGCTGGTCGTTCGCGAGCGCGAGCAAACATGCGACGTGGTTCGTCGCGCAGTGCATCGTCCTCGAGAACGGCGATTTTCGACCGGGGACGAACCGCCGTCCGGGCCTCCAGGAGGTCCCCGACCTCCGCCTCGTATTCGTGCCCGCTGACCGAGTGCGGATCCACGACACCTGGCATGTAAGCGGTCTCCGTGGCACTGGCAGCAACGACTACTCGATCGACGACGTGGACGTTCCGACCGAATACACCGTCGATCTCCTCCTCGACGAGCCGACCCGTCCGGAGCCTCTGTACCGGTTTCCTGCCGTCCTCATGCTCATGGGATCCGTCGCAGCGGTCCCGGTGGGCATCGCGCGCGGCGCCGTCGAAGCGTTCAAGGACTTCGCACGCAACAAGACCACGCCGCCGAAGCCCGTTCCGATCAGCGACTCCCCTGTCGTACAGGTGGAGCTGGCACGCGCGGAGATCGCGGCGCGCTCGGCGGAGCTACTGCTCTTCACCGCCATGGAGGACGTCTGGGAGACGGTACGTGCAGGGCGTGCCGTGTCCATGGCACAACGTGCGCAAGTGCGTCTCGGCTGTGTGAACGCCGGGACCGCGGCCGCGCTTGCGGTCGATACGGTCTACAATCTCGCCGGATCCTCCGCGATCTTCGAGAAGAACCCTTTCGAGCGCCGGTTCCGCGACGTCCATGCCGCCACGGCGCACGCCGCCGTCCACCAGCGCGCGCTCGAGCCGTGCGGACAGACTTTGCTCGGGTTGGAACCGCAAGGCGTGTTCTGAGCGTCGCCGCTACCGCCCGAAGATCGCCGCGGTCCACACGCCGGCGACGACACGTGCAACACTTCGAAGGTCGGTGCGGTCGGTGCGGCGCAGGTGATCGTTGGCCACCGCGTTGTTCATGAGGATGAGCGCGTGTGCCAGACGTTCGGGGTCGTCGGCACGGCTGTGGCCGAGGGCGACCTGCCGTCGGATGAAGGCGGCCGTGAGATCGACGAAATAGTCGACGACCCGCGCCTGCCACTCCTCGAACACCTTCGGGTAGCCTCCGGCCGCTTGCGAGACGGCGTAGACCGACGTTCGGTGCGCGTCCATGACGTCGAACATCGCCGACAGGTGTATGAGCGTGGCGGCAGCGGGATCCTCGTCGTCGTCGCCCTGCAGCCAGGGGTCGACGGACGCGCGGATGTCGTGTTCGAACTGTTCGAGGAGGCCGAGCGCGAGCTCATCGAGGCCGGAGAAGTAGTGGTAGAAGGACGACCGGGTCATGCCCGTGCGACGCATGACGTCGTCGACGGTCAGCGCATTGAACTCGGTGTCGGCGAGCGCGGCCTCGGCGGCGCGCACAATCTCCGCCTTGGCGTCCTCGACCGATCTCCGAATTCTCTTGGCGGGCGCTGGCATCCTGAGCAGTTGTCATACTAGAGCCGGGTCTCTATTGACAGCTTGTCGATAGGGGGAGTATGCCTATTGAGGTAATGTCGACAGGCAACGTCGGAGAGGAATCCGCCGGAGGGCCAGCGGGAGAACGGCCCTGGGCCGAAGCTGGTCGGCAGCCGTCCATTGCGATCATCGGGGCCGGCATGTCGGGGATCGCGGCCGTCGTGAAGCTGCGGAAGGCCGGCTATACCGACCTCACGGTCTATGAGAAGACCGATCGGGTCGGGGGCACCTGGCGCGAGAACACCTATCCCGGTCTCTCCTGTGACGTACCATCGCGGTGGTACTCGTTCAGCTTTGCGCTCACCCCAGAGTGGACGCATCGTTTCTCCTACGGTCCCGAGATCCAAGCCTATATGGAGAAGGTCGCCGCGGACTTTCGGGTTACCGACGTCGTGCGGTTCAATACTCCCGTTGCGCGCCTCGTCTACGAAGGTCCGACCTGGCGTCTCACCACGGCCGCGGGCGAGGTGCATCGCTACGACGTGGTCGTAGCGGCGACGGGCATCCTTCACAAGCCAGCGTATCCGGACATCGAGGGCTTGAGTTCATTCGAGGGCGCGTCCTTCCACTCGGCGCGCTGGGACCATTCGGTCGAGCTTGCCGGGAAGCGCGTCGGCGTAATCGGCACGGGCTCGACGGCGGCTCAGATCGTTGGCGACATTACCGAGAAGGTTGGCGCGATGCACGTCTTCCAGCGTACGCCGCAGTGGATGGTTCCGATGCCGCAACGGATCTATTCGGAAGGTTGGAAACGGGTGCTGCGGCTCCTTCCGTTCCTGCAGCGCGTCGCCTACCGCTACTACTACGAGTTCATGCTGCGCACGTTCGCGGCGGCGACCGTCGGCAACCAGAAGATGCAGGAGCGCGTGAGTCGGCTGTGTCAGAAGAATCTCGAGGAGAACGTGGCCGACCCGGCGCTCCGCGCCAAGCTCACGCCCGACTATCAGGCGGCGTGCAAGCGGCTGATCCTGTGCTCTGCCTTCTATCCCGCCATCACCCGGAGCAATGCGCATCTCATCACCGAGCGTATCGAGCGGATTACGCCGCGCGGTGTGCTGACGACCGACGGCACCGAGCACGAGCTCGATGCGTTGGTGCTCGCGACCGGGTTCGATCCGACCGCGTTCATCCTGCCGACCAAGGTGACCGGCGAGCAGGGCCGTGACCTCGAGGAGTTCTGGGACGGCGCGCCGCGGGCCCACCGGGCCGTCGCTGTACCTGGATTCCCCAATTTTTGGATGCTCGAGGGACCGACGGGCCCGGTCGGGAATCTTTCGCTCATCATGATCAGCGAGTATCAGGTCGACTACGTCATCTCGATGCTCGACAAGATGAAGCAGGACGGTCTCGCGGCCATCGCCGTTCGCGAGGACGCGTTTACCAACTACAACGCCGCCATGCGCGAGGCGCTCCCGGCAACCGTATGGGTCAGCGGTGGTTGCACCAGCTGGTACATGGACAAGACCGGTCTCCCGAATCTCTACCCCTGGCCGCCGCGGCAATACCTCCGGGATCTCCGTGATCCGAACTTCTCCGAGTTCCGACTCATGCGCGACGTCGACGGACAGCGCTTGCGATCCGCCGCCTGAGTCTGCGTTGGCTCATCCCGCACGCCTCGCTGCCTGCACGCTGATGGTTGCGGTCATCCTGACCTCGGCGTGCAGCGCCCAATATCCCCGCCGCGACCCCACGGGGGAACGGTTTCCGAGCGTGCAGGGGCAGACACTCGGCGCGCAAACTGTACGGCTGCCCGAAGACGTTCTCGGCGACGCCGCGCTGCTTTTCGTGGGTTACAAGCAATCGACGCAGTTCGACATCGACCGCTGGGTTCTTGCGCTCCGCCAGGCGAAGGTCGGCGTTCGGACGTACGAGGTGCCCACGCTTCCAGGGCTCGGGGCGCGTCTTGCGGCGCGTTCGATTGACGCCGGCATGCGCTCGGGGATTCCCAGCGAGGATTGGAATGCCGTGGTGACCCTCTACGACGATGCCGCACCGGTCGCGCGGTTCACCGGAACCGAGAACGGTCTTCCCGCTCGTGTTCTGCTCGTCGACGAGCGCGGGCATGTCGTCTTCTTCCATGACGAAGGCTATTCGCTGGCGGCCCTCGGAAAGCTCGAGCAGGCTCTGGCGAGTCTGCGGCGGGACCCGCACTAGCTCTACTTTCTGGGGGCGGTCCGTCTCGTCCAACGGCGAGGCACCTGCCAGCAGGGCGAGTTTCCCTTCTTACTCGATGCAGGTGTCGGGATCGGCGGAGCCGAACAGGTTCTTCGACCACACGTTGTTGTCGCAGTCGAGGTTCATGTCGGCGAGATCGGCGCTGCCGTGGCCAATCGCGACGTTCGATTTGATCGTGTTCTCGGTGGAGCCGTCGGGGATCTCGATGCCGGAGCCGCCGTTCGCGAAGGCCTGATTCTTGGTGAACTTCGCGCCATCGGAGGTGAAGAATGTCCCGAATCCATCGCCCGTATTGCCGGCGCTGACGTTCTTCGTGATTTTCACTCCCGGGGCGGACGAGAGCAGCAGGAATCCATTCGCGTTCCCGGAGCCAATGTTGCTCGTGGCGACGTTCTTGGTGAACGCGGAGTTCGATGACGCCACGTAGCCATCCGCGTCGTTGTCGGCAGCGAGGCACTTGGTGACTTTTCCTTTGTTGCCGTCACTGCGGATGCCGACGTTGCCGTTCAGCACCGCGACATTCTCGCTGAACTTGCACTTCTCCCCGTCGAGCTCGAACCCATCCTGATCGTTCGCAATGCCCCAGTTGTGTGCAAGCCTATTCTTGTCGCCGTTCACATCGAAGCCATCGCCGATGCCGGTATCGAAACCGTTCTCGATCGCGAGGCTGTACGTGAGCTTGTTGCCGCCGCTGTCGAGTACGAATCCGAAGCTCTTGTTCCCCTCGGCTGACATGGCGTTGACCTTGTGCTTCCCCTCGCCCGCGACGCGCACACCGACATCGCATCCCTTGGCACTCCCGTTCGAGACCTTGGCGCTCTTGCCTTCGATCAGGATTCCGTCATTGGCGTCGGAGTCGCAAAGCACTTCATAGCCAGCGAAGTCCACCGTGACGCCGCCGACGATCCGCACGGCTGGATTCTGGACGCAGGGTCCGATGTTTGCCGTCGCGGCGAACGAGCCTCCGGGGCCGAGCGTGTCGCCGCAATTGATCTGGGCCCCCGCGGGGGCCGCAGTCAGGAGCAGCACCGTCGTCCCGATCCCGCCGATCCATGCGTTCATTGAATACACCCGCCCGCGGCTGGGCTGCTGGTTCCGAAGGAGTTGGACTTCCAGGTGGTGGTGCCGCACGCCGCGTTCGCGTCTTCGGCATCCAACCCGTCGTTGTGGAACAGCACGTTCTTGCTGACGAGCGACCCGCTGCTCCCGTCCTCGATCAGGATCCCACTACTCGCGCTTCGGATCACATGGCATTTGTTGACCGTCGTCTCGGATGCCCCGGCACGGAGAACGATTCCGTCCGAGTCGCTGGCTACCGAGGCGCAGCTCGTGAGCTTGTTTCCAATCCCATCGAGAATCTCGAAGCACGTGTCGCCGCAGCTGGCCGCGCTGACGTCCTTGAAGAGGTTGGCGTCGCCGGCGACTCGCACGCCGATGTGTACCGCCGTCGCGCTGCAATCGGTGAACTTGTTGTTCTCGCCATCAATGGCAAAGCCGATGCCGTCGTGTGAAGAGGACGTGACGCCTTTGAACTTGTTGCCATCTGCCTGGAGCAGGTTGACGCCATTCATCCCGACCCGTGAGGCATGGCTGTCCGCAATCGCGTTCTTGTTCGCGCCCGTGAGGCGAAAGCCGTCACCGGCGCCACTCACGGCAACGACGCACTCCTTCAGTTTGTTGCCGTCCGAGGTGATCGTGAAGCCGTGGACCGCGATCGCCCGCGCCACCATGCGCGTGAGTTTGTGCTTGCCTTCGCCTCCGACCGTGATCGCGTTGCCGCACGACACGACGCCTCCGTTCTCGACTTTGGCGCCTTTCCCCGAGATCGCGATGCCGACCTTCGCTGTGCTATCGCAAATGACCTCATGGCCAGCAAAGTCGACCTTCACGGAGCCGACGATGGTGAGCGCCGGGTCGTCTGGGCATGGGCCGATGTCCGCGCTCGCGACGAACTTCCCTCCAGGGCCGAGCGTGTCACCGCATGCGATCTGCGCCTGAACAGCCGAAGCGCTCGCCAGCATGATGGCGAGAAGCGAGGCCGAGTGCGCTAGACGCGCCAAGAGGCCGATGCGCATGGGGCATACGTGTAGCACGTGCGACAGTCGATGTCGCCGCAGAACGACGCGCCGGGCATCGCCCGAACGGTGACGCACCGTCGGGCCCTGGGCCGCCTTCAGCTGGGACTGCGGTCGCGGATGTCGCGCAGCAGGGCATCGGCGACCGTCGTCAGCGCCCGCACGTGCGCCTCGCGGCTTCGTACTTCGCCGTGATCCGCTCGAAGAGCACCGATGAGCGTTCTTGCTCAGGCCCGGGCGCTGCTTCAAAGTAGCTGCCCGAAGGCGGCGACGGGGAGAATCTCGATACCGACGTCTCGGGGGAGGGCCTCATGAAACTCAAATCTGCTATCCGGGCTGCGGCTCGGAACGCACCGGCGACTGCTGTTCGAGCGCTCCACGACGTGAGGACCGAGGTCGCCGCGCAGGGGGCGCTCGACAATGAACGTCGTGCCGCCCATCTGATTGGCCAGTGCGCACATGAGTCCGCGAGCTTTACGAGGGTCTCCGAGTCGCTGTTCTATACTACGGCCGAGCGCTTGGTGGCGGTCTTCCCGCGCCATTTCGACGACGTGGCTCAGGCTCGGGGCTTCGTGCGCGATCCGGAGAAGGTGGCGAACTACGTGTACGGCAACCGGATGGGGAACGGCGGACCCCGTACAGGAGACGGTTTCCGCTTTCGCGGACGTGGTTACCTGCAGCTCACCGGTCGCGAGAACTACCGAAGGTTCGGCAAACGCATCCATGTGGACCTTGAGGGAACTCCGGACTTGGCTGCCCAGCCGGCGACAGCCTGGCTGATCGCGGCCAGCTATCTGGCCAATCGCTCGCGTCTTCGCAAGACGGCTCTTGAGTGGGCAGACGACAACAACGTCGAGGCCGTCACCCGCATCGTCAATGGGGGTATCCACGGCTTGGAGGAGCGGCGCCGCCGCACGGGGCGAGCCTTGTCCGTACTCGAGGGGGGCACGCTGAGGCCGAAGCTCAAGAAAGGCGCGGAGGGGCATTTCGTGGAGATTCTGCAGAATGCACTGGCCGCTAAAGGCTTTTCGCCGGGCGCGATCGACGGCGACTTCGGGCCTAAGACCCGAATCGCCGTCAAAGCCTTGCAAGGGGCTTTCGGGCTCAAGGTCGACGGGGTCGTCGGTGAGGACACCTGGAAGAAACTCGAGCCTCTGCCGTCTTGAAGCGACGGCCGCGGGACGGTGGGTGGTCTCCTCAGCCCTTCGTTCTCCTCGTGTGGGCGCTCTTCTTACAGCAACGAGCCCCATCCAAACGGGCGCCAGATCAAATCCGTCGTCACGCGCCAATCCAGGATGTCGTGACGACTGGTCACCGGGAACTCGGCAACCGCCCCGAAATCGAGATCGTCCGTGATGCGCCAGCGCCCGCCGAATGCGATCGTCGCGACCGACTCGCCACCGGCGTCCTGCGAGCCGAGATTGACGAGATCCCAGCCCTCTTGGTCGATCGGCAGCCGGTCACCGCCGCGCAGCGTGTACCGCCAGTTGAATTCGAGGAGTGGGTAGAGCTGTTCCATCAGGCGGTAGTCGAAGTGCAACGCCACGTCGTAGTACGACGAGTCGTCGGACGTCAGGGCCAGCCCCGGGCCTGTATAGGCTTGGACGTGAAAGTCGTCGAAGCCCTTGGCGACCGACAGGAAAGGATTCAGGACCCCTTTCCCAAACCCCTGGAGCACGTCCTGGCTGCCGGAGGCGGCTTCATAGCGCAGCCCTCCGCTCAGAATGAAGGCGTGCTCCTCGTCCTGGATCAGCGATCCCTTGAATCCGAATGCGAGATTGGCGAGCCCGTCGTCGTCCGGAACGACATCATCGGGGCGGAGCCAGATATAGCCGTCCTTGCTCGCAATGAAGGCGATGCGCTCCGTGATTGCCAACCGGAGCTGCACGGCCACGACGCTGTAGTTGCCGCCGTTGGTGACGAAGTCTTCCGAAATCTTGGTGTACATGAACATCGGTCGAATCTCGGTCGTCGAGCGCGGATCCTCGTTGACAGTCGGCATCGACACCGGCGAGATCATGTCGTCGAGTGATCCAGCCTCGACGACCGCCGATCCCGACACTAGCAGGACAGCCAGTACCCACGTTCCGACCACTCGTCTCGCGAACGCCGCTTCTCTCACACTGGACTCCTTTCGGACTCGTCTTCGGGTCCTCTGGCAGGGAAAGGGCTGCCGTTCCTCGCGATCGAGAGGTTGCACGAGATGGGGTTGTCGAATGCGCTTCGGACGAACGGACGGCCATGACCCGAATCGATGTGCACGAAGCATTCCAGCCGCAGAGCGCCAGTCCGCGGTGCGGCTGTCTCGAATCTCGGAACGCGTGGCCGCCGACACTCCCACTCGCGGGAATTCGCGTGCAGCGGGGTGCGCACACTCATGCCCGACGATCGCTTCCAGACTCCTGTTTCTCGATGGCGGGAAGGGTGGTTTTTAACGCAGTTTCCAAGCCCCCAGGAGTAACCAATGGAGGGACGCGAACGTACCTAGGGGTGCGCTGATGCTTCCTCGGGTGATGTGCGACGATGTGATTCTCCGGTAGGCCTCAAAGGAGTGTGTCGATGCTCGGACCGTTCTCCGCTCTCGTTCTCTTGGTGCTCGCTTTCGGACCGAGCGAGGCCAACGCCTCGGCCCTGCCAGATCTCGCGGCGGCCAAGGCCGCCGACAAGTGTCAGGCGACCATCATGAAGGCCAACGCGAAGTTCGTCGCGGCCACGTTGAAGTACCACGAGAAGTGCTACGACGCCGCGTTCAAGTGCGTGCAGACGAAGCCCGACGATCAGAAGTGTTTCGACAAGGCGATCGTGAAGTGCGGGAGGGAGGTGCTGACCCGGCGACCGAAGGGCATCGCGAAACTCCTCGACGCCATTCGCAAGAAGTGCACCAGCTTCGACGACCTCATGTCGGCTGACGGGGTCGGGTACACGGCGCTCGCGGTGACGTGTGCCGATGCGGGTTTTCCGCTGAGTGGGATCAACGGCCTCACCGAATGTCTCCGAGAGCTTACCGAGTGTGACGCGGAGCAGATGTTCGGGGTCGAGATGCCGCGAGCGCGCCCCTTCGCCATTCAGGACGGAGTCCCGGTGCGTTTCGGCACCTGCATGGTCGGCGCTGGGCTTGGGGACGTCGGTGATCCGAAGGGGCTCGGGAAGGCCCTCGACAAGTGTCAGAAGCAGGTCAAGAAGGCGAGCGCGAGCTTCGTGAAGAGCAAGCTGAAGAGCCTGCACAAGTGTCTGGGCGCGCTCTTCAAGTGCAAGCAGGCGAAGCCGGGCGACCTTGGCTGCGTCGAGAAGGCGCAGAAGAAGTGTGACAAGGAGATCGGGACGAACATCCCGAAGGCCGAGCTCAAGCTGGCCGCCGCGCTGGTCAAGCGTTGCGCCGACATTTTCCCCGAGCTCGGTCCGGTGAACGCGATGAGCATCGACGTGTTGGACCTCGTCTGTCAGGAACTCGGCGTGCCGGCGTTGGCGACCATGGACGACTATGCCAGGTGCATCGTTCGCCGCCACGAGTGTCTGGTCGAGGACATCGTTGGCTACACGGTTCCCCGGGCGCAGGCCCTACTGCAGGAGGTCGGTCATGATTTGACGAGCGACGTCTGTGGTCCGACACCGACGCCGTCGGCGACGCCGTCGGCGACGCCGACCGCGACGCCGACGGTCACGTCGGCCGAGACCTCTACCCCCGCGCCAACACCGAGCTTCACGCCGGCGCCGGGTGAGTTCGCGGTGATCGTCAATCAGCACGGTGCCGGTACCGGCACCGTGACGTCGAGTCCGGCTGGGATCGATTGCCCCAGCACGACATGCGCGGCGAGTTTTCCGGCAAGTACCGCCGTCAAGCTCGAAGCGCGAACCACGAACGGGTCGAATTCGCAGTTCACTGGTTGGGACGGCGAGTGCACGGGGCCGTTCTGGGACTGCGATGTCGTGACGGACCAGACCCGGGTAGTCGACGCTACGTTCGGGACGTTGGACCACAACCTGATTTTCGTGAGCTCGACGGGCTTCGCGCTGAACCTCGGCGACGTCACGCCGTACGACACGGGCTGTAACGGCTTGGCCAGTGCCGCTGGGGTGAACAACCTCGCCGGTGACGCGTATCTGGCGTTCCTGTCGTCGAGCACATCGAACATCCTGACTCGTCTCGGCTCGGCGCGGGGCTTCGTTCGACCCGATGGTAAGCCCTTCGGCGATCAGCCCGCCGACTTCACGTCGAATCGCGAAATCTTCCACCCCGTGCTCTACGATGAGACCGGGGTGTTCAATCCGATAGCGGGGGCCGTGGCGACCGGTACCGCCGACAACGGGACGACCGCGGCGCATTGCGCCGATTGGAGCTCGCTTTCGAACGCCGAGTTTTACACACGGGCCGACCACCGTGCTGGGCCGGGTATGATCTCCGTCGGGGTGATCCGCTGCGAGTTCGGCAGTCCACGCGTCTTCTGCCTGATGAAAACGCAGACGGCGCCGATCGTCTTGCCGCCGAAGACCGGCAAGGTGATCTTCCTGACGAACTCCGGGCTCACGATTCCCGGCGACGATCCGGATGCGAAGTGCGAGGCGGACAAACCCGCGGGGACCGGGACGGTGGAGGCGCTCCTGGCGACGACCACCACCGCGGCCTCCGCGCATCTCGATTCCGGAACCACCTACGTGCGTCCCGATGGCGTCCGGATCGGGACCGGCGCCGAGATCGTCGCCATCGCGACGGCGGCGACGGCCGGGACTCCGGTGCTCGACAGCGGGCTCTGGCAGTCCGGCAACGGCACCTATCCCGGCGTATTCGTCTGGACCGGGCAGTTGGACATCAACGCTGTCGGTACCGTCGCCAGCACGTGTAACGATTGGACGGACTCCGGCGGAACCGGAGATCGGGGACTGTCGACGTTGGTCGATCGCCAGTTCTGGCAGGTGCAAGCCGGCTCGGCGTGTAGCAGTACGACGACGTTCGTCTATTGTGTCGAGCAGTAGCGCGCCCACCTCGAAGGATGTCCCAGCGGGCGCGCTGGGACATCCTGGATGACTCTGCCATCATGAGTCGATGGACGGGCGCGCCCCCGCGAATGGACACCGCCTTCCGTTTGAACCGGCGCTCGACGGTTTGCGCGGCATCGGGATGCTGGCGACCCTCTGCTTCCACGCCGAGTTCGCCTGGGCGATGGGCAGCTTTCTCGCGATCTCGATGTTCTTCACGCTCTCCGGGTACCTCATCACTGCGTTGTTCCTGATCGAATGGGAGCGGACGGGCGAGATCCGCTTGGGGAAGTTCTGGGGGCGACGATTCCGGCGCCTGATGCCCGGTGCACTTCTGACGTTGGCCGGGATGTCGGTCTTCGGCGCCTTCGTCGCCACTCCGGATCAGATCGCGCGCCTGCGGGGCGACGTGGTCTGGGCGCTCTTCTACGGTGCGAACTGGCATTTCCTGGCGTCCGACGCGGCGTACACGCGGCTCTTCGAGGCGCCGTCGCCGGTCCAGCACTTTTGGTCGCTCGCCATCGAAGAGCAGTTCTACGCGGTCTTTCCGCTCCTCGTCCTCGGATGCCTACGCTTTTTGGGCTCGCGGGCAGCCTTCGGGGGAATCCTGCTGGGACTGCTCGCGCTCTCGATCGCGACATCGGTCTGGCTCACGGTGGGGGGCGCCTCCATCGATCGCACCTACTACGGCTCCGATATTCGAGCGACCGAGCTATTGGTGGGCGCTCTGTTGGCTGTCGTGGCGAGAGGAGGGGCGATCGTCGGTCCGGCTCTCCGTCGCACCGTCGAGTGGTTGGGAGTGCCGGCGCTCTTCACGATGCTGGGTTTGTGGATGACCGTCGATCTTTCTTCCCGATGGCTCTACCTCGGAGGCTTCGGCGCATACGCGATCCTCTCCGCCTTCGTGATCACGGCGGGGGTGCAGCCCGCGGGCTTCGTGCGCGCCTTCCTGTCGGCCAGACCGCTCTGTTGGATCGGTCGTATTTCGTATGGCGCCTACCTCGTGCACTGGCCGATCTTTCTCTGGTTGAATGAGGCGCGCACGGGGTTGCCGCCTGTCCAGCTGTTCGCCCTCCGCGTGCTCGTCACGTTCGTCGTCGCGGAGCTGTCCTACCGCTATTTCGAGGCACCGATTCGATCCGGTCGTCGCCTGACGGGATGGCGGCCGTTCGTGCTGACGCCTATTGCGTTCGCATGCGTAGTGTTGGCGGTGACCGTCGTGACCCGCGACGTTGCGACCAGTGGCGGCGCGGTGACCGAGGAGGATGTGCAGCGGATTCACACGCTCATCGAACGGGCCAGGAACTTCGAGGTTCCAGCGGACGAGCCCGCGCCGAGCCTGCGGCACACGCCGCCTCGCATGGCCATCTTCGGCGATTCGACCGCGGTGACCTTGGGGCTCGGTCTCGGAGACTGGCTCGAGAACACGGCGGATGTGCGGGTTCGGCTCGGCGTGGCCGAGCTTGGCTGCGGCGTCGCGCGTCACGGGCAGTACCGCGTCATGAGGCGCGTGGTTGCCAGGCCACGGCACTGCAAGGATCGGGAGACAGCATGGCCCGAAGCCCTTCGGTCGGCGAAACCCGACGTCGTGATCTTCACGGCCGCTCCCTGGGACGTCAGTGATCGCAAGCTTCCGGGCGATGCCCAGTTTCGCGCCCCCGGTGACCCGGTCCTCGATGCCTACCTTCGCAAGGAGTTGCTCGCGGCGACGGACATTCTTCTCAAGCAGACCCCGCTCGTCATCTGGCTCACGCACCCCGCCGTCGATGTGCGCGACCGCTCCGGTGTCACGCCCGACCCTCCCTTCCCCGAGGCGGACCCGGAGCGCATGCGCCACTACAACGAGTTCATCTTCGAGCTCGAGTCGCTCCGTCCGGGGCGGATTCGCGTCGTGGATCTCGCGCGGTACATGCGGACGCTGCCAGGCGGAGAACTCGACCCGCGCTATCGACCAGACGGCACCCATCTGAGCCTCGAGGGCTCCGTCCTGGTCGCGCGCGACTGGCTCGGTGAGGAGATCATGCGTGTGTACCGCGAGGAGGCCGCGCGCGTCTCCCCGTGAGCGCGCGGCCCGTTCGGCGCTCGCAGCCCGTCGTCGGATCAAGCGCCACTGCGAGGCGAATCAGGGGCGCAGCCGCTCCACCACGCGGACCCCGCGTTTCCTGGTGCCGGCTCGATTGACGTGGACTCCATCGGCGAGGAAGTGCTCGGACGTGAACCCCGTCCAGAAGTCGATGAGCCTCTCTGCGGGGAAGGCGTCGCCGATCGCGGCGTTGAGCGCCTTGATGGCCGCGCGCAGCGTATCGCTGTCGTATCGGGGCGGGATTGTGGCGAAGAGCACGTCGACCTCCGCGTCGGTGGCGCGGGTGGCAAGTGCCCGCATCTCCGCGACGATCGAGGCTGACGATTTGCCCGCCGCAACGTCGTTGGTGCCGAATGCGAAGATCGCCAGATCGGCGTCGCGCGCGATCGCTGCGTCCAGCTGCTCCGCACCGTGCACCGTGAGTTGGTGCCCCATGGCCGCGAGAGTCGAGAACTCGAGCGCCCGGTGCCAGAGAGTCTGGCCCGCATATACGCACCAGCTCGCAGGGTTCTGCCCGAAGTTGGGATAGGTGTTGGAATCCCCCAGACAGGCGATGTGGATCGTGCCGTCGCCGTTGCGATCTCTTGCCATGATGGTCTCGTCCAATCCGGTCAGGATCCGCAGTTGACGTTCCGGTGCATCGATGGCGAGGACTGTGAGTGCGCTATCGGACGCGAGGCGGCCGCGCGCGATGATGGGGCCACCGGGCGAATAGCCCGCCATCGAACGCGGAAGCGCGATGTTCTCGAGATCCTCGAACCCCTCAAAGGACAAAGAGCGGCTCGGTTTCTTCGGATCGCTGACGTCGATGAAGTGCGCCTCTTCGCCGTTGCGATGGTTCGTGGTTCCCAGCCAGACGATCTTCGTGTCTTCCGAGGCAGTGGCGCGGATCGAGAGCCCGTCCGATGCGCCCGGGGTGTCGAGTCGGCCGACGATCCGTCCCGCCTTCAAGTCGACGACAACCAACTCGGCGGTGTCGTCACTGGTGGCGAGATAGGCGTGGTCGGTGAGCACGGCAATGTCGTGGACGGTGGCCTGGAGTTCGACCGCGGCCTCCGGAGAAAGGACCGGATGGGAGGGGTCACGGAGATCAACGACCAACAGGTCGGTGGTCTCGGCTCGTTTCATGGCGAGGTAGGCCGTGTTGTCGACCACGCGCATCGACGTGACCCGCGCGCCACCGGGAATCGAGAGCGTTCCGACGACGGCCGGGGCCGCGGTGGCTCGATCGCTGCCGAGGGACACAAGAACCAGGACCGCCATCCAGGGGAGGGTCGCGATCGTCGGTCGAGCCATCGTCGGGAATATAGTCCCGTGCCTTGTCCTCGACCAGACGCTGCGGAAGATCATGATGGGAGGTAGTTGACACACGGGGCAGCGTCTTGGACAACCAGTACGGCGAGAGAACTGCTCGCCACTCACTCTTTCCGTACGAACGAAGCCCGGTGCACACGCGCTGGGAGGAGGGTCCGTAACATGCTCCACTCGATGAAGGTTTTTGCGCTTGGTTCCGCCGCACTTGCCGTGCTCCTCGCCGGCCCCGTCCACGCAGGTAGCCATGCCGCGGAGGCAGCGAAGGACGCCGCGGTGGACTCGCTCGCCAAGGATGCGGGTATTCCGGCCGGCGCTGTCGGGGCCGCTGGCGCTGTCGATGCCGATACCGCGGCCGATGTCGCCAAGGATGCTGCCACCGACGCCGCTACGGAGAAGGCGGGCGAGGCCGCGGCGCCGGCCACCGGCAAGGTCGGCGAAGCCGCCGAGGCGGCGGGCGCTGTGCAGGATACGGCCGACTCCGCCAAGAAGGCCGGGAACGCCCTCAAAGCGTTCGGCAACTAAGCAACGAATCGACGAACCGAGTCACCGGCGGGGGCGGGATAGCTAGACCCGAGGTCTTTCAGGTGTTGTAGGCTGTACCCGATCGAGCGCTCCGAATGGACCGCTCGACGTTTGTCATGTTACCGACGACTCACCCGACGAACGCAGCCGTGCCCGCCACACCGTCGCGGGCACGGTGGATCACGGCCGTCGCCCTGGCCTACGTCGTTACGGCACTCATCGGCTTGCAGCTGGCCATCGCTTCGGGGAACGCGACGGCGGTCTGGCTGCCGTCGGGCGTCGCACTCGCGGCCGTCCTGCTGCGCGGCCCAGCCATCTGGCCGGGCATTGCCCTCGGCACACTCCTCGCCACGGCGTCGACGGACGCGCCAGTGTCGACAGCCGCCGTCATCGCGACCGGCAATACGTTGGCCGCACTCGCTGGCGGGTGGCTCCTCGCTCGCACCGACAGTCCCATCCTCGACCGTGGTCGCAGCGTCCTCGCCTTCGTCCTCCTTGGCGCGATCGCAAGCACTCTGGTGAGCGCAACTTGCGGCGTCGCGGCCCTCGCGCTCGGTGGGCTCGAGGCCACGGTGCTGGTGTGGTGGACGTGGTGGCTTGGAGACTGCATCGGCGTCCTGGTGGCCGCCCCCGTCATTCTCGCATGGGCCCAGCCACCCGATCCGACGGTGCAACCGCCCCGTTCGACGACTGAAGGCGCGGCTCTCGGCCTGTGCGTCCTCGTGGTAAGCCTCGCGGTCTTCACGAGGGCCACGCCGCACTACTATCTGCTCTTCCCGCCCGCGATTTGGGCGGCGCTCCGTTTCGGGACGCGCGGCGCCTCGATGGTCGCGCTCGTGATCTTCGTGGTCGCTGCCTGGCGGACTGCTGCTGGTGACGGCCCCTTCATCGCCGACCCACTCGTACCCGCCCTCTTGGGATCGCAGACGCTCGTCGGTGTTCTCAGCGTGACAGGGTTGTTCCTGGCCGCGGCCACCACGCAGCGTCAACGGGCGGAAGCACAGGTCCGCCAATCAGTCGACGAATTGCAGCGCAGTGAAGACGCGCTCCGCCAGCTCACGCGACGGCAGACCACGATCCGCGAACAGGAACGGACACGCCTCGGTCTCGATCTTCATGACAACATCTGCCAGGAGATCGTCGGGACCGGCATCGTGGTCGCGTCGATCCGTGCCCGTCTCGGCGCGATCTCGCCAGACGTCGCTGAGTCGTTCGATCGCGTGCAGCGCTATGTGAACGAACTTGTCGAGCATCTGCGCCAACTCGCACACGAGCTGCAACCTCTGCAGCTTCGCGAACTCGGCTTGAAGGAGAGTCTTCAGTCGCTGGCGAGAGGACTTACGTCCGACGCCTGCCGGGTGACGGTGACCGTCGAGACCATGCTCCGCCGTCTCGACGAGACCTACGAGATCGCCGTGTACCGGATCGCGCAGGAGGCGCTCGCCAACGCCGTTCGGCATGCCAAGGCCTCAGCGATCGAACTCCGGTTGTGCATCGACGGCCGTGGTCTTCATCTCGAGGTCGAGGACGACGGGCGTGGTTTCACCACGACCATTCATCTGAAATCGCTCGGCCTCTCCAGCATGCGGGAGCGCGCCATCGCGCTTGGCGGCCACCTCGACGTACGCTCGACACCCGGAGCCGGCACGACGATCCGCCTCGAGCTACCGCACCCTCGGTACGCCTCCAGAAGCGCGGCTTGAGGCGCGTGAGGACCGGCGCGTTCGCAACGGTGCCGCAGGTGTCGGACAGGCCCCCGCGTTGGTGACGTCGGTGTCGTTGAAGAAAGCCGCGATCGTGGCGAGGAGGGCTCGTGTCATCTCTCGCTTCGATCTCCTTCTCCTTGCCGGTGCGGTGTCGGGGCCGGCAGGGCGCCCACCATTCCGTATCTGGGCGCCCTGTTGAAAGGCCGCACTGTGGCTCGGGTAGCCATCGTACGCCTACGGTTCCGGGCGTCTGTTGGCGAAGGTGCTGGTTACGGTTGCGGTGCTGGAGCGCGGCGCCAGTCCTCGCGCAGGAGCTGGAATCCGATGTACCCGAAGATCAGCGGGAAGAAGAAGTACTGATACTGGGTCCACACGAGTGCGAGGAGCGTGTCGG
>JAJCZP010000139.1 GCA_029262315.1 Deltaproteobacteria bacterium | reverse complement strand
CTTATGCCTGACAACCGCTTTAAGGCCCGTGTACTCCAGGGAGTCGGCCTTGGCCTGGGCCAGCCATTCGCGCCAATCAAGGCCGTGCTTTTCGTACCAATACGGGGATTGCATCGCAATTAGGGTATAGAAACCGCCCGTCCGCCAAGGCGTAATCTGCGCATATTCCGAGCGCTCCCAACGCTGCCGCCCGTAGGTTGTCGACTCTATCGGGCCTTCATGCCTCATTGCCTTAACCTCTATCGAATAGAGCCGCAGGCCATCGCGGTTAGGGGAAAAATAGCCGTTGTCTATGTAAATCCACGACTCGCCGCTCGCGCAAACGTCATTAAAAACCGTCAACATTTTGTCATCGCGGACGCCATAGAAAGCGTGCGGCGGGCCTCGCTTTATCGGCATCACTTGGTGAAAGGCGCCCGTGCCCTTGGCGTAGGCCGTGGCCAGCTTATGGGCGCGCAGGCTGCCGCGGGCGTAGATGGTGCCGCCTATCATTTTTTTACGCGATTTGCCAATGACCAAGCGGCTTCCATAACTTTTGCAACCGCCTCGCCATCGCCGGGGTTGGCCGCCATGTATTGCAGTGCGTCGTGTAGCATCCATAGAAAATCGGGCGGAACCATGTAGTAGGAATCGCCTTTAATGGCCGTGCGGCTAACCTCAAATTTCCTATATTCATGTGCTTCCGACTCACGCTCGGCCCATTCCCCGCAACCATCATTGTCCATGGTCCGCGGAAACCTCCCCCACGGCCACGCCTTATTGGCTGAATCGGTCCTGTCGCCAAAATCAGGAAGCGGCGGACGCCGGCGGCAACGGCCCCACGCTGAATGGCCCGGAAGCACGTCCCAAAAACGGCAACTCATGCAGACTTGTGACTCCATCACGATTCCCCCAACAACCATCTAAACGGAAAGCCCGACTCTATTTCGGGCACGGTGAATTGTTGCCACGCCATCGATTCCAGCCCGGCGGCTATGTCTGTCTCGCCAGGCGAGTCCAGCGTGAATTGATCGAATTTTGCGGCGTCCAGGCCTTCCCATGGCATCACCGCAGGATAGGCGCAAAAGTGCGGGCCGCAGTAATATGACGGGATACCTGCCAAGGCCGCATAGGTGGCCGCCTGGCTGCCCCATGTGACCACTAGATAGGCGTTAAGCAAGTCCTCGGCCAAGGACTCCGTGCGCGGCGCGCGGCGCTTGTCTTTCGGGTGCGGGCGAATGACAACCGGCAAATTGCAATCGCGCAGGCCTGTAATGAATTGCTCTGGCCATTCGCGCGGCTGCGCCATGCCCGGTGCCCCCATTCCCCGACTCGCACAGATAAGCAGATTTTTTCCCTTGGGCCGCAATTGCTCTGGCGCGCGCAGGCCGAAAACGTCATTAAGCCGGCCGCGGTCGCCAATGCGAATTGCGCCGCTGCCGTTGTGGCCGTCAAGGCCGCAGGCAAAGGCCGTCACCGGCGTCAAGCCGCGCGTGTAGCCTTCCTCAAATACAAAAACCCGCTTGGCTTTGGCCTTGGCATACTGCGCGGCGCCGCTCGATAGATTCCACGTAACGGCAAAATCGGCGCCATCTGGTTTCGGCACCAATTCAAACCCGGCGGCCCGCAGGCCCTTGGCAATGGAGTTGTGCCGGCCGTCCTGAAACCGGGCCGGCACTTGCAAAAAGGCGGTGCGGGTCATTCGCTCGGCGCCTCTAGCGCCGCCATCGCCAACTCGGAAGCAAGATTCGCGACGGCCTGCACCTTTAGCGCGTGTTCCTCGGCCGGCCCAATATCGTCCCGCGTGCAATTAAGTAACAGTTTATTGCCGGCGCACATTCCCGCCAAAATGTTAACGGTTGCCCATTGAAGCGCGGACATTTGGTTGGCCGGGTGATTCCACCGTGCGCCGCTCATTTGGCCAACTCGGCAAATAGCGCGTCAGCGGACTCAACCGCAAACTTACTGCAGGCTTCCCGGTCGAATTGGTTAACAATCTTATAGCGTCCGGCCATCTGCGCATAAATTTCAATAGCCGCATATTCGCGCTTTGTTAGGCCAGGGTCGCCGCCGTCTTGTGGGTTTCCGTGGGCATAGGCGGGCTGAAGGCCGTTATACTCGCCCGGACTCAATTTCACTTTTCCTGTCATCCCCTTGCAACTCCTGCTTTAGCGTTGAATGCCGGAAGCTGTTTAGCGCGCTTCCTGGCGTGACGTTTACAACGTCGATTCCGCATTGTTGCGCAACCGGGCGCAGGGTGTCAATCATTTCCGCGAATCTATCTAGCGAATGCGGGTGCGGGTTGCCGGCCGGGTGCGGCGGGTGCCAGTGCGCTTCGCGCTCTACAATGCGCATATCATAGCCGAGCAAGAGGACTCGGGCGCAGCCGGTCATAAGGGCCAGGTAAAGCGCTTGAAAGCCGGAATTGCGCCCCGCGCATATGCCATCACGCTCTAAAGGGTGCCATCCGTCCCGCCCAAGGTTACGCAGGCGCCTTAGGCCGCTATCGGGTATATCGGCATTGCCAAGGGTTACACGGTGCCTAGCGGCCATATTTCGGTACGTCAGGGAGTCGCCGTGCCAATCGTGCCATTTCTTATCGCAGAAATAATGCAGCCAAAGCGGCCGGCTGATTTCCTCGGCCATAAAGCAAACGTTGTTTATGCCAATGGTAGCCGTGTTTTCATCATCGCAGACGGCGCGCAGGTCTTCGCGGGATAGGGAAGGGCCGCCGGCGGCAATGGCAACCGTTAGGTCATCTGGCAGCCTTGGAATGCGCCAATATTCCATTTAGGCCAAGTGCGTTGATTCAAACTCGCAAAAGAAATGCCTAATAGACTCGTCCGGGTCGCCTAGTCGCTCGGTACGGATATGGCGACATAACACATGGTTGGCCACGTTGGCGGATAGGTCCGCATTCTGCAGGGCGTCTTCTATGGCGTCTGCAGCCTGGGCCGCCTCTTTTTCCCCGCGGTAATTGCTGAAAATATGGCAGCGAAAGGCGGTTACTGCGCCGTCTGCCAAGGCGTCGCTGAAATCATCGGCCCGCACGGTTTCAACGCGGCAATAGGGGAAATCCGGCTTGTCTGGAATCTCGCCATATACGCGGACGTTTTGCGGGGATTCGGCATCGCCAAGGACGGCAGCCACGGCAGAGTCCGCGCGCAAGATAGCAATGGCGCGCGTTATTGTGCCCTGCATTTGGTTTTTGGCCATTAGCCGTTACCCTTAAATCCAATCGGGCCAAACTCTTTTACCCTGTAAATCATAGCCCCATCCTTAGAAAGCACTCCCGTTTCGGTGGCGCCGGAATCGTCGTAAACAGTCAGCGCCGGCAAGAGCGGCGAGTCGTCGTCGTCCCATTCTGCGCGCGGGCGCTTTGGCCGTGTTGTATATTTAGCCATTACCGTTTCGCCCTTCGCGTTGCCTTGCGCACGGCGCCCTTGATTTTGGCGTTAATGTCCTTGCGCTTGTTACGCAGGGCCGGTGCCATGAATGGCCGCGCGCCCATCTTGGCGGTGCCAAATTCCAGCCATCCGGCATAGTTTTGGCCGGTGAAAACTTCGGCAGACAATCCAAGGCTGCGCGTCTTAATTGATCCCATCAAACCAGCCTCGCCATGGACCTGGGCCGGCGGCTCGCCTGGCGCGCTGGCACGGTGCCCCTTGCTATAGGTCCGTCCGCTTTTTGGGCTGTTTCTGATTAATAGCTTGGCCTCATTTTCCACAATGATGGCCGATGCCGTTACCGCCTGGGAAACCGCGCGCCCGATACCGTTACCCAGGTTTCGAAACATTCTTTCCGGCCCGCTTGAGTCGTCTCTAATCGTCACGGCAGCGAAATTCCCATGTTGCGCTTGCCGGGTCTTCGGCAATCTCTGTTATTTTGTACTTCCGGCTTTCAATGGTGATCTTGTCTGCGACCTTGGGCGTTGGCGTCAAGGTGTTTTGCACAACGACAATTTTGTAATCGCCAGGCTGCGCGGCACCGCTCAAAACCTTGAAATCGGAATAAGTATCGGTAAAGGCCTTGCAGGTCGAGACGGCTTCAACCTCGGTATAGCCGCCGGCGCCGTCATCCGTCAGGGCGATGGAATGAAAGGCTGCAGAAAGCAAAAGCGGCGAGACGGCCGCGTCTACAATGCTGGCAATGTCTCCGTCTAGCAGGCCCATGGCCTAAACCCTTCGAAGTTTCCGGCTAGAGCCGGCCGAGGCATTCAGAAACGGTTTTAGCAGGCCTTCAACAACCGGGTATCGCTTCCCAGGCTCGCGCCACTCGCCATATTCAACTTCAACGCTGCCGGCCTTAACCTTTTTAATATCGCCGCCGCGGTCCAGGTCAGCCGCCAATTTGGTGCCCGTCGACTCGATGCGACGCAGGGCCAATTCCATGACGGCCGCGCGCACTTCAGGCGGGACCACGGTAGGCTCTATTTCGTGCGGCGCGCCGATATAGGTGCCGCTGCCCACGTTGTTGCCGGCTTCATACGCATCTTCGGTAATCACGCCATAGCGTGGCCAGGACAACGCTTGTGCGGTGTTAACCCTCATGCCCTTCCAGCGGAGTCGGTATTCTTGCTCTAGGTAATCGGTTGCTTCTACCAGCGACGCCGCCTTGGCCGCCTCGGTCGCGCCGCTCCAATCGGTATTACTGCGCGCGCTGAAATATTGGTCCGCCTCGGCTATGCCCGCAAGGCTGTTAGGAGTCGGGCTGGCGTCAACGCCTAGCCCTTCCTCGACAACGATTCCGCTCGCAAATGACATAGGCTAGGCCCCTTCAATCAGCGCCGCGATAATGTCCGCCTTTTTGGCCGCGCGGTTGACGGTTACGCCGTTGGCGGCCGCCAGGTCCAGCAATTCCGGCCGCTTCATGGCCTCCAATTCATCAATCGTATATTCGTCTTCGTCCGGCGCTTCCGGCAGGTCCGGCATGAGCGGCGGGTTTTCGCCGGCGCGCGGGTCTTCCGCCGGCGCAGCTTCCACCGCCTCGGCAATCGTGGCCGGCCCATCGTCCGGCGTAACCGCGATAACTTCCGGGGCATCGCCCATGGCCGCGCGCACGTCGCCGGGCATCGCTTCCCACATTGCCGCAACCTCGGCCGCCACGTCTGCGGCGTCATCGGTCAGCACATAAATATGGGTATGGTCGTTTTCGATATTGGCCGCGGCGGCAAACTTCCGGCGACCTATTAGGGTTGTGACGCACCGCTT
>JAJCZP010000138.1 GCA_029262315.1 Deltaproteobacteria bacterium | reverse complement strand
CATCCTGAACGGTCAGGCGGGCGACGACACGATCAACGGTGGCCCCGGCAACGACACTATCGACGGCGGCTCCGAGCGGGACAGGGCATCGTTCGCCGGAAGTGATTTCGGCGTGACCGTCGACCTGGCGGCCGACACCGCCACCGGGGCCGGCATCGACACCGTACCGGACATCGAGGACGTCGAGGGCTCGTCCAAGGACGACACCCTGCGGGGCGACGCGGGACCGAACCTTCTCACCGGCGGCCTCGGCGCCGACGACATCGAGGGACGGGAAGACGGCGACTCGCTGTTCGGCGGCCGCGGCGACGACACCCTGAACGGCGGGCCGGGCAACGACGGCCTCGCGGGCGGCGAGGACGACGACACCCTGATCGGCGGACCCGACGACGACCACCTGAACGGAGGCAGGGTCTTTCTCGACCCCGCCTTCGCCGGCGACGACACGGTCTCGTACGCCGGGAACCCGAACGGCGTCAACGCCGATCTCGGCACCGGCGTCGCCACCGGCGGCTCGACTGATACGCTCGAGGCCATCGACAACCTGATCGGCTCGGGGCACGCCGATACCCTCGTCGGCAACACCGAGACGAACCACCTCCAGGGCGGCGACGGCGCCGACCTCCTCGACGGCAAGGGCGGTAGCGACATTGAGGACGGCGGCGACGGCACCGACGAATGCATTCACGACGAGCCTGGCGACACACTCATCTCGTGCGAGACCGAGACCGCCGGCCCGGCGAGCGGGACGATCGTCATCGCCAAGGAGGTGGGCGGCACCGATCCCCAGGACTTCGAGTTCAACGGCACGGGCGGCATCGGACAGTTCTTCCTCGACGACGACCTCGACGTGACGCTGCCGAAGAGCATGAGCTTCGCAAACCTGGCGACCGGCACCTATACCGTCACCGAGACCGTGCCTACTGGATGGACGGCGACCAGCATTGCCTGCAACGACGCCAACAGTTCGGGAGCGGCGGGCGTCGCGACGATCAAGGTCGAGGCCTCGGAGACTGTCACCTGCACGTTCAACAACGCGCCGAGCGCTACGCCCGATCCGGCGGCGACCGCCACACCAACCCCCACGCCGACGCTCAGCCCGACGCCGACGCCCCTGCCGACGCCCACGAACATTCCGGGGGAGGATTGCTTCAATTGCGTCGACGACGAGGGTGATACTCAGATTGATCGCTCTGACCCCGAGTGTGCGGCACGGGCCGACGGCGCGCTGGTGGGCCTCGGCGATCCCAAAGCACGCGGCAAGCCCGCCACCAAGTGTGCCAAGACCGCCGCGAAGGCCGGGGCGAAGTACGCGGAGCAGTTCCTGAAGCATCTCGACAAATGCGTGAACGCGGTCTTTCTCTGCCTGCAGCAGAAGCCGGGCGAGCCCGACTGTGTCACGAAAGCCAGTACCAAGTGCGGGAAGGAGTTGGCGAAGATCACGACGAAGGACGAGCCGAAGCTCGCCAAAGCAATCGAGAAGGCATGCGACGCGCCGAAGGTCGATGTCCCGGACCTGCGGATAGCGACCGGTCTCGGGTTTGCCGCGGAGGAGGCGGGGTGCGCCGCCTTCGGCGTTTCGAGTATCGACGACGCGGGCGACGTTGCAGAATGCGTCGGCGGCCACCACGCATGCCGAGCGAGCGCCGTGTTCGCTCTGCTGGTGCCGCGGGCCTTCGAGCTTCTCACTGCTGGGGGACGCGATCCAGCGACGGAGTTTCCCTGCCTCTCGGTCGGGAGCGACGGCGGTGGACTCGGGCTCGGCGACCCGAAGGGGCGCGGCAAGGCCGCGGTCAAGTGCGAGAAGACGCTGAAGAAGGAAGGCGTGAAGTTCGTCAAGAATTGGCTGAAGACGGTGCAGAAGTGTAGCGACAAAGTGTACGCGTGTGTCCAGACGAAGTCGGACGTGCCAGCGTGCATCGCGAAGACCCGGAAGACCTGCACTAAGGTCGACGCGAAGCTGAGCGATCCGGCGAAGGGACTCACAGCCAAGATGGCCGCCAAGGTCGTCAAGGCGTGTGGCCTGCCGAAGCTCGCCCCGGCGGATCTTCTCGGCGCGACGGGCCTCGGGTTCGCGATTCACGCGAGCGAGTGCGCGGCGCTCGGAGTGACGCCGCTCGATTCGGCCGCGCAGGTTGCTGCGTGCGGTGCGCGTCACCAGGCGTGTCGCGCCGAGCAGATGCTCGAGAGGACCGTCCCGCGGCTCCGCGAGCTACTCAGCGCAGGCGGGCTCGATCTACAGCCCTGACCGCGAGGCCTCGGGGCGAGGGGCGACAGGATGCCGGTTACGGCAGTCCGCGGCAGCCCTGATCGTTTGGCGTGCTGGGCCTGGGTGAGCTTGCGGCGTCACCGCCGATGCATTCCGCTTCGTCGCGCCTGTTGCTATGAACGCTCGTGATGGCCGCTCTCGGGTACGACCGGCTCACGGCGACAGACCTCATTTTTCTCGGACTCGAGGACGCCAACGTCTCGATGCACATCGGGGCGGTGTGCGTCTTCGAGGCAGCGCCGTTGTCCGACGCGCGTGGCGGCCTCGACCTCGGACGGCTCTCCGCTGTCGTCGAGGCATCGCTCGACAGCAACCGTCGCTTTCGGCAGCGGCTGGCGTACACGCCGTTGCTCAATCAGCCCGTATGGATTGACGATGAGCGCTTCAACCTCGCGTACCACCTCCGGCACACGAGCCTGCCCTACCCGGGCACGCTGCGGCAGTTGAAGCGGCTTGCCGGCCGGCTCGTGTCCCAGCAACTCGACCGCGGCAAACCACTGTGGGAGATGTGGTTCGTCGAGGGCCTCGAGAGCGGCCGTGTGGCCCTGATTACGAAGGTTCACCACTGCATGATCGACGGCATCTCCGGCGTCGACATTCTCGCCTCCATTCTCAGCATGGAGCCGACGTCGATGACGCCCGCGCCGAGGACGTGGCAGCCACGACCCGCGCCGGGGAAGGCACGACTGCTCGTGGAGGAGCTGTCCCTGCGCGCCACGCTGCCCTTGGTTGCACTGCAGTCGATGGGCCGCGCGCTCCGCGATCCCCTTGCGGCCGTGGCATCGTGGCGTGAGGTGCTCTCGGGATTCATCGATGCCGCGCTCGGCAATCTGACGATCGCCTCCGACACACCCCTCAACGGAGCGGTCGGGCCCCACCGTCGCGTCGATTGGATGCGCGTCGACCTCGACGCAGTGCAGGAGGTGAAACGCCATCTGGGAGGTACCGTCAACGATGTCGTCCTCGCCATCGTGGCAGGCGTCGTGCGGTCGTTCCTCGAGGCGCGGCACGTTCCACTCGCGAGCATCGGGATTCGGCTCTCGATGCCCGTCAACCTGCGCCCGCACGCGGATCGCGGCAAGCTCGGAAACCGTGTCGGTGTGATGACGATTCCCCTGCCGGTCGACGAGACGTCCCCAGAGGGGCGATTGCGGCGAGTCATCGCATCGACCGACGCGCTGAAGCACTCGCACCAAACCCACGCGATCGAGTTGCTAGAGAGCTTCAGCGACATCACCTTCACCGACCTGCCCACCGAGCTGGCGCGTCTGGCGGCGCGTACGCGGGCGTACAACCTGTCGGTGACGAACATCCCCGGACCTCCGTTCCCGGTCTATCTCCTCGAGGCCCCGCTGCTGGAGATCTTCCCGCTGGCGTTCCTGTTCTCCCGCCAGGCGTTGACGATCGCGTTGCTCAGCTACGACGGCGGCTTGTTCTGGGGATTCGTCGCCGATTGGGATGCGATTCCCGACTTGCACGATCTCCTCGCGTACGGCGAGGAGGAGCTGCGAAAGCTGCAAGTGGCCGCGGGGGCACTGCCGTCGCGGAGTGCCTGAGGTCGTTGTCCAAGGAATTGGAATCCTGCCCGTGACGCGATCGTCATCTTTGGGAATGGGTTTCCGCTCACGCCGGTCCAAGACCCGGGCTCGAGGCTGATTGTCTGGTTGCTCGAGCGCTTGAGATTGGCGCGACCCTTGCAAATTGCGAGTGAGTTGGTCGAAGACGTCGTCCCAACGCGGAGGTGTGCGATGGTGTCTCCGAAGGGGAGCGCCACGAGCGAAGCGTGTCCTGTCTCGCGAGGGCCTTGGATCCCGACGCGGGGATGCTGCCGCGCCAGGTGGAGGGCGAGCATCGCGGGCGACGACATAGGACGCCCTGGAACGGTTGGATTCCGCGCTACGGTGGTCGGGGTAGGGGAAGGCCACGATCCGCGGCGCAAGAGGAGGCAGTGCCATGGACCCGTACGCAAGGCTCGAGGTGGACGGAAAGCAGTACGAGCTTCCCATCGTAGTGGGAACCGAGCAGGAACGGGCGATCGACATCACGAAGCTCCGAGGTCAATCTGGCCTGATCACGCTCGACCCGGGCTACAAGAACACGGGAAGCTGCGAGAGCGCGATCACGTTCCTGAACGGGGAGCAGGGCATTCTGCGCTACCGCGGCTACCCCATCGAGGAGCTGGCCGAGGGGAGCAGCTACCTGGAGGTGGCGTATCTGCTTATCCGGGGTGAGCTGCCGACCCGCACGCAGCTCGATGCCTGGGTGGAGGGCGTTCGCTATCACACCATGGTGCACGAGGACCTGCGCCAGCTCTACGCGGCGTTTCCGAAGGCCGCGCACCCCATGGCAACGTGCTCGGCGGTCGTGGCGGCGCTCTCGACGTTCTATCCGGAGGATCTGAATCCGGTCGATCCGGCGCAAGTGCACGCGTCGATCGAGCGGCTGCTGGGCAAGTTCCCGACGATCACGGCGTACTCGTACAAGCACTCGATCGGGCAGCCGTTCCTGTACCCTAGCAACCGGCTGAGCTACGTGGAGAACTTCCTGCGGTTGATGTTTGGGACGCCGTGCGAGGACTACGAGCCCGACCCGGTGGTTGCGCGGGCGCTCGACATGCTGCTGATCCTGCACGCGGATCACGAGCAGAACTGCTCGACGAGCACGGTGCGGATCGCGGGGAGCTCGCGGGCGAACCTGTTCGCCTCGATCTCGGCGGGGATCAGCGCCCTGTGGGGGCCGCGCCACGGGGGCGCGAACCAGCAAGTGGTGGAAATGCTCGAGGCCATCGATCACGAGGGGCTCACGGGCAAGCAGTTCGTCGAGCAGGCCAAGGCGCACGACGACACGTCGCGCCTCAACGGATTCGGGCACCGGGTGTACAAGAACTACGATCCGCGAGCGCGTATCATCAAGCAAGCGGCGACCGACGTGCTCGAGCGGCTAGGGGTGACGAGCCGGCTGCTGGAGATCGCGGTGGACCTGGAGCGGATCGCGCTCTCGGACGAGTACTTCATCGAGCGCAAGCTCTACCCGAACGTGGACTTCTACTCGGGGGTGATCTTCAAGGCGCTCGGGATTCCGACTCCGAGCTTCACGGCGATGTTCGCGATGGGCCGCATGGCGGGCTGGATCGCGCAGTGGCTCGAGTACCACCAGGAGCCGGGCAACGCGATCAGCCGACCGCGCCAGATCTACACCGGGCCGACCGAGCGTCGTTTCGTGCCTATCGACGAGCGGTAGAGCTCCGGCGCGAGGTGCCGGAAAGGAGCACAGACCTGCTCAGCAAGATCGGTCTCATCGGGGGCGTGATCGCTCGCGTCTCTACTCGCCCGCGTTGTTGTGAGCGTACTCGGAGGCGCGTCCCTCCGCCCGCGAAGGCGCTCGGTGGACGCTACATGTCGCGCACGAGCTTGAGCATGTCTTGAGCAGAGATCACGCCGACGACCTTCTTGTTGTCGGTGACAAAGACGCGATGAATGCGTCCCTTGATCATCGTGTCGGCGATGTCCTGCGCCCTGGTGTCGGGCCCGACATCGAAGACCACGGAGGTCATAATGTCGCGCACCAGCATCTCGGCGTCGTCGTCGAGCTGCAGCGCCCTGATGTCCTCCCGCGAGTAGTTCTCAAGGCCGTGGAGGTAGAAGTCGTGCGTGTCGGGCCGCTCGTGTGTACCGGCAGGGTTGCCGCGCGTGTGGCGTAGGACATCGGTCACCGAGACGACGCCCACGAGATGCTCGTCCTCGTCGAGCACGGGCGCCCCCGATATCAGATTGGACAGGAAAAGCTCCGCGAGGGTCTGGATGGACCAGTCCGCACGGGCGGTCAGGACGTTGGGAGTCATGATTTCGCGTCCGGTCGTCACGATAGTCACCTCAGAACGCCCTTCGTAGCGCAGGGGTTGCCCCGGGTCAAAATCAGTGGTCGACCAATGTTCCGCCAACTGCGAGCAATGCCGCGGTGCAGGGGACATCGGGCTCCCAGCTCGTGTGCATTGGCGGGACCTGCCGCTGCTTGACCCGCTAGGGCTTCAACCCGGTGAGCGGAAACTGTATCGGCGCGGAGTGGAACGTCTGCTTCGGACCGAGACGACTCGGGCGCTACGTGCGTCGTGTCGTAGACTGAGGCGCTTCGGCAGGGCTGCCCTCCGCTGGGTCTGCTCCCGTGCGTCTGCGGCGTCGGGAACAGGCCTCGGTCGACGCGAAGCCGTGCCGTCTTCAACCGGCTGGCATGATCGACTCGTTGTGTCGCGTGACACGTTAGATGGCCGAAAGGGGGTCATACGTGTCACAGCACCGTGGAGTAAGTGCGCGAGAAGTCACGACTCGTCTGGGGTTCGATTCCCCCGCCTCGACTGACGCAACCAATTCGAACCGCCTTCCGGGCTGACGAGCAGGCCGAGGACCCGGAGGGCGGCTCCCTGGCTTCCGTGGCTGCTTGATCGACGGGTTCTTGCGGCCACGGCTACGGTGACCTGTTGTGTTAGCATGGACGCCCGGCTATCATGCGTTCGTGATCCGTGCGTTTCGAAGGGCCGGGACGGAGGATGTGTTCAACGGACGGGCCACGAAGGCGGCACGTCGAACGTGTCCGCAAAGGTTATGGCGAGTGGCGACGCGCAAGTTGGACCAGCTCGACTCCGTGATCCGGCTCGAGGAGCTTCGTGTTCCGCCGGGGAACCGGCTTGAGGTGCTGGCGGGTGCCCGCCGAGGCCAGCACTCTATTCGAATCAATGACCAGTATAGGATCTGTTTCGTGTGGACAGCGGACGGACCCGATCGGGTCGAGATCGTCGACTATCATTAGAGAGGTGAAGGCATGATCAGGGTTCCGACGCATCGCGAGCCGACGCATCCCGGAGAGATGCTGCAGGCAGAATTCCTTGGGCCGATGGGGCTGAGCCAACGGGAACTCGCAGACGGAATTCGGGTACCCTACCAGCGGGTCAACGAGCTCGTGAATGGTCGGCGGGGTGTCAGCCCGAGCACGGCGCTTCGCCTCGGCAAGTTCTTGGGTACGTCAGCGGAGTTCTGGCTCAACGTGCAGCAGCGCTGGGATCTCTTTCACGCGGCACGCTCTGAGGGGCCTACGCTCCGAAAGATCAAGCGTGCTCATCCGTCCGAGGCAGCCTGACGTTCAGCTTGTTGGAGGAGTTCGACGCCCGGGACCGCGCTTCGTCGTCCCACGGGACGTGTCCCTGAGGGACGCTAGTGCGGTAGATCTCGGTAGCTTCCGGTATCCCGAGTACGCGAAACAGCGGAGAATACCTACCGTTTCCTACCGCGTCGTCCTCGACCCGGGTTTTCGATTCCCCCCGCCTCCACTTCTTTGTATCGCTGAACGCGCGGGTCCGCTGGATTCAAGCGATTCGCAGAACGATCGTGACCACCAGCGTCCAAACGGCGCCGATTGCAGCTTCCCGCAGGCCTCGCGCTTTCAGTTGCTGGGGGTCCCATGGTTCCCGGTCGTGCACGCTGGCAGCCACGAGCAAGGTTCGCCAGCTGAAGAAGGGCCACAGGAGCCCGAACAGCAACGCCGCACGTGGGAAGCTGGCTCCTCCAGCTACGGCGGTCATCGGCGCCGCCATGACGACCGCCGCAAGCCCGACCAGCAAGTATGATCGTGCGAGGCACCCTACGCGCTTGGCCAGCACAATGGCGGTGAGCGCCGGAACCGCCGCGCAGGCCGCGACGACAACGAAGCCCGGTTCCGCACCCATCCAAAGGGCGCTCAATGGTGCCAGCGCCGCGAGACTTCCTCCGAGCAGGATCTGACGCTTCCTTCGTCGTAGCCCGGCTGAGATCGAGGCGGTGACAAGGTAGGCGCCTGCGAACCCTGTCCCGACCAGCATCGCGAGCTCGACTGCGTGCTCGGTTCCCACCAGTGCGCCGGAGGTGATGGACGCGAAGAGGTAGATCCAGGCCCCGTGCGCCCGCATCGGATCGAGCTGCCGCAGCTCGGCGACGTTGCCCGTGTTCTGGACGACCTTGCCCGTGAGCTGGGCGACGTTGCCCGCCATCGCGCGAGGCCCTTCGATCGTCGACGTCAACGATGCCACCTGTCCACGCAGATAGGGAACGCGTCGCCGCGAGTCAACGATCGAGCCGAATTGGCGGCGGTGCTCCTCATCACGTCAGGCTTCCGGGTAGACAGTCACCGTCTATCGTCGGATCTCGACCCCCGATGCGACGATGCCAACCTCGCTGGCGCTGCCGTCCGCGCGCTTGTTGCTGAAATGCGCGCCTTCAGCCTCCAGGTGTGCGACGTGCCCCGCCGCGAGCGTCGTGACGACCACTGTCCCGTGCACCCGCGCCGCGGCACCGATAGCGTTGGTCGGCACGAAGAATCCATAGTTCTCGAACGTGACGCGGCATCCGTCCGCGTCGGGATCCTTGGACGCGGCGACCTCCATCCAGCATCCCTTGCGCTGGCAGACCTTGCGCACGATACCCTCGACGATGATCGTCTTGTCGCGCATCGTTGCCGGGTTCCGTACGACGTCGGCTGCGGAGATTGCATTGCCCGTCGGGACACTGGCGCCGAAACGTTCCAGCGGCCCCACGGCGTCGGCCGTGCACGCGACGAGTCCAGCCGCGACCCAGAGCAGGATCCTGACGTTGCTCGACATCTACTGCTCATCCTCAGCCTGCAGCCGCGAGGCGCTCGCCCTCGGCGCGCCTGCCGGGATCGGGGCAGGCCGCTGCGCCCATGAAGTGGAGATGGGAGACATTCAGGCGTTTCGTATCCGTTTTCGCCCCTGGACCCAATTCCCGTTCATAGGGGCAACTCGTCGGGATCAGCCAAGCGGTAGCTTGTGCTTCGACCGCCGCCGGAATTCCTTACGAGGATACTCCGCCCGAGCAGTTCACGGATGTCACGAAGTGCGGTGTCGGTCGAGCAGTTGGCGAGCTTGGCGTACTTCGACGTGGTGAGATGTCCCTTGAAGTTCTCTAGCATCCGGTTGATGACGCTGAGCTGTCGCTTATTGACGGGGATTGGATTGATTCGCTGCCAGAGTCTCGCCTTTCGAAGCACGGAACCAAGCGTCCTGTCCGCGTCCTCGATTGTTCGACCGAGACACCCACGGAACCACGTGAGCCAGGCAGTAATGTCAAGGTTGCCGCGCTGGGCGAATTCGAGTTGCTGGTAGTAGTCCTTTCTCTCTGCTTCGATTCCGGAGGACATGCTGTAGAAGCGGTCCTTGGAGCCGTCCGCTCGGGAAAGGGCCATGTCGGCGATAGCCCGCGCGATGCGGCCGTTGCCGTCGTCGAACGGGTGAATGGTAACAAACCAGAAGTGCGCGACTGCAGCCTTGAGAACGGGATCGATGTCCGAGGTTGCGTTGAACCACTCAAGGAACTTCGCCATGTCGGTCTCGAGGTGGTTGGCGTCGGGTGCTTGGAAATGCACGTGCTCGCAGCCTACGGGTCCAGAAACGACCTGCATCGGACCAGCTTCTCCGGTGCGCCATGCGCCAACCGAGATGCGGCGGATGCCGCTTCGGCCGGTCGGAAGGAGCGCGGCGTGCCAGTCAAAGAGCCGCTCGGCGGTGAGCGGCGTTTCGAAGTTTCGCGTTGCATCGAGCATCATCTCGACGATGCCCTCGACTTCACGCCCCGGCTTCGGGAGTCCCGCGGCATCGAGCCCGAGCTTGCGAGCGATCGATGAGCGGACTTCCTCTGAGTTGAGATTCTCCCCCTCGATGGCCGAGGACTTCACAACCTCATCGGTCAGCGCCGTGAGGTTCGCCTCGGCACGGAGTTCAAAGCCCAAGGCCTCCATCTTGCCGAGGTGGTTGCCCTGCTTGTGGCGCACAGCTGCCAACGCGCCTGCTAGGGCTTCGCTACCCCACCTGAAATCTGGCCATCCTGGGCGTTCGTGAACGTAGGTCATATTCACCGCACCTGGTGCGGCGATTGTATGCTGCAATCATCCACCACGGCAGGTATTCACCGCAAGTGACGCGGTGAATATGGCCCCTATTCACCGCACGTCATCGGATTCTCGGCCGCGATTGGGCTGTACCGCGCAGTGTATCGGGCCACTTCAGGTCGCCATTGGGGTCACGTGCTCCAGCGTCGTAACCGACCTCGAGCGGATCTTTGGGGTGCACCTGTCGAGGGCGCCTGGAGGCTCACCCGCTTCGAGCTCCCCTTGCAGCCGAACGCGCGCGGCGCTCTGCGCTCGGGCGCGATGGGAGGCTGCCGGCGCTCGACCGCATCCTCCTCGTCCGACGACCATCCTTTCTGACCGACGAGTGGCACGAAGCGTACCCCGCCAAGGTTGTCGCGTGTGAATTCACGGTGCGCGAGGCGCGTGACGCGGACGAGGTGCTGCTCGCGTGGCGTGTCCCCTATGGGGATGACCAGTCGGCCGCCGATCGCGAGTTGATCCACGAGGGGCTCGGGAACATCCGGACCAGCCGCGGCGACGATGATTGCGTCGTACGGGGCGTGTTCGCTCCACCCGAGCGTCCCGTCACCGTGGCGTACGTACACGTTGTCGTAGCCGAGTTGCTGGCACCGTCGCGCGGCGAGCGTTGCGAGCTCCTCGTGGCGCTCGACCGTGTAGACCACGGCAGCGATGCGGCTCAGCACCGCTGCTGCGTAGCCGGAGCCCGTTCCTACCTCCAGTACGCGATCGGTGGGTTGGAGATCGAGCGCGGCGGTCATGGCGGCAACGATGTAGGGTTGAGAGATCGTTTGGCCGACCTCGATCGGGAGCGGTGCGTCGTCGAACGCGAACTCGGCGAGCTCCTCAGCGACGAACTGCTCGCGCGGGACCGTTCGCATCGCGTGCAGTACCGCGCGATCCCGGATCCCCCGCGTCTCGATCTGGGAGCGGACCATCTCATCGCGAGCCGCGGCGTTGCTGTTCATCGGCAGGGCCCTTCCCGCGGGATGGGGTCGCGTGACACGTCGGATGGCCGACGAGGGGTCACAGGTGTTCCTGTCGAACGGGGGTGCCATCCCACGACGATCCCGCCTCGGTCACCACGTGGCGCAGAACGGATCGAATGGCGCGGCGCCAATCAGCTCCATCAGCTGGTTGGCGCGCACGTCTCCGATCAGCAACGACGTTGCAAGCACGAGAGGGAGCCATCGGGCAGCTCGGAAGTTGATCATAGTCATTTGTCCTCAGTCGCGCGGCGTGGGTTGGAGCACACGCCGCGGCGCAGTGACCACATGTCCTCGTGAGGCTACTCGATTGGCAGTCCGTGCTCTTCGATGCGCCGATAGCGGGCCTTGAGCAGGGTCGAGACCTGCGTTTCGACGAGGCCGTCACCATCGGCGTCGACGGAGCAGAGGGCATTCGCCCGTCCACCGATCAGTGTCGCGAACGTTCGGATCCGTGTCCGTTTGCTCCGGCCCGGTTCAGCGACGAACTCGAACGGGGGCAGCGGCCCGCGAAAGACTCCGACGAACCGGATGTAGTTTTTGCCGGTCGTGAGTGCCTGTGCCTGCTGGAAGGATATCGTACGACTCGCCTCGTCGACGAGCATCAGGCGGCCGTCCGGCGCGGTTTGTGAGAGCGCGCCCCGGCAGGTCTCGACGCTACCGGCACCGTACTCGTTCAAGACGAGCCGGGCCTGCGTCGTCCATTCTTTGTCGGGGCGCGTCTGCACTTCCACCGCCAGATTCGCGAGCACCGGGGGCGGAAGGCCCTTGGGATGCGGGATGATGCGCAGCATGCCCCGGACCACGAATGCGGGGTTGGCGTAGATCTGTTCTCCGCCTGGTCCCAGGCGCTCGCAGCACGTCGCCGCGTCGATCCGGGTCGTCAGGTTGAGCGTCGGACAGGCGTCCGCGCAGGGCGCAGTCACCACCAGCAGCAGTCCTGCGGTGGCGGCAATCGTACCGTTGACAAGGTGCCTCATGGATCCTCCGTTCAATCGTCCATCGCCGGTACGCCGACGACGTTGTTGTGCCCCGTGTGCGGTAGCTGTTCGCGTCCGTTGATCTCCGACACGTCGGGCGCCTGGCCACCCTTCTGGTCGTCGAGCAGCGTGGCGCCTCCGATCGTGACCAGGCCGCTGCCGCGGCCGGCTTCGATCTCGATCTCTCCGGGCTTGCCGTGCAGATTGCTGACTACCGCGTTGGTGAGATCGATCATCTCGCCGGCGGTGAGTTCGATGTTCTCGGCGATCTCGATGTGGAGTCGGACGCCTGCCATGGCGATGTCCTTGGCCGCCGTGGCGAACATCGCGCTCTCGACGCCTCCGCGGAACTCGTTCTCGCACACCCGCGCCTTGCATTCGTTCGAGCACCCGTCGCCCGCGACGGCGTTGCCGTCGTCGCAGTCCTCGCCGGTCTGGAGCAGGCCGTCGCCGCAGAAGGTGCAGGGGTCGCTGGGATGCTCCGGACGGCGGCAGATGCGTCCTGGAGGCGCGCCGGGTTGAAAGACGGGATCGCCGCCCGCGAGGCTGGCATCGTCGCAGGTCTCGACGCCCGTCAGGATGCCATCGCCGCAGCCCGTGACGTCTTCGCAGTGGCACGACTCGAACAGCAGGTGCAGCCAGTCGATGGCGGCCCCGCGGTCCCCGCTCAGGGATGCCTGGCGCGCGGTCATTGTGGCCGTCGATGGCGGCGCTTGGATGATCGAGCCTTCGTGCGACGTCAGCTTGATCAGATCGCGCGGGCTACTGGTTGTGAAGAGATTGTCGCAGAGCTGCAGGTCGCCGTCGGCCTCGACGTAGATACGGCGCGCGTTCAGCGACGCGCGCCCGATCGAGACGACGCACGCCGGCTCGTCACAGGCGAGGCGCACCCGATCGCCGGCCGTGAGCATCGCACCCGGTGGAAATCCTTGATCGGGTCCGAGCACGGTGAGGGCTCCGCCCGTCTCGACGACGATATCGCCGTTCGGGTTCGTCGCCCGAAGGGGTCCGCGAACCGTGACGATGGTGTCGGCGAGCAGCGCGATCGCTTTGCCCTTGCCGTCGGCCGTTATGCCGCCAGCCTCCGTTACCTCGATCTCCCGGGCCTCGATTCTGATCACGCGAGTGCCGGGCACCGGCTCGATCGGCGCGGCGACGATGACGCGGTCGTTCGGTGCTTGGATCACGGTCTTGGCCCCGACTGCGCGGCACGCCGCATCGACGCGGCAGTCCGTGATCGTGAGATCCGCGGCCACGACCGTGGGGGCCAGAAGCATCGCCATTCCTGTTGTTGCCAATAGGCTGTATTTCACGCGAGCCCTCCTTGCGGTCGGCGTATCGAGGCTGCGCCGTCCCACAACGGGTAGACAGCAACGCGCGTGCCACGACAGCGCCTGCCGATTCATGCGGGCGCGGGTGTCGTGCCTCCCACTTCTGAAAGTTCGGCGGATGCGTGCGTCGCGGAATCGGGAACGTGCGCGAACGCAACTACGATTCCCGCGAGTGCGAATGACTGCCCTCGGACGGTTCTTGGGCGTGGGGAAGCGGCCGCGCTGCGTTGCGCCGGTGTATCATGTTTCCCTGACACGAACCGATTCGCGAGCGAAGGCTGCACCGCGTCGCAGCGCCGCGAACCGACGAGCGACGATCTTACATCGCGCGCATCGCCCTGCTACGACGACTCCGTGGCGAGGAGACGTGGTGAGGATCGTGACGTGGCAGCCAATGCCGGCCGGAAGTTGGTTCCGGAGCAGAACGATGCTCGCACGACGGGTGCGCGGGATCGCGGCGGCGTGGCTCGTCGGTGCGGTCGCGATGCTGGCCGTTGCGGTGGTCTCGGCCGATACGGGCGAGCGCCTCATCGTCGGGGTCGAGCATGACTCCGCACCGTACGAGTTCATCGACGACGACGGCAACGCGGCGGGGTTCGGCGTCGAGTTGTTCCGCGCCGTCGCCGAGGTCGAAGGCCTCGAGTACGAGATCCGGACGGGGACCTGGACGGAGCTGCGACGTGATCTCGAGCGCGGCGCGCTTGACGTCGCTATCGGCATGATTCGCACCGAGGCGCGCGAGCAGCACCACGACTTCAGCATCCCGACCATCCTCGTGCATCATGCGGCGTTCGTACGGAAGGAATCCGGCTTCGAGCACCCGCGCGAGCTGCTCGACCGCAGGGTGGCAGTCACTGCGGGGACGATCTGGGACGAGCATCTACAGGAGCTGAGCGAGCAGCACATGCTGCGCCTGGTCTCCGCGCCGACGATGCAGGCCGCGCTCGCAGAGTTGACCGCGGGCCGTGTCGATGCCGTGATCATGCCCGAGCTGTCCGGACTTTACTTGCTGCGCGGGCTCGGCATCGACAATGTGCGCACCGTCGGGTTCACGATCGATGCCGAGGCGCTCCGGTTCGCGGTGCCGGAAGGACGGTCGCGCCTGCTCGCACAGCTGAACGAAGGACTCGTGACCGTGCGGGTTCAAGGGACGTACGACGCCCTCCACGACGGATGGCACGGCGTACTGAAACCGCAGCCTCTCAGCGCGCGTATACGCCGCGGGCTCCTGCTACTCGCCGCTGCCGTGATCGCGCTGCTGCTGGCCGCGCTCGCCTGGTCCGCCTCGCTCCGACAGACCCTCATGGCGCGGGGCCGCCAGCTGCTCGCGACCGAACGGGCGCATGCGCGCGTGAAACAGGAGAAGCAGGTGCTCGAGCACCAGCTCGTCAAGACGCAGCGCATGGAAGCGCTCGGACGCATGGCGGGCGCCGTAGCCCACGACTTCAACAACGTGCTGACGAGCATTCTCGGGAACGCATCGCTGGCGCGCGAAGCGGCGCCTGCTGCCGACGTCAGCCGCTTCCTCGGCCACATCGAGCAGGCGGGGCAAGTGGCCGCGGACCTCACGCGTCAGCTGCTGGCGTTTAGCCGCGGCCAGGTGACGAAGCCCGAAGTCCTGACCTGGAACGAGACCATCGAGCGCATGGAGAGTGTCCTCCAGGGCTCGATCGGTTCGAGACGCTCGCTGATGTTCGAGCTGCAGCCGGATCCATGCCCGATGCTCCTCGATCGCGCCCAAGCAACCCAGGTCGTGCTCAACCTGACGCTGAACGCGCGCGATGCCGTTGGGCCGAACGGGACCATTCGGGTGGGCACCGAGTGCCAGGCCGATGCCGGAGACGAGTTCGCCTGCCTGATCGTCCGCGACGACGGCGCCGGCATCGACGACGACGTGCGTGAGCGCATCTTCGAGCCGTACTTTACGACCAAAGAGGCGGGGCGCGGCACTGGGCTCGGGCTCGCCACGACCTACGGCATCGTCACGCAGAACGGCGGCACGATCGATGTCGAGAGCACACCGGGTCGCGGGACGACATTTCGCGTGCGCATGCCGCGAGCGCGCGAAGCGGCCGTCGCGAAGACGACGCTGGCCGCGGAGCCGGACCTGCCGCCGGCCGAGCCGAACGCCGTCCTCCTCGTCGACGACGACGCGGAGGTGCGGCGTGTGGGAGCCGAGATGCTGACGTCCCTCGGCTACGAACCTACCGTCGTCGCAGATGCCGAAGAAGCCCTCCGCGTGCTGCGTCGGCGACCCGGCATTGCGGTCGTGATCACCGACGTCGTTCTCCCCGGCATGGACGGGCTCACCCTGGCGCAACGGGTTGTGGAAGAGCATCCGTCGATCCGGCTGCTCATCACCTCGGGCTTCATGAACCTCGATGGGCGACCGCGCGCATCCGGCGCGATCGATTTCGTCGCCAAACCATTCGATCGTGCCGCGCTCGAGACCGCACTCGCGAAGATCCTCGAGGCCGACCGCACACGCCGCCGCGCGTAGGCGAGCCGAGCCTCACACGGGACGCTGAATCCGGACGCCGCCTCGGCCGGCACGCCTGACCGACCGCCAGCTGTGGGCGCAACACGGATCTGACCAATCAGCTTCGGCGTTGGGATTGGGTTCCCGTTCCAGTTCGCGAGGGCGACCCAGGTAGCTCTGATCATTGCGTAGGGGCTCGACGTGTGAAAGGTGGCAGCGATGGCACCGGAGATCGTGCGCTCCGATCCAATGATCGAGGACGTTCTCTCGGCGTGGTCGGCGTCCCTCGGCGACGACGCAACGGCGTATCGCGGCCATGTCTACCGCATGTTCAACTTCTGCCGGGCGCTGCTCGACGACGCGGCCTTCGACGAGCGCGTCGCCGTTGCGGCCGTGTATCACGACCTCGGTATCTGGTCGGACGGCACCTTTGACTACCTGGCGCCGTCGGCGGCGAGGGCGGAGGCCTATCTTGCCGAGCACGGACGTGCCGACGAGGTTCGCGAGGTCGCTGAGATGATCGCCTGGCACCACAAGCTACGGCCGTGTCGATGGACGGGCGGCGAGCGTGCGGAAGCCTTCCGTCGTGCGGATCTCGTGGATGTGAGCCTGGGAGTCGTCCGGTTCGGGTTGCCTCGCACGTACGTGTCCGAGATTCGGGCCGCGTTCCCGAACGCCGGGTTTCATCGCTGTCTGGTTCGTGTTGGGGCCGCGTGGTTGGTGCGGCATCCGCTGCGACCACTCCCAATGATGCGCTGGTGATGCGCGCAGGGTGCTGCTCGAAGACGACATCGACCAGTTCGCGACTGGAGATCTGATGATGCTGGGGATCTCGGAGAATCGGGTTCTCATGCGGCGCTGGTTCAGCCGTAAGGTGACCAAGGCCACATCAGCACCGTGCGGCCGCTTTCGTCACAGATCTCCGTACCGGTTGATGTCGAACAGGCCCGCCCGCGTCGGCGCGTCGCGCCGGAAATCGGCGTGGAGCCAATCGAGCGTGCTCCAGAAGCGGGGGCTGGTACGCCGGATGCCCCAGCGTTCGACGACCGTCTCGAGGCTGCTGCGGTCGTCGACCGAGGTCAGCGCCTGCACGAACGCGTCGATCTCTCCGAGCGCGACGTCGAAGACGAAGTTCGGATAGCTGCCGACGTAGCCGCGTGCGACCGTCACGGTGTCCTGGTCGGGCGCGAGTCGCTGCGCTTCGCGGAACATGGAGGCGACGTTCGTATGGGCCCGGTTGTGGATGAGCGAGTAGCCGGCGTCCGGGCCGTGGGCCTCGGGGGTCCGCACGCGGAGAAAGGCAACCTCGGGAAGCTCGGCGACCCAGCGGCCGCGTACGCCAGCGAGGCGTTGGAGGGCCTGCGCGGTGCGGCGTTCGACCTGCGATGCGCCGGGACGGTCGCAGGGGGGCGCGGCGCAACGGTTGAGGCGGTCCGCCGGGCCCGACACGGTGGAGTTGCGGTCGAGGATCATCTGCAGCAGCTCGGTGGTGACGTCGCGTTTCGTATACGGGATCTGGGTGCCGTGCCGCGTGCTGCGGATACGGTTGACCTCGTAGTTGCCGTGTTTGCTCGCCCCGACGTACCATGAGGCGCGAATCTCGTCGCGTCGATCCACCGGGAGGAAGGCGAGGAAGGTGTTCTCGGCCTGCATGCGGATCTGGTCCATGTAGAGGCGCGTCGAGACCTGGTGGGTCAGGTTGCCGAAGACATCGAAGTCGGCGACCAGATCGTAGTAGATGCGCTCGAAGATCGGGAAGTCGATAATCCACGCCGTTTCGGGAAACCCGCCCAGGAAGCCACGCACGACGGTGGCATTGTCGAAGTGCCGGAACACGGTGAGAAGCGCATTGCGATTGCTACCATCGCCGTCCCAGATGAAGTCCAGGGTGGGGCCGCGGCGTTCCGCGTCCATGCGGTCGTAGTACTGTTCGCGGATGTCCAGATAGCGCTGCTGTTGCTGCTGGTACTGACGCGAGAGACCCCGTAGCGTGAGGCGACTGCTGTGCTCGCCGGGGAGACTCAACAATTGTTGGGTTTCGGGAAGCAGGTCGGGGTAGCGCACGGACGGGTCGTGGTCGGGGTCGAGGAACGCCACGAAGAAGTGGTCCTCGATGACGTCGACGGCGACCTGGCCGCGACACACCGGACCCCGGATGAAGGTCATCACGAAGTACTGCGCGTCGTCGAGCAGGAACTGGTAGCGCGAGCGGGCCGGGATCTGAGCGAAGCTGACGAACGGATTGGAACCCTCCGCGTCGCCGTAGGCCGGCAGGCGCGTCGGCTCCCAGGAGGATTCGAGAAACAACGACGACAGGCGCTGCATCTTGGTCGCGCTCAGCGCATAGGGGATGTGTGTTTTGTGGACGATCGTCGTCCGGATCGGCCGCAGACGGTACCAGAAGCGCGCGTTGCCCGGGTCGTCGTACGGTCGCCGGGAGGCGATCACGTCGATGGGGGTTCCGGGCGGTGTCGTCGAGCGGACGACCTGGAAGAAAGGGCCGGTCGGGAGATCGTCGAAGTACAGGTGCGCGAATGCCCAGTGCTCGTAGAGGTAGCGGGCCGTGATGCGCTCTTTCAATGTTGTACCGTTCAAGAACGCTTCCCAGCGGGCGAGCTGGGCGGTCGCACGCTTTGGAAGCGCGGGTGGAGATGGGGGCGGGCGGGTGCCATGGGCGATCCAGGCGCTCAGGACACCGAGCTCGGCGTCGGAGAGTGGCGCGGTGGCGTATGGCATGCCGCCGAGGGGCTGCTTCGCGGCGTACTCGTCGAACTCCGAGGCCGTCGGGCAGGTGAGGGTTCGAGAGACGTCGAGCGGCACGCTCGCGGGGAGCCGTTCGTCCGCCGCGAACGGATGCGCGAGTCCGAGGGCTAGCATCCCGGCGAGCAGTCCGTCGGCGCCGTCCGGCGCGTCGAGCACGGAGAAGAACTCGCGTCGGCGCCACTCGGCCGTCGTCTGCGCGTCGACGAAAAGGCGCGTCGGCTGAGCTTCCTTGAGACGCTCCGAATGATAGACGCCGTTCTTCGAAGCGCCGCGCTCCAGCCCGGTCCCCGACGAGAGCAGTAGCTGGCACGGTGCATCGTAGCATCCGTGGCAGACGACGCACCGTCGATCGAGGACTGGTTGGACGTCTCGCTGGTAGGAGACGGCGGCCGGCGCCGCCGGCAGCGCGGCCAGCTCGGGTGCTTGTGGGCGCGCGCACGCGACGCTCAGACAGGCCAGTGCGGCAATCCCGAGCGGCAGCGGGACGAACGTGCGGCGTGACATGGCGTGCGGATCTACCAGCGGTGTGCGCCGGCCGCAACGTCCAGGTGTGGACCCAACGGAGACCCGCTCCGCGCGGCGGTTACTTCCGTGCGGCGGACCGTCTGCAGGGACTATTTCGCGTCGGGCGTGATCGCGTCGTCGCGGTCCACGCGGTGCCTCGTTCGCTTCCTTCGAGCGGTAGGTCAGCGCGCTGCTGGCGCGTCCGCCAGTCCCGTGAATGCCAGTGTGCGCTGCTCGAGGTATGTATGGAACGGGTTCCAACGGATGCGGAGCAGGTCGGCAGGGCTGAGCTTCAGCGCGCCGCGCTCGCCGCGGAGCACCGCGTCGCCGATGTGTGGCCCCGGGCCTGGTCGGGCGTCCGGGCCTCCATAGAGCGGGTCGTCCGGTGGAAACGGCAATGCGACGTGGGACAGCGAGTACAGATTGCGCGGCCACGTCATCCCGAGGTCGGTGGTCGTCGCGGCCGCGTCGCCCGCTGCGGCGTGGCGTGCGATCACGGAGCTGCTCCCCCCGGCCTGGTTGGTCACGAGGGTGAACGCAAAGGTGCGTGAGCGATTGGCGAGCAGTGCCTCGAGGTTGCTGCGGGGGTCGTGCGTGAACAGGGGTTCCATTCCCGCCGCGCGGTTGAGGTCGAACGCGACCAATTCGTGACGGCCCCCAGAAAGCCGCTCGAAGAGTCCCTCGACGAGTGCCCGTGCCGACACGGTGGCGTCGACGGCGGACTGAAACGCGAGCAGCGTTGGAAACCTTTCGATGTCACCGCTCTCGGTCAGTGCCGAGATGCGGTCCTGGATCTCCATGGTGAGCCGATACGCCTGCCGGGCGGCGTTCAGGGCGAACGACTGGTACTTGAACGGGTCGTACTCGACGCTGATGCTGTTCCACGAGAGCTTGCGAAGCCGCAGCAGCCGGCCGAGCCGCTCCTGCCAGGCGGCGTACCCCGCGAGTTTCGAGATGCCGATTTCCGGAGACATCAACACGACGCCCTCGATCGCGGGAAGTGCCGGATCGGCGAGCGTCGCCAGCGCGTACGTGACGGCGAGCGCGCCCCCATTGGAGTAGCCGACGATGAACAGGGGCCGATCGCCCACCGTCTCGTGCAGGTGTCGCATCGCTAGCTCGACGGCGGCGGCCCAGTCTTCCCACTGCGCGTGGACCAGTCCCGACGGCGCCGTACCGTGTCCCGGGAGGCGGAGCCCGAGGACGGTCGCCCCCGCGTCGTGCAGGCTCTCGGCGAGGCTGCGCATGCTGTAGGGGGAGTCGGACAGACCGTGAAGCAGCAAGACGCCGGCGCGTGGCTCCGGCGTCACGCGCACGAAGGTGCGGTTCCAGTTCGTCGGCCAGCGCTGCGGATCGGAGAGGCTCTCGCGATGGTAGCGGTTCAGGACGACCTCGCCGTCAGTGTGGGTGTGGTAGACGGCGCGATCGAGTTGCGCGAACAGCCGCTCTTCCAGGGCGAGATACTCCGGGACGCTCGCGACATCCGTATCCGTCGTGAACTCTTCGTCGAGGTGGACGGTGTGCCACGGCTCGAGATCGGGACGACTCTCGAGAAAGACGACGCCACCCGCGAGCAGGACGATGAAAGCGCCGACCACTCCGTGCGCCAAGGTGCGCAGAACGCGGATCGTCAATCGCCATTGCCATCGTTGCGTTGTCACGAAGTGCCAGGTGGCTACCATCTCGAATCTTCGCTCGCAACGGGGCCGAAATGGGGCGGGTCGCACGACCGCAGGGCCTACGACTCCAGCGACGAGAGCATGTGTCGCCGATGGTCGTGCGCTCGCGTGTGGGCGCTCGGCTCGCTATGAGGGCGGCGTGACCAACGTGATCATCGTCACGGTGGGTCTCGTGCTGGCGGGATACCTCGCGTTCTCGCGCCGGCTCGCGACGTCGTCGAGTTGGAAAGCGACGGTGACCCCGCTCGCGTCGATCATGGGCAGCGGGTTTCTCGTCAGTGCGCCGCTCCTGGCCGGTGTCGTCGGAAATCGGGCGGTCCTCTGCATGGCCGTCCTGCTCGCACTGGCGTATGCGGTCGGTGGTGCCATCCGATTCAACATCCGGCACTTCGAGCCGATCGCCAACGCGGGCCACGGTGCGGCCCAGGATGTTGCTTTCCTGTCGCGGATCGTCTTGGCCGGTGCGTATTTCATCTCGGTCACGTACTATCTGCAGCTCCTCGCCGCGTTCGTGCTGGCGGCCGTCGGGATGCAGAGCCAGGTCGCCGCGCATGCCATTACCACGGCTCTGCTGCTGACGATTGGCGGTGTCGGCATGTGGCGCGGACTCGACGAGTTGGAGGGGCTCGAGAAGTACGCCGTCAGTCTGAATCTCGGCATGATCGGCGCGCTGCTCGTCGCGCTCACGCTGTACAACCTCACGCTCTGGACGGGAGGTGACTGGAAGCTCCCGGCAATCTCGTCGGAGATCGACCTCCACGATCTCCGGATCCTGCTCGGGCTTTTGATCGTGGTGCAGGGTTTCGAGACGTCTCGCTATCTCGGTGACCAGCACCCGGCCGAGCAGCGCATCGCGACGATGCGCGCCGCGCAGCTGATCTCCGCAGGGATCTACCTGCTCTTCATCGGACTGGCGACGGTGCTCTTCCACGACGGCCTCGGGGCCGACGTGACCGCAATCATCGGTATGACGAGGCCCGTGGCCGTGGTGCTACCACTCCTGCTCTCGATTGCCGCGATCGGGAGCCAGTTCAGCGCGGCGGTGGCCGACAACTCCGGCGCGGGTGGCCTGCTCGAGGAGATCACGCACGGGAAGCTGCCGCTCCGCCTCGCCTACCTGCTGATTCTCGTGGTGACGGTCGCCTTGACGTGGGAGACCGACGTGAACGGCATCATCGCCTACGCGTCGCGGGCGTTCGCGCTCTACTACATGCTGCAGTGCATCGTCGCGTTCCTGGTCGCAGGTCGGTTGCGCGACTTGCCCGGGCGCCCATTGCGGCTCGCTACCTTCGCGGGGCTCGCCGTCGTCTGCCTGCTCGTGTTCGCGCTCGGCCTGCCGTCGGAGTGAGCGTCAGGCCGGCCGGCGTCATTCCGGCAGGAGCAAGCTCAGTCCGAAGCGGATCCCCCAGCGCGGTGCCGGTCCGTCGTGGACGAGCATATAGAAGGGCTCGACGGCGAGATTCCACTGCTGTCCGAAGATCGGCAGCACGCGCCCGACCTGCGAGGCGAGTGGGATCGTCGGGTCGGCTGCCTTGGCCTGGAGGCTGTCGTTGCGATTCGCCCCCGCTGCGCCGTCGCCGGACGCTGCCGGTACGGCGACGGTGAGGAGCAGCAGCGCCGCGAGCGCCAAGTGCTTGGTCGGCGCGCATCCGTTCGCGAGAGGCTGCTGGCGCAGACGCTCGATGCGAATACGGTACGCCCGTTCCACTACTCCTGGTCCAGGAGCGGGCCGCTGTCGGGAACCTCACCGTCGAGCGGCGCGTAGGGTGCGATCAGGCCGTCGATCTCTTCAGCCACGCGCCGGCGCTCCGGTTCTGTGGGATCGGCCAGGCACTCCTCGACCTGTGGCGTCGTGAGCGAGAGTGCCATGGCAACCTCACGCGGGCTCTTCCCCTCGGCGCTCAGCTTTGTAATCGCAGCGCAGTCGAGGGCGGCTGCGGGCGTGGTGGCGAACAGGCCCACCGCAGTGAGTAACAACATTCGGATGGTGTTTCGCATGGCTAGGCCTCCTCGCAGGTCGCTCCTTACCGGCTAACCAGGGCGACGACAACTAAACCTCCTCCTCCATGGAAAGGGGATTCCGGCGGACCGCTACCTGGGCGCCGCCGGGATCTCGCCGGTCGTGCGCGAGCACCCGATGATTCCTCTCGGGGTGTCGTTGACTCCACGACGGGTTTTCGCTCTCGTACGGGGGCAGGTGTTCCACGAATGAACGGACGCTATCAATTGATGGGAGTTGCTGTGCTGTGGGCGCTTCTGGTGCCGGTCGCAAGCTGGGCCGAGAGCGACCCCTTCGCCATGACGCACGGCTCGACGCCGACGGAGGCCCGGGCGCATTGCGTCAACGTCATGTCGGAATGTCGCGAGCGCTGCGGCAAGGTCCCGACGTCGGACCCGAGTGCGATGAAGCCGTGGGAGGCCTGCCTCGAGGGGTGCAATCGTGAGTACGGTGAGTGCGAAGCCGCGGTGGCGAAGGCATTTCCGGGCCAGTAGGCTGCTCGCGTTCTGAACGGGCGGCGCGGACGGACGACACGCGGCCAGAGGGGGTACCAATGCAACCGCTACCTACGAAGTATTCTGTGATCGTCTTCGTCTTGCTCGGCCTGACATGCTGGGCGCCGCTCCAGGCGCAGACGGTGCCGACGGCTGACGAGGTCCTTGGCGATATGGATTGGTCGGCAGGCGAGAAGACCAAGATTCTCGCCGGAGAGTTCGTGACCGGGGACGTGAAGAACGTGACCGATCGTGAGTTGTCGGTGGCGATCGGGTTTCTGGTCAAGACTTCGCCCGCCGATCTGGCGAAGCAGGTCGTGAGTGGTGTCGGGTTGCACGCCGATCCCCAGGTCGCGGCACATGGCACAGTCCAGGCCGAGGCGAGTGCGCAGGACTTCCAAGGTGTGACGCTGACTGGCGGCGCGGCCGAGGTGTTCCTCGAGGCGAAGGCCGGCAGCAGCGTCAACCTTTCCTCTGGCGAGTTGAAAGCGTTCCAGGCGTCGTCGGGGCAGACGGACGCATCGAAGGCCGCCGAGGCGCAGCTACGCGCAATGCTGCTCGCACGTCATCATGCCTACCGCACCTCTGGCCTGGACGGGATTGCTCCCTACGATCGCGGTGGCGAGCAGAGGCGCGGCGGGGACGACCTGCGGAAGGCCAGCGCCGGTACCGTGGTCGTGAAGAAGCGCTTCCCCGCCTTCTACGACATGATGAACGGCTATCCCAAGGCCTCACTTCCCGGAATGGAAGAGCGCTTCTATTGGGTGCAGTACGGGAAGGGCGGCAAGGCGAACTATGTTCTGGAGCAGATGGTGACCGCGAGCGACGGCGACGTACACGCGATCATGCAGCGACAGTACTACGCCAGCCAGGGGTACAACGTGGAGCAGGCGGTGGCGGGTTTCTTTCCGGTCGAGGAGGGGACGTTGGTGGTCTACGTCAACCGCACGTCGACCGATCAGGTGGCAGGATTCGGCGGGTCGGCGAAGCGTAGCATCGGCAGAAAGATGATGACCGGTCAGCTAGAGAAGATGTTCCAGGGAGGTCGCAAGATCGTCGAACAGTGAGCAGGCGCGTCGGCAAGGAGAACTCGGTACGCGATGGTATTCCCATCGGCTTCGAGCCGGGTGGCGACCGCGCGATCCACCGTCCACGACCTCAGGCGCCGGTCCCCGCCTGGATCAAGTGGACGCTTTCCATCCAGCCCGTGATCCCGCCAATCAGGAGCTGAATGGCGATACAGATCAGCAGGAAGCCCATGATACGCGTCAGCGCGTTCATGCCGGTCCTGCCCAGCGCGCGCTGCAGGCCGGCCGACTCCCGCAGGCATGCCCAGCAGGTGGCACAGACGGTGGCGATCGCACACGTGATCGACGCGTACTGTCCATAGTCGGGCGCCGCGATCGTGCTCGACATGCCCATGACCACTGCGAGGGCTCCGGGACCGGCGAGCAGCGGTAGGGCCAGGGGAGAAAACGAGATGTCCTCTTTCGTCTGCGCTTCGGCTTCCTCCTCCGCGGGGTGGGTCTGTTCCTTGCTCGGCGTCAGTAGATTGAAGCCGACGCGCAGAATGACGAGGCCACCGGCGATCCGCACGGCTTCGAGCGAGAAGCCGAAGAAATGCATGAGGGTCGTCCCGGAGACGAAGAAGCCGAACAGGAGGGCGAACATGTACAGGGAACCCTTGCGGGCCTGGCTGTTGCGCGTGGCGGCGTCCTGACCTTCGGTGAGACCGAGAAAGATGGCCGCATTGCCGAGCGGGTTGCAGATGGGAAAGAGCGCCGCGTACGTCGCCACGAACGTGTTGAATGCCTCCATGGAACGAGCCTTTCCAGACATCGAGTAGGACATCAAGCATCGCCGGGGTGGTCGCGTCTGCGTCGTTCCGGCGCCTCGGGGATCGCGGGGCGGGGTCGTTGGTGTCGATGCTCCGCAGTCGCCAGGGGACCTGGGGCACTCCAGCCTGGGAGGATGGAGCGTTCAGAGTATGAGCTGGAAGCGCGCCTGAACGATGTGGAGCCGCCCGTCGAGCGCACCGCCGTCGGCGGCGGCGAACTCGTAGTCAAGCTGCCAGCGGATGTAGCGGTTCCAGTACCAGTTGAGACCGATGCTGCCGACGTGCATGGTGCCGCCCGCGACAGGTGCGTCGTCGAGCTCCACCCACGAATAGCGCGTGGCGGCTTCAAAGGCGCCGAAGGCGCGCGTGCGAAGATCGAGGGGCCGCTCGGGCACTACCTGACCGAAGACGCCCGTGCTGTCGTTGTAGGGACGGATCTCGCCGGTCACCAGGTAGGCGACTGCGAGGTACAGGCCGGGGAAGTTCGCCGACGGGGAGCCTTGGACGAACGCATGCAGGTACTCGCCTTGGAACGCGAGCGGCCCGCGGCGTCCGGCCAGTTCGGTGCCGAGTAGGAGTGCGTGTCGGGCATCGATGTCGCGCGTGTCGACGGCAACCGGCGCGAGGAAGCTCTGGGGCCTGGCCTGGTAGCGGACGGTCTCGGCACCGGAGAAGTTGTAGCTTGCGGCGAGGCCGAGGTGCAGAAGCATACCGGTTGCGCTCTCCGCGGCATCCTCCGGGCGACGCGCGAGCCAGGTGACGCGCCCCGAAGCCCGAGCCAGGCTTTGGCTCTGATCACCGACGTCGCGTCGTTGTCCCGCAGAGAAGATACCGAAGGCTCCCGTGCCGCGCCCAGCGGCGAACGTGCGGCTGATCTGCAGTCCCGGAGACGTGTCGGGTACGAACGCTTGCACGGGGCCCGCGCTCTCCATGAAGAAGCGGTCCCGGTTGCTCGTCAGGTTGTCCATGCCGAACGGGAGGTCGAACGCGCCGAGCTTGAGGGTGTCGATCCATGGGAGGTCCTGAAGCATGATCCATGCCGAGTCGAGGTAGAAATCCCCGTCGAGGACGCCCAACGACACGCGGTAATCGAGCGGATGTCCGATACGAAGCCGTCCCCGCGTCACGAGGAACGAGCGACGGACTTCGACCGTATCGTTGAGGGACGCGACGCCGGGCCCTTCGACAAAGCCTGCTGCGTCGACCTCGAGCGTGAGGCCGACATGCCCTTCGAGGAGGGGTTCGTCGAGTGTTTCGAACTTCGGCCGTTCGTGTTCGAGGGACAGCTTCGGCTCGGCGAGCAGCTTGTATCCGATGCCGGCTTTCCAAAAAAGCTCGCCCCGCGGCCATCCGCGGGGAAGGTGCACGGAATCCTCATCAATCGGTTCGCCGGATGACGGCTGCGCGGTTGCGACCCTGGTTTCGGCTGCGGCTGCCTCAGGGGCAGGGGGCGGGGCGGCGGGGTGCCGCGGGGCGGTGCATGCCGATGGCAGGGTGAGCGCCGCTAGTACGCAGCCCATCCGGTACGCGAGTGGGATACCCGACGAACGGCCCTTGCGATTCCTTGTGCGTTCGGCGAACCAGTGCGCTCTCGATGCTGCCG
>JAJCZP010000137.1 GCA_029262315.1 Deltaproteobacteria bacterium | reverse complement strand
ATCTTCAGTCGTGCCGAGCTGATCGAGAAGTTCGGGCTCGATCACGTCGGCACCTCGGCCGGGGTCTTCGACCCCGACAAGATGCAGTGGTTGAACGCGCACTACCTGAAGGAGCTCTCGCCCACCGAGCTCACGCGGGCGGCGCATCCATATATAGCGGCCACGGGTCTCGACGTGCCGGGCGACGAGAGCTGGCTCACCAAAGCGCTGGTGACCCTGCAGGAACGATCCAAAACCCTGGTCGAGCTTGCCGAACAGGCCCGTTACTACCTGAGCGACGACATCACCCTCGACGAGAAGGCCGCCACCAAGTTCCTGAAACCCGCCATCGGGCCGGTACTGCAAGATCTCCGGAAAGGCCTCGCAAATCTCGACCCGTGGGACGTCGACACCCTGACCGAACTCTTCCACGCCGTCATCGGCCGGCACGATCTCAAACTCGGAAAGCTGGCGCAGCCGGTGCGGGTTGCTGTCACCGGCGGCACGGCAAGTCCAGGCATTTTCGAGGTGCTGGAGATTCTCGGGCGAGACCGCACGCTGGTCAGGATCGACGCGGCGATCGCGCGGATTGGTTGATCGCGGTCACTAGGGCGTGGCCTACTCGATCATCGACGAGCCTGGGATTCCTTGCCGCGTGTGTCCCGACCTGCCATGCTCCTCGTTCAATCAATGCGTCCCCTGATCCTGTCCTGCTTGCTATTCGCCTGCGTAGCTTGCGATTCCAGGCCGCAGTTTGAATCAAATCTGGATCAGGTCGTAGCGGCCGACCTGTGGAACGCGAGCAACCGCGGCAGGACCGTCTTTCGAGGCGATGGGTTCTTCGCGATTCCCGACACCGTACGGCGTGTATGGATCGACATCGGCGCCTACAAGCTCACGATGTCGAAACATGCCTTGTCGTCGAATAGCGACATCGCGGTCATCGCGATCGAACCGATGTCCGAGCACTGGAAGACGTGGCCTGACAACCCTCGCCTGATCGGAGTTCCCGTGGCGATCAGCCTGCAGCGCGGGCTATTGGAACTCAACGTAAACGAGGCGGACGGAACGAACTCTCTGCTCAAGACGGCACCCCAAGGGGAACTCGAGGACGCGGCCGAGCGCCCCCCTTCGCATCTCTCCACCGAGTTCCTCAAGGCCGTCGCGGACAAAATGCGGACGCTGGAAGTACGCTCTGTACCCGGAGTGCGCCTCGAGGACGTCATCGAGCGCATCCCCCCGCATCTCACCATCGAGTTCCTCAAGATCGACATCCAGGGTCTGGATCTGCAGGCACTCAAGTCGGCGAGCCATCATCTTCACCGAGTCAAGCGGGTGCAAGCGGAGATCATGAACGTCGATCTATACGAGAAGGATGGCACGGAATCGATGAGCAGCGAGCAGGAGTTCCTCGACTACATGGAGTCAATGGGTTTTTCCCTCGTAGGCGAGGCGCCAACGACGCCAGGCCGCGAGTGGCTCGACGCTTTCTACGCGAACGATCGCTTTGACAGAAAGGCGTTGATGCATACCCTCGGACCGGGCGTGCCGTGGCCAGGGCGCCCGCCGATGCCGCGCTAAGCCGCCGCTAGAGCGACAAACGCGTTTCTCGACGTGTTGGGCGCCACCTCAGAGCGATCCGAACGTGAAACCCTCACGGGCCGCCGCGGCGGCGAGACAGCCGTCCGCGCAGAAGAACTCGTGGCCAACCGGTCGATCGTTAGCCGCGACCAGGGCCGCGGCCAACTGCAGTGCATCGGCAGCACGCAGAGCATGCACCGCCAAGACTCGCTGCGCCCGTTCTCGTACCGCTGCCATCGCCGCGACCTCGGTCCACCCTTGCGACAACAGGTCGAGATTGGCGAGGGCATCCGCCCTCCCTGAGGTATCGAGTGCCCCCTCACGCGCCCGGCGCTCGATGGCGGACGCGATCTCAATCGACGAGAGGCACCACGTCACGATGCCCCCTTCGGCAGCCGCACGTCGACACGCTCCCGTCGCCTGCTCGTCAACGGTCAGCGGCACGAGCACTGAGGCATCCCAGTAACGCACTACTCGATTCGGTCGGCGCGATCCTCGAGCAGCGCCTCGGACGTCGATCGCGTGCTCTTGGGAAGAGCCCGCTTCCAGAAGTCTCGCGGAAACGATCGCAGGGGCAATCGCACGATCCCCTCTGCTGCCAAGCGTTGGAGATGTTCGTCAACGGCAGCAACCGGTGTTAGCTGCGCCACTGGCTTTCCGCGATCGAGAACAGTCACCGTCTCGCCCCGCGACACGGCACGCAGGTAGTGGCTCAATCGGTTCTTGAGTTCCGTAACGGCCGCTGTTTTCACAAGGCCTTTCTAGCCTTGTCTAGTTCGCCTGTCTAGCCAGTACTGGTAGCGATGCGCCAGCCCAGACTCCAGATCCCTGGCTTTCTTGACGGTCCGCAGCCCCTTCCTTATAAGCGGAGTGCCTGCATCTCTCGGGTTGGCGCTCGGGAGTCCGGTGAGGAGTGGCCAAATGGTAAGGCACCTGGTTCTGGACCAGGGGATTGCAGGTTCGAGCCCTGCCTCCTCAGCCACAAGACGGTGACGAGGCGCCGGCCACGAACCGGCGTCTCGCCCGCCAGTCGCAGCATGCAGCACCAGGAAACACCTACGGTCCCATCGTCTAGCGGTTAGGACGGCGGCCTCTCACGTCGCAAACGGGGGTTCGATTCCCCCTGGGACCATTTTGTAAGCTGCTGATCCGGCGAGCGTTTCTTCGGCGGAAGGATCGCCCAAGAGCGAAGGTTCCCGCAGGGTTCCCGGTTTCGCCCTCTGGCTCGCCGTCACGGTGGCATCCCGGACTCGCCGCCCGGAGAATGCGACGAAGCGGCGCCAGGCTCTGACTCGCCACGCAGCGACCATAGCTCTGCTCGATCATGGCGAGCGACGTCCCGGTGTACTCCGCCAGCTCCTTCGCATGCACCCCCTCGCTGAGCGCCCACGAGATGAAAGTGTGGCGGGTGGCGTAGAACTTCCGCCGGCGGATCCCGAGGCGCTGCAGAACCGGGAACCACGACTTCCGCAGCCAGTACGTCGTGGTGATCGGCCGCCCCTCCGGGTTCTGGAACACATACGTGTCCCGCGCCCCAGGTATACCCGGGAGCGATCCGAGCACCGCCAGAACGTTCGGAAGAAGCTCGATCTCGCGTCGGGACTTCGACGTCTTCGGGGCGCTCTCGCTGCCGCCGTCCCGGCTCTTCGTGATCGCGACGAGGCCGTGCTCGAGGTCGACGTCGCTCCAGCGGAGCGCCGCGACCTCCGAGGGCCGGCACCCGGTGTAGAAGAGGAAGTACACGAAGGGGTGCCAGAACGGTTTCCGCACCCGGTACTCTTCGAGAATGCGATCGCGCTCGCCCGGCGTGAGGGGATCGGGTCGCTCGCGAACCGCCCGCGGCCAGCGTAGCTTGCCGAACGCATCACCGAGTTCGATCCCGTGCTCGAGCAGCTCTTCGCGGGCGTCCCGATAGAGCGCGCGGAAATGCCAGTCGAGGATATTGCGCACCGTCTTCGGCTTCACCACCCGCCCGCGAAATCGACGGCCGTAGAGCTCCTCGCGAAAGGTCCGCAGTGAGAACACCGTCACCTCGTCAAGGCGCACCTCCCGCCAGCGTGGGAGGAGGATCCCACGAAACACTGGGCGATGGCGCTCGGCCGTAGACGGCCGGACGTCCGG
>JAJCZP010000136.1 GCA_029262315.1 Deltaproteobacteria bacterium | reverse complement strand
TGCCCTCGATCAACACCTTGACGGTGCCATCGGGCAACCGAAGGAGCTGGACGACGTTCCCCAGTGTGCCGACCTGATAGATGTCGTCGGCCTCAGGATCGTTCGTCTTGGCGTCCTTCTGCGCGGCGAGAAGGATGAACTTCTGATTGTTCATCGCCTCTTCGAGCGCACGAATCGAGCGCTGCCGCCCAACGAAAAGCGGAACCACCATGTGCGGGAAGACGATGATGTCCCGAAGCGGGAGCAGCGGAACGCGGGTAGCGCCCGGTGAAGGTGGATCCGTTTTATCGTTCCGAAATAGCATGCGCGAGCGCCCCCTTCTTACGCGGTCTCAGCCGTCTTCTGGTACAGCATGATCGGCTGCTCCTTCCGCGTAACCACCTCCTCAGAAATCAACACCTCTTTGATGTTCGGCTGCGACGGGATCTCGTACATCACATCGAGCATGATGTTTTCCATGATGGCTCTGAGTCCCCGCGCCCCGGACTTGCGCGCCAACGCTTCAGCCGCAATCGCTCCCAGCGCACCCTCGGTGAACTTCAGGTGCACGTTCTCCATGTCGAACAGTTTCTGATACTGGCGGGTGAGCGCGTTCTTCGGCTCTTTGAGAATCCGCACCAGCGACTCGGCGTCGAGTTCCTCGAGTGTCGCGATGACCGGCAAGCGGCCGACGAACTCGGGGATGAGCCCGAACTTGAGCAGATCTTCGGTCTGGACCTCGCTCAGCAGACTCGTGAGCGTGCGCTCGTCCTTGCGCCGAATGTCGGCGCCGAAGCCCATGCCCTTCATCCCGATGCGCCGCTTGACGAGATCCTCGAGCCCGACGAACGCGCCACCACAGATGAAGAGGATGTTGGTGGTATCGACCTGCAGGAACTCCTGCTGGGGATGCTTGCGGCCGCCCTTCGGAGGCACGCTGGCGGTGGTGCCCTCGATGATCTTCAAAAGCGCCTGCTGCACACCCTCGCCGGAGACGTCGCGCGTGATCGACGGGTTGTCGCCCTTGCGTGCGACCTTGTCGATCTCGTCGATGTAGACGATGCCGCGCTGACACTTCTCGACGTCGTAGTCGGCGTTTTGCAGCAGCGAGAGGATGATGTTCTCGACGTCCTCGCCAACGTAGCCAGCCTCAGTGAGGCTGGTCGCATCGGCGATCGCGAACGGCACCTGGAGAAAGCGCGCCAAGGTCTGCGCGAGAAGCGTCTTGCCGGAGCCGGTCGGACCGACGAGCAGGATGTTGGACTTCTGCAGCTCGACGTCACCCGTCACCAACTGCGAATCGATACGCTTATAATGGTTGTGGACGGCGACGGAGAGAATCCGCTTCGCCCGCTCCTGGCCGATGACGTACTGGTCGAGGACCTTCTTGATCTCGGCGGGCTTCGGAACGGCCGAACTGGAGGTCAGCCCCTCTTCCTGGTCGCACTCCTCGGCGATGATGTCATTGCAGAGGTCGATGCACTCGTCGCAGATGTAGACGGTGGGGCCAGCGATGAGTTTCCGAACCTCGTCCTGACTCTTCCCACAGAAAGAGCACACGAGGTTCCCGGTCCGCTCGTCTCCGTGCTTCGCCATAAGATCTCCTACGGACGTTTGACGGGCCGGTCGACGATGACCTCGTCGAGAAGCCCGTACTCGACGGCCTGCTTCGAGGTCATGAACATATCCCGGTCCGTGTCCTTCTCGATCTTCTTCACACTCTGGTTCGTGTGCCTCACTAGAATGTTGTTCATTTGATCACGCATGCGCAAGATCTCACGTGCCTGAATGTCGATATCGGTGGCTTGCCCCTGGGCACCCCCGAGCGGCTGGTGGATCATGATACGCGCATGCGGAAGCGCATAGCGCTTCCCTTTCGTCCCCGCTGCCAGCAGCCACGCCGCCATGCTGGCAGCCTGCCCGAGACAAAGAGTCGACACGTCCGGCTTGATGTACTGCATCGTGTCGTAGATCCCCAGACCCGATGTCACGGAGCCTCCGGGGGAGTTGACGTAGAGATGGATGTCCTTCTCCGGGTCTTCCGACTCGAGGAACAGAAACTGCGCTGTCACCAAATTGGCAACGTCGTCATCGATCGCGCCGGTGAGGAAGACGATCCGGTCTTTCAGCAAGCGCGAGAAGATATCGTACGCGCGCTCGCCCCGCCCCGTCTGCTCGACCACCATCGGGATCAGGTTGGCTCTCGTCATCGTGCTACGACCTTAACGGCTTTTCGCCTGTCCAGCAATCAAGTTTGCGCAGCAGAGTCGCGAACGTTTACCCGTCCCATCAGCCACTCGAGCGCCTGTTCTTGGGCAAGACGGTCGCGCACCTCACGGCGCGCTTCGGGAGATCGATAGAGGTCGGCAAGGCGCTCGCGCTCACGCGGTGCGGCATTCACCATCGTTTCGATGCGAGCATCGATGTCGCCATCGGCTACCGCAAGGTTCTCTTGCGCCGCCACCCGCTCCAACAACAACCCGGAATGCACCCCCTCCCGCGCACGACGGCGGAACTCGGTCTGCAGCTCGTCGAGTTTCGCTGCGAGCTCGGGGTTGTCACTTGCATCCATGCCGTGCGCGCCGACCTCGCGCAACATGCCCTCGAGACGACGCTCGACGAGCGACTCGGGCAATTCGATCGGATTCTTCTCGACCAGCTGCTTCATGAGATCGCCGCGCACGTGCTCGTCGGCCGTGCGCCCCGCCGCCCCTTCGAGTCCGGCGCGGATCTTGGCTTTGAGCTCGGCGAGCGAATCGCAGTCGCCGTGGTCTTTCGCGAAGTCGTCGTCGAGCGCGGGGAGGTCCTTCCGGCCGACGGCCTTCACCTCCACGCGAAACGTCACCGTCTTACCGGAGATCTCCGGGCTATGATGCGTGTCGGGATAGCTGATGTCGATGTGGCGACTCTCGCCGACCTTCTGACCGATCATCTTCTCTTCGAAGGGCTCGGGGAAGGTATTCGATCCGACCTCGATGATGCGCTCTTCGGCCGACGCACCCTTCAGCACGGCGCCATCGACCACGCCGGTGTAGGCAACGGAGACGAGGTCGCCCTGCTCGACCGTATCCCGATCTTCGAGACGCGCCATTTGCGCGTGCGATTCTCTGAGACGCTCCAGCTGGCCCTCGACGGCGTCATCGGCAACCGGCTCGACCTTGCGCTCGATCTCGAGGTCGTCGAAACCCGAGACCTCGAACGTCGGCTTGATCTCGATGGTGGCCGAATAGCGGAGCCCATCCTCGAGCTTGACCCCGTCGGTCTCGATCTCGGGCTGAGCGACGGCCTCGAAGCCCTGCTCTTCGAGCGCGCGCGCGTAGGACTCCTGCATGAGGCGATTGATGACATCGCCCCTCACCTGATCGCCGTAGTACTTCTCGAGAATGCGCCGCGGCACCTTCCCAGGACGAAAACCCTTGATGCGCGCGTGGCGCTGCAGGCCCTGGTAGGCCTTGTCGATCTCGACGCGTACGTCCTCCGCTGGGACGGTTACGCCGAGCTTCCGCTTGATCGGCCCGATATTCTCGACTGTGACTTCCATAGTGGGGGTGACGAGCGACTCGTCGAAATCAGCTTAATTACTGATCAGTACTCTGACAAGGCGGTGGCCAGGCAAAAAAGCGACCGCGGTGATGCGAGAGGGGGGACTCGAACCCCCATCCGCAAAGCGGGCTAGATCCTAAATCTAGTGCGTCTACCAGTTCCGCCACTCTCGCTCATCCCGCGCCGCCGCCTCGTACCAGGGCGAACGCCATTTGGCGACACCCTACGTATAGTATGGATGCGGGGCAACGCGGTGCGGGTTTGGCGAGGGCCCCGGGGGGCGAGGCCGAGCCGGGTCGACCGGCGGATTCGGGGAGCCGGACGACGGGCGAGCATACGCCCATCAATGGGAGGCGCCAGGCGAGGCGCTAGGGAAGGCGCTCGCCGAAAGCGAACGGTCGACAGCAGGGATCGCTGACCGGGGGAGCGACGGCGGCCCCGGCGCCAGAATCGCTGCGAGTCCAACACTTCTCACGCGCGCGGCCCCCCAAGGGTTGAACTCTCGGGCAGGTTTGCTTTCCTGCGCCGATGCCTCCCCTGACCTTCGCCGACATCGAAGCCGACTTCGTCAAGCGCGTCTCCCGCATCGCCTGGGCCACCGTGGCAACGGTCAACGCCGCGGGCCGACCCCACTCACGCATCCTGCACCCGATCTGGGAGGGGCCCGTTGGCTGGATCGCCACCGGCAGGCAATCGCCCAAGGCCGTCGATCTCGACCAGAACCCCTACATCTCGGTAAGCTACTGGGATCAGGAGCACCAACAGATCTACGCCGAGTGCCGGACCGCCTGGGAGGAGGATCAGGGCGAACGCTCCCGGATCTGGAACCTCTTCAAGAGCACGCCGCCGCCGCTCGGCTACGATCCCGGTGCTTTCTTCAAAGGAGACCACGATCCGGGCTACGGCTTGCTGAAGCTCACGCCGTGGCGGATCGAGCTGTCTTCCCTAAACGACTTGATCACCGGAACGCCGCCGCAAGTCTGGCGCCCCTGAGGAGTCTCCCATGGTCATGACCCCATCGACGATGATTCCGCTCGGAAGCCCGGCCCCGGACTTCCGCCTCCCCACCCCTGACGGAAAGCTCGTAGGCCGCGACGACTTCAAGGATGCACCAGCGCTCCTGGTCATGGTGATCTGCAACCACTGCCCGTTCGTGAAGCACATTCGCGACGGGCTCGCCGCGTTTGGCCGAGACTACCGCGATCGCGGCCTCGCCATCGTCGCCATCAACGCCAACGACGTCGCCAACTACCCTGAGGACAGCCCCGAGAAGATGAAGGAAGAGGCCACCGCGGCCGGCTACACCTTCCCCTACCTCTTCGACGAGTCGCAGGGGATCGCCAAAGCCTTCGGCGCCGCCTGCACGCCCGACTTCTTCCTCTACGACGGAGACCGCCGCCTCGCCTACCGCGGCCAGTTCGACGCGAGTCGCCCCAGCACCGACCTCCCCGTCACCGGCGCCGATCTCCGCACCGCCGCCGACGCCGTCCTCGCCGGCTCCCCCCCTCCCAGCGATCAAATCGCCAGCATCGGTTGCAACATCAAGTGGAAGCCGGGGAACGCGCCATAGGGGGGAACAAGGGCGCCGCACCTCGGAGCGAGCAGCGGGTCGGGCGGCGGGCAGAGCAGCGTCCCTCGGAATCCGTGAGCCGCGCCCGCGCCACGATCTGGACGCGATCACCCGTCAGCCACGCCCCGCGGACTGCGATCACCCGTTAGCCACGCTCCGCTCGCGGATCGGGATCGCCGGGTCAGCCAGGCACGTCGGCCGGGTCGAGCAATCCGTGCCTCCGCCAGCCCGTGGTGAGGAGCCACGTCCGTGGCCGCGCGACCGGAGCGGCTCGCGATGCCACAACCGTCGGCCTTCGCCCCCGCCTGACCAGCAGCCCCGGGGGCGCCGCACGCGAACGCTCTACCACCCGTCGGAACGCCGCTCGCTGCCAGCCGTCGAACCACCGCGCTGACGACGCTGGGTCGAGCCGGATCTCTTTGCGCAACCGCTTCGCGTGCCGCCGCGCGTTCAACAGCACGTAGCGGAGCGCCGCGCGTACTTCGCGCGGGGTCTTGAGGATGTGCGCATGGTAGCGGTCGGCGAAGACCTTCCCTGACCGGCCGGAGACACGATTGACCGCCCGCGCGAGCCGCGCGCCGATCGCCATCATCCCACGCCCGAGGGCTAGCCTAGTGCGCGCCTCGACGACCAGATGCACGTGGTTGCTCTGGAGCGAGTAGTGCACCAAGCGGAACCCCGGCCGAGCGCAGCCGCGGCTAAACGACCGCTCGACTTCGCGGACTACTCGCGTCGCGCGGAGAGACGGCACGTCGTTTCGCACCTTCCACGTCACGTGCGCCGGCAGCGAAGAGAACGTCGGGCGGCGGCGATGGGGCAACCCGGGATGCTCCCCCGACTTACGTCCCGCTCCGGCCCGCCGGCCGCCCCATCGCGGTCGTTCGGGAAGTTGCAGGGTAAATTGTGTTCGACGCCGCATCTTGAATAGGCGACCTTTATACCTTAAGGCGAACAGACTGTCAAGATTCATCGCCCCGATCACGAAGCGGGAGCGCGCAGCGACGTAGCTCGGCTCATCGGCTGCCCTTGCGATCGAGCGCTAGCCTTCGACGCTCTGCCGTACGGAAGCATCCCCTTCCGTTTGAACGATCCTCGACAACGCTGCTCCCGACGAAGGCGAGCTTCGAGTGCGCGGCCGGTCCGCATGCACCCCACGCCCGCCCGCGCGGCGACACACCCGCCCTCCTCACAATCCTCGACGACGCTGCTCCCAGCCAAGGCAAGCCTCGAGTGCTCGCGCGATCGGCATGCACACCATGTCCGCCCGCGCGGCGGCACACCAGCCCCCCTCACACCCCTCGACGACGCTGCTCGCAGCCAAGGCGAGCCTCGAGTGCTCGCGCGATCGGCATGCGCACCATGTCCGCCCGCGCGGAGACGCACCCGCCCTCCTCACGATCCTCGACGACGCGGTTCCCAGCCAAGGCGAGCCTCGAATGCTCGCGCGATCTGCGTGCACACCATGTCCGCCCGCGCGGCGACATACCCGCCCCTCTTCACGATTCTCGACGATGCTGCTCCCGACCAAGACGACCCGAGCGGCGCGCGCGATCGGCCTGGCACCCCGCGTCCGCCCGCGCGGCGACACACCGCCCCCCTTCACGCCCCTCGACGACGCCGCTCCCAACCAAACCAACCTTAGGCGCTCGTGCGATCGGCGCGGGCCCAGCGTCCTAGGATGCGGCGGCGGACGTTGTGCCGAGCGCGGAGCGCGTGGTTGGGATTCAGCCTCGTCGGCGCGCCTCTCTTTGCCGACGATGTTTCCGGCGGAGGCGGTTCTCGCGTCGTGCGCTGACCCACACTTCTGGGAAGCTACCCTTCCGTAACGCGGACGACGATGACGTGCTCGGCTGCGTTTGTCTCACAGAAGAGCGGGCTGATGCGCGCGCGTTGTGGGATGACGGAACCCGGGCCTTGTCTCCTGGCGCGCACATTGGGATCGGCGCGATCCAACCATCGGGCTCGAGACTGCCCCACCGCTCAGAACGTCGCGGAGATCGCGGTGGCCTCGCGGAGGTGGTGGAGGTAGGTGGCGCGGCGGATTTCGATGACGCCGAGGGTGGCGAGGTGCTCGGTTTTGAACTGAACGTCGAGGAGGGTGAATCCTCGCGCTGTCAGGCGCTCGACGAGGGCGGCCAGGGCGATCTTGGAGGCGTTGTTCACTCGATGGAACATCGACTCGGCGGCGTAGAAGCCGCCGATAGCGACGCCGTACACGCCGCCGACGAGTTGGGCGTCCTCCCACACTTCGATGCTGTGGACCCACCCGAGGGCGTGCAAGCGAACGTACGCATCGTACATCTGGTCGGTGATCCACGTGCCTTCGGCGCGTTCACCGCAGGCGCGGATGACGTCGGGACAGGCGCGGTCGGCCGTCACGATGAGACGGCCGCGGCGACGCAAGCGTTGCAGACTGCGCGACTGATGAAAGCCGTCGAGTGGCATGAGCGCGCGCGGGTCTGGGGACCACCAGAGCACGCGGCCGCTACCGTCCGGCCAGGGAAAGATACCGTGACGATAGGCGGCGAGAATCGTACCCGGCTCGAGATCACCGCCAGCGGCGAGCAAACCCTCGGGCGAGGCCCGGAGCGGACTCGGCATCTGAAAGCGACTCGGTGGCGGCTCGATCGGTAGCATTGAATGATCGGGCGTACGGCCCGGGTGGGTAGCTCAGGCCTCGCGTGCCTCGCGCAACTCGGCCATCCCCGCAAGGATGCGCATCAGGTCGATCGGTGCGTCGTGCGGCTCGCCGCGAAACTCGCGGTAGGCCCGCTCGACACTGAAGACGATGCGCTCGGGCTCGGTCCAGTCGGCATAGGGGCCCAGATCGATCCGCCCCGCGGCTTCGAGCGCAGGCAGGTCCGCATCGAAGAACGTCCGCGCCTCGGCACGCACGTACTCGAGATAGGCTTTCATCTCCCGCGGCCCCTCCACTCCGCAGAGCGGACCGTGTCCGGGCACGACGACGTCGGGGGCGAGCGCGACGATCTGATCGAGGGCCGCTATCCAACGGGCGAACGTCCCCTCCCAGCCAATGGGCGTACACAGCCGGAACAGAATGTCCCCGGTGAAGACGACCTTCTGTTCGGGGAGATGCACGATCACGTCCCCCTGCGTGTGCGCTGGTCCCACGTAGATGAGATGGGCAGCGATGCCGTCCAAGTCGAGATCGAGCCGTTCGTCGATCAGTGTGGTGGGCGGCGTCAGCTCGATCCCGGAGAAGTCCCAGTCGGCCAGAGCGGCCGCAAAGGACGCGAGGCCGGCGTCGTCGCTCGCGGGCGCGGTACGAAGCGCCTCCATCACCGCGGGCTGCACGTCCTTCCCGAAAGCTTCCGCGCACAATCGGTGGCCGATGATCTCCGCATCGGCGAGCAGCTGGTTCCCCCAGCAATGGTCGCCGTTGTGGTGCGTATTGACGAGCCGGCGTGGGCGATCGGGCGTGACCCGGGCATAGCAGTCGAGGAGCGCCCGCGTGTGCGGAAGATCCCAGAAAGTGTCGATGACCATGCCGCCGCCGCGATTGATCAGTCCCGAGTTGCTCCACCCGAGGCCACGATCCGGGGTCAGGCAGGCATGAACGTCCTTGGCGACTTCGCGGAGTTCCATGGCGTCGGCATAGCACATTTCGACGGCGCTGATCGACGTGGGAGAGCCTCGTTGCAAGGCGTCGACGGCGTGTTGCACCGACACCACACCGCGTCGCCCACGCGCCGTGAAACCCCCCGCCCGGCGTGGGTCCTCGTGCGGCACGAGACTTGTAGGATCTCGGGGACAGGAGGCGCGCAGCGATGGCCAAAGTTCCGAGGATCGACACGACCTGTTTCGATGCCCACCACGCCCTGATGTTGGCGCAATGGCTGCGCGCGGGGATCGTCCTCGCCTGCGCGCTGGCCGCCGGCGCCGGGTGGCTGGCCGGGTCGAGCACGGTCGTCGGCCTCGCCCTCGTCATAGCCGGCGAGGAGCTGCTCGAGATCTCGGTTGTGATCGGCGCGCTGCGCCTCGATCCACGCCTCGCTACCGCCTCGATCCCGGCCTCCCGGGCGGCCTGAACGCGACACCACGCTCGGCTGGTCTCAGCTCCGAGCGGCCGCTATGGACGCACCATGGTGGATATCAACGGCATCGCACACGTCATGCTGACCGTGAGCGACTTCGAGAAGTGCAAGCCTTTCTACGCCCAGCTCCTCGGCTTCTTCGGCATGAAACCGGTGATCGACTTCGACGGATTCCTGTATTGCGTCGGCGGCCGCACGGCGTTCGGGATCCAGCGTGCGGAGGAGCAGCACCGCCACGAACGATTCGTCCAGTATCGCGTCGGCCTACACCACGTCAGCTTCCGCGCCCGTGAACGCGCCGACGTCGATACACTGCATGCCTTCCTCGTCGACATCGGCGCCACGATCGTCCACGCACCTGAGGAAGCCGAGTGGGCACCAGGCTACTACTCCGTCCTCTTCGAAGACCCAGACGGCATCCGCCTCGAAATGAACTACGTCCCCGGCAAAGGCCTCCTCGAGGCCGAGAAGAAGTAGCGCCAGGCCCGCGGCGCCCGCCTACAGGCTCTGGGTACGGGGGAAGTGAACGGCCTGCGGCCGCGTCAGCAAGAGCACGACGAGGGCCCATCCGAAGAAGAGGGTCGCGGTGCTCATCGGGCCGCCGAGGACGCCGGCGACGAGCCCGAGGATGGCGATGCCGTCGCCGAGTGCCCAGCAGGTCACGTACGCGATGAGTGCGGGCTGCTCCGTCCGCGTCCGGACGTCGGAGCTCTGCCCGGCGTCGACGAGGGCGGCGTTCGCTGACTCGGCGAGGCGCCGATAGACGAACCACGCGAAGATCGTCGCGCCTCCGGCAACCGGGAGCAGGATACGTGCGAACTGCCCGGCCAAGTCCGGGTTGAGTCCGGCGAGCTCGCGCGGCACCAGAACGACCAGGATGCCGTAGTACCCAACCAGCGTGCCGAGGCACGCGCCCCAAATAATCCGCGCCAGGCGTAGGCGCGGGGCGATCGCCTGGTCATCTCTCGGCCCAGCCATCCCCCACTATCGGCCGTTTGGGCCGGATTCTTGAGTGAACCACCAATAGAAAGGAAGTCCGCTCGCGAGCACGCCCACGGCAATCGCGCACTCGAACGGCCTTCCCCACGACAAAATCAACGCGATCACGACGTTGGCAACCAGGTAGACGGCCGGCACTGCCGGATAGCCCCACGCGCGATACGGCCGCGGGCGCTCGGGTTGCGTACGACGGAGGACGTAGAGCGCCGTGGTGTCCGCGATGGTGGCGAGGACGATGGCGAAGGTCGTGAAGTCGAGAAGGCGCGGGAAGGTCTCGAGCACGAGCAGCAGGACGACCGCGACGATGCCCTGCCCAACGATCGCGAGATGCGGCGTCCCGTGAACCGGATGCACACGTTCCGCACCCGAGAAGAACAACCCGTCGACCGCCATCGCGTACGCGATCCTCGGACCGACCAGCACCATGGCGTTCAGCGTTCCGAAGATGGAGAGGAGAATGAAACCGGCGAAGATCGCGCCGGCGCGCGGCCCCAGGACCGCGGTCGCAACGACCTCGCCGACGTTCGCTTCCGTCCGCAGCTCCGCCATAGGAATCGCCCACAGATAGACCGCATTGATGGCGAGGTAGATCACCGTGCAGATGGCAAGCCCGAGAAAGAGTGACCGCGGCACGTTTCGGCCGGGATCCCGGATCTCGCCCGCGACGTACACTGGCGCGTTCCATCCCAAGTAGGAGAACAAGATCGGCGACAACGCGAGCCCGAATGCGGCAACGAGCGGCATATCGGCGCGGGGCGCGGTGGGCACCGACGGTGTGCCGTCGCCTCGAAGCCAGAAGGCCAACGCGATGAAGCCGGCGAGCGCCGCCACTTTCGCCACCGCGCTCACGTTGTTCAGGACCGCGCCCAGGCGAACCCCGAAATAGTTGATCACCGAGACGCCGACGGTCAGCACGACCGCGACGAACACGATCTCGCCCTCGCCGAGGGTGACGAACGTCGTCAGCGTGCGCGCGAAGCCGAGCGCCAAGACCGCGACCGTGCCTGCATAGATCACAAGAAAGGTAAGCCAACCAACGAGGAAACCGGCGACGGGATGGAACGCCTCGCGGAGGTATACGTAGTCGCCACCGGCGCGCGGGTACATGGCGCCGAGTTCGGCATTCGCAAGCGCACCCACGAGCGACAGCAAGCCGCCGACGAGCCATGCCGCGAGAATCAGCTCCGGAACAGGAAGAAGATCGGCCACCCGCCCGGGCGTGAGAAAGATCCCCGACCCGATCACCGACGACACAGCGAGCAAGGTGGCGTCGGTGAGTGAGAGTCCGCGTCCTAGCTCGTCACGGGAAGGCGGACCCGACCCGGCTGGAGACGGTCGTGGAGAAGCCGAGCGACTCACGCGCAGCAGCTCTCGAGCCAGCGCTCTTTTCGCTCACTCCGCATCCTCGCCTTCTGCCGCCGGCTAGCATCGGAGGATCGGACGCGCAAGGAGAACCGCAACGGCGGCGCCCCCGACTGCCCGCACGCCTCGACTCACCCGTCGTTTCGATCAAACACCTCCAGCTCGACTTCGACGACGTTGTTCTCGGGTGTCGGATCACTCCCGGGACCGATCGCGGTGAAACGCAACGTGCAATGCGCCGGCGTGCTCCGGTCGGGCGAAGTGAACGCGTCCGCGTGCACGGTGAGCGGCACGCGCGCGGTACGGCGACCGCCACCTCGCACCAGGGCGAGGTCCTGCGGGCCTTCGG
>JAJCZP010000135.1 GCA_029262315.1 Deltaproteobacteria bacterium | reverse complement strand
TTCTCGCCGCCGAGTGCGGCGGCGCGGAGGGCGAACCCGAAGGCGGCGGCGATGCGGGCCTCGTCGAGGCTGTACCCCACGAGCGTGTAGCCGACGAAGACTCCGGTGAAGAGCGCCAGGATGCCGGTTGCCGTGGTCTGGTTGGCGCGCCATCCGCCCACCTTGCGCTCCCAGATGTCGCGTCGGTTCTCGTCGAGTAGCTGCCGGACCCGGTCGCTGAGGGCGGCGGCCACTAGAAAGAGCGACACGAATCCGGCGGCCTCGATGCCGAGGGCGACCGGTACGGCGGTCGAGACCAGGGTCGAGAGTACGCCCTCGATCGCCAACTGCGCGGGGCGGCGTCCCGGGCGCTCCGAGAATGACGAAGGAAACAGCGTCCCCAATAGGGTTTGCGCGGGCGACGACGGGGTCATCGGGAACCCCATTGACATAGTGCTGACGGTCGAGCCAGAATTCGCTCCGTTCGGCGCGGGCCCCAATCTCGTTTGTGCTGGCCTGGAGGTGCTTCATGAGAAGCATGACCGCAGTTGCGATTGGAATAGCTGGAGTATTGATGTTGGCCGTCATTGCGACCGGATCCGGAAGGCTTACGGGCTTCGGGTTCGGCTGGGGTGAGGCTGACGACAACGGATGTGAACTGACCGAGGAGCCGTCTGAAGGCGCCGAGGTCATGGTCCGAGCCGTGTGCCACTGGGACAACGTCCCGGCATCCCGGCTCCAGGATCTCCTGGGCGATCCCGCCCTGCACGAGCAGTTCTTCTCGAATCTTGCCAAAAGCTCGATCCTCGAGGAGGCAGGCGGCGTCACGAAGGTGCATCAGGTGCACCAGGCGAGCGGAATGTCCGATCGCGAGATCGTCGTCGAGTATCGTGTCGAAGAGGTCCAAGGCGGCTATAAGTATCACTGGCAGAAGGCTGCCGACCAGTCGGCGAACAGTGGCAACAACGTCGTGGTTGAGACGAACACCGGCCACTGGGAAATCGTGAAAGAGGGCAACGGCGTCCGCGTCGGGTACCAGGTGCGCTACCTGCCGGGTGGCAACATCCCGGCGTTCCTGGTCCGGATGTTCCAGTCCGCGGGCATGCAGGCTGTGCTGGCCGAACTCCGCACCACTGCCGAGTCGAGCACCGTCATCGTCCGCGCCAACTGATCGGTTGGCGTTGATCGGGGCCCGGCCTTCGACGGGCCCCGGTCGAATACGGTAAGGACGGAGTGTGCCGCGCGACGTATCCGCCGCCGGCTCGTCCGGCTCCGGTGGGACGGGGTGGGCGAGATCGATCATTCTGGTTTTCGGTTCGGCGGCGCTACATGCGCTGGCGTTTCCGGGATGGGGTCTGACCTTCGTCGCCTGGTTTGCCCTCGTCCCGTTCCTGGTGGCGCTCCGCGGGGCGACGGTCGGGGTCGGGTGCGTGCTCGGTCTGCTCTGGGGCAGCGCCGCGATCTGGGGCGTCGGCTATTGGGTCCCGCAGGCGTTCGCCGAGTACTATCTGCAGCCACTCTGGTTTGGGATCGTGTTCGCGCTCGGCGCTTCCGTCGTCTTCGCGGGCTCCTATACCGCTGGCTTCGCGGCGACGTCCTGCTGGCTCTCGACCCGCGTCCAAGGGGCGACGCGGGTCGTCCTCACGGCCCTGGCCTGGGTGGCGTGGGAGCTGGCACGGGCGCAGCTGCTGACCGGTGATCCGTGGCTGCTCCTGGGCTATGCCCTGGTGCCTTCGACGACGTTCATCCAGAGCGCTGATCTCGGAGGCGTCTATCTGCTCTCGTTCATCGTCGTTCTGACGAACGCGGCGCTGGCGGAGGCCCTGCATGCCCGTGGTCGCCCGGGCGCGGTTGTCGCGGCGCTTGCCCCCGCGATGGTCGTGTTGGCGGCGGCAGCGACCTACGGCGTTGCGCGCCAAGCGACACTCGTGTTGCCGCCCCCCAGCGACACGGTGACCATCGTGCAGGGGAACAACGATCTCGGAACCCAGTGGCGCGAGGAGTTCCACGGCAAAGGGCTGAACGAGTACCTGCGCATGACCTTCGAGGCCGCGGAGCGATCGCGACCCTCGCTCATCGTATGGCCCGAGAGCGCCGTGACGTTCTTTCTCGCGCACGAGCCGCGCTTTCGACGCGGTATCGCCCGGGTGCTCGACACGGTGGGTGCCGATCTGCTCGTCGGCGGCCCCCACCACGAAGGTGGTGATCGGGCGCAGCCGTCCTACTACAATTCGGCGTTTCACGTGCGGCGCGACGGAACCATCACCGGGCGCTACGACAAGCGCCACCTGCTCCCGTTTGCCGAATACTTCCCGCTCCGGACGATCGAGTTTCTCCGCCGCCGGTTCGAGCGCGTGCGCTACTTTACCCCGGGTGATGGCCCGGTGACCCTCGAAACGAAGCTCGGCCCGGTCGCGCCAGTGATCTGTTTCGAGGGCATCTTTCCCGAGATCGTCCGCGTCCCGATGACTCGGGGGGCGACGCTGCTGGTCAACCTCTCCAACGACGCGTGGCTCGGACGCGGCCCCGGGGCGGCACAGCACCTGGCCATGGTGACGCTCCGCGCGGTCGAGCATCGTGTGTGGTTGGTGCGGGCGACGACCAGTGGCATCTCGGCCTTCGTTGATCCGATGGGGCGCGAGCGGGGGCGGACGCCGATGTTCGAGACCGCCGTGCTCGAGCAGCGTGTGGCTCCGATCGACATCGAGACGGTCTACGAACGGTACGGAGATGCTTTCGCCTATGCGTGTCTCGCCGTGCTGATCGCGGCGGCGCTGGTGCTGGCCCGTCGCCGGCGTCGCGCGCCGGACCCGTCGTAACCGCCCGCACCGAACATCGCCCGTGCAAAGGCCGCCCACGAGCGGACGGTGCCCGATGGGCGATGCTCCACGGGTTGCCGCCCGAGCCATAGACGCCGTAGCTCGTCCAGCAGCCTGCCGTAGCCTCGGAGCATGTGGACGATCTCCGGTGCGCGCCGGCGGGCGTGGCGCCACGGCGACTCGACCGGATGTCCCGGCCGTCGATCGGTGCGTGGCCGCAGTCGGACGAAGCCGGTCATCATCGGATGGAACCGCTCGACGACGGTGGCCGCCTTGTACCAGAGGTAGATCTGGAGGAGCGTGATCTGCTGGTCGGGCGGCGTTCGTGCCAACTGCCGCGCGAGGTGCGTCGCGTCGTAGAAGGTCGCCCAGGCCTCCTGGTAGAGTTCCATCCACTCGGCGCGGGACATCCGGGGGTGATCGACCACCGGATGGAATGTGTCGATGCGGTTCAGATCCTCGTCGATGGCCACGCCTTCACGGAGCAGTTGAGCGTGGTCGACCGAGCCTGGAAGCGGCGAGAGCATGAAGAAGGACGCGACGTCCGGGCTCACCGTGTCGCGCAGATTCCGGAGGTCGTCGCGGACCGACGCGGGGGAGTCGTGGGGAAACCCGATGATGTAGCCAACGTGCGTGAGGACGCCCGCCGCTCGCCACGTTTCGATCACGGTCCGATAGTCGTCGACCCGATTCTGGCGCTTGCCCCCATCGCGAAGACTCGCAGGGTTCAGGCTCTCCATCCCGAGAAAGACCTGAAAGCACCCGGCGCGCGCCGCCATGGTCACGAACTCGTGCGTGCGGTGGGCGAGCAGATCGACCTGCATCAGGAATCGGAGCGGGACATGCTCCTCTTCGCGCAGGCGGATCAGCTCGGCGAAGAGTTCTCGCCAGCGTGGATTGCGGGCGATGTTGTCGTCGGTGAAGAAGTAGTGGGACGTGCCGGTCGCGCGGTAGCTGGCCTCGACGGCGGTGGCGATGGCGCCTGGCTCGCGCTCGCGCATGGTTCGTCCCTGGACATTGATGATGGTGCAGAACGAGCACGCGAACGGGCAGCCCCGGCTGGTGTCGATCGTGCCGAAATGCCGATAGACGAAGCGCGCCAGCACCTGTTGTCGGAGTCGGGGTACGGGCGCCGCCGCGAGGCTCGGCGTTGCGCCGAGGGTGTTGTAGGTCGAGCGCTGGGTGCCGCGGGCGAGGTCGCAGAGCATGGCCGGCCAGGTTGTTTCGATCTCCCCGGCGACGAGTGTCACCCCGGCGTCGAGCAGTGCCTGCAGATCCGCAGGAGTCTCGGGCAGCATGGCCAGGGTGCCGGACACGTGGAAGCCGCCGAGCAGTACTGTGACGCCGAGCGCGCGAAAGCGGAATGCGAGATCGGCCGCACGCGGGAATTGACTGGTCTGCACGCCGACGAGGCAGACGACGACGTGGGTGCCGGCTTGCCGCATCGCCCGTCGGATGCGACGCATTGGCACGCGTTGGACGGACTCGTCACAGAGCCAGGTCGTGATGGCGACGTCGGGGACCAGTCGGCGTTGGATGACGTCTTCCGTGAGCGCGTGGATTGCGGCGAGCGTATTGCTTGGTAGTACGCCGCGGTAGTGACGTAGCAGGTAGCCGTCGTCGTCGTATTTCGTCGGGCGGATCAGGAACAGAGCGAGACGGCTCACCGAGCGCTGTCCGCCATCGGGGTCTCTGCCGGCTTGTCATGAGCGTGGTGGCGGCCGGTCAGCAGGAACGCGATCCCGGCGATCAGCGCGCCGGCGACGCCGCCGGTGACCTCGTTCCAGAACATGCACGGGACTCCGCACCCGGGGTTCGACAACGCGACGAAGCCGACCGGAAACAGGCACAGGAGTCCGCAGAGGGGTCCCCGGAGGTACCACGCGCGCGGCAGGACGCTGATCCCGATGAGGACGCCGATCGACATCCGCGCCGTGTACCAAGCCCACACGGTGATGGTGCCTTCCATGCCACGGATGTTGAACTTGTACGGGATCGGGCCGTGGAAGAGGGCAGGGAGCCAGCCGATGGCGAGGCCGAGGAGGATGCAGACGACGACGTAGGGCAAACGCACGGGCGGCATCTAGCGCGCGAAGTGGTCGACGTGCAACCGCGCGTCGGCTGGGCCAGGACGCCGCCGAGTCATGGCTCGTACGCTCGAGACCGGTGCGTCATGACGGCGACGGCGAATCGGGGCGTGCTCAGGCGGCGGGCGTAGGCGGCTCGGTCGGTGCTTCCGCGGGCATCGGCGTCGCCGCGGCGCCCGGTGTGTCTAGAAAGTCAGCAGCCTTCTTGTCGATACGCTGGAACACGTACGGCTTCGCCGCGTAGAGGATCTCGCCACCCGGTGCCATGACGTAGGCGATGGCATCCTTGCCCTCGACCGTGCCCCCTGAGGCGATCAGCGCACCGAGATCGTTGCCTTCCCCGTCGCGGATCGTGATCTGGAGCTCGGGGGGATTCAGTCGGAACGTCGAAGGGTCGAAGCCGCCCTCGCGGACGATCAGGTTGCCTTTGAACCCATGCAGGTCGTCGACGAAGCGCGAGATCGTCGGGGCGCGCTCGGTGCCCGCGTCATCGCCCTCGGTCTGGATATGCCAGCCGTCGTCGCCTTTCACGAGGGTGAAGCCGTCCCCGTCGACACGGGTGACTTCGATTGTCGCGGCCGCGTCCGCATCGTAGCGCACGACGGTCTTGTCCCGGAGGGTGGCCAGGTCCTTGCCGAGGTTCTTGAGCGCGAACTCCGGGATGGAGTAGACGGCTGCGCTGTCGGTCCGCTTGGCGTAGATCTCCTTCTTCTCCTCGTCGACGTGGGCGCCGCCGAGCACCAGGGTCTGCGGCGGGTCGTCCTCTCCAGTGCCAATGGTGAGCGCGAGGCGCGGCGCATCGAGGCCGTAAGGTGTGAGGTCCACATCGGCCTCGTCGCTCACGAAGTCGGTGATGCGAATGCCGCGGGCGCTGGACAGGAGGGCACGCGTCTCGGAGCCGTCCCCGGGGTATGTCGCCGGCGCCGTGATCTGCCAATCGGTGCTCGCGTCGGGGCGTTCGAGGACGAGCGTTTCGACCTCGCCTTCCCCGGCGTGGACCAGCCCGATCCGCCGCACATCCTGGTCCTCGAAGAGGAGGACCCGCTTGTCCCGAAGGTCTTTCGCTTCCTTCAACATCCCGCTCCGAAACGCTGCGGCCGTGATGTAGACGTTCGGATCGTCGCTGCGCTGTGCGTAGCTCGAGAAGCCGACCGAGGTCGCCTCTCCGATGCTCAGCGCTGGTGGGTTGGTGCCGTCGTTGGTCGTGAGTGTGAGTACCGCGGCGGGCGGCTCGAGCCCGTAGGACGCCAGCTTGTCGTCGACGTCTTCAAGTGTGCGGGTGATCTTGGCGCCGCCGATCATGTGCAAGAGATTCTTGACGGCAGCGGCATCGGCTCCGGCATCCACCGGTTCTGTGAGGCGCCAGCCGTCGTCACTCCTCGCAAGGACGAGCTTCCGGTCCGGAAAGGTCAGGGTGATGCCGGTGACCGCCTCTTCGTCGAGGACGAGCAGGCGCTCATCCTCGGTCTTCTGCGTATCGCCCGGCAGCTCGACCCAGTAGACGTAGGCGCCGAGCGCCGCGAGCACGAGAAGGACGAGGACCGTACTGCGAGGGTTCACTGGTTGCTCCGGCGCCACCAGACGGTGAGGCCGAGGAACAAGAGCAGCTCGGGGATGACCAGCACCGAGAGGAAGAACACGCGCCGCGTTTCATCGGGCGTGAGTTGGGAGCTCGACGCACGGAGGGCGCGCGGGCGGATGGCGATCATCTCTTCCTGGCCCCCGAGCCAATTCAGGGTATTCAACACGAAGTCGCGATTGAAGAGCTGCAGCAGAAACTGATTGTTCGCGAAGTCGGCGTCTCCGACGACGACGAGCTTGGTCTCACCCTCCCCGGTGATCCCGACCTCCGGTCCCATTTCCTTGTGATTCGCCGTGACCGCGACGGCGAGGGGTACGGGTCCCTTGATGTCCCCTTCGCTGAGACTGGCCTCGCCCCGTTCGAACACGCCGGCCATGTCGCTCTCGGCCCACGCGGAGGCACTCGAGGTCACCAGCTCCACCGCGTGCAGGCCCGGTTTGGTCGCGGCGCCCGCGTGTACCGAGCGCACGAGTGGGAAGACGGTGCGTTCGCGAAACTCGCTCGTAATCTCGTGGGTGCCGTAGGTCGAGGCGAGAATCTGGAGTCCGAGCGCCGGCCCCTGGAAGAGGCGCACGACCTGGTCGACCACGACCGAGTCGCTGATGTCGACGCCCCAGGGCACGAGAAGCTCGACGAGCTGGGCGCCGCGCTTGGGGGGGACCATGAAGAGCGCAGCGCGGCCGCCCTTCAGTGACTGCTCGATGGCCGAGAGCTCATTGTCGAAGAACGGTCGCTCCGTGCCAACGACGACGAGGATGGTGCAGTCTTCCGGCACGGCTTCGACGCTCAGGAGCGAGACCTTCCTGGTCTCGTAGTTCTCGTTCCGGAGCGCATCCTGGAGGTGGGCGGCGCCGTTCGCCTCGCGGTCGTCGAGATCGGGCTCGCCGTGTCCTTCGAGGAAGCAGACGAGCTTTTTCACGGTACGGGTGGCTTGGAGCAGGCCGTTGGTGACGGTCTCCTCCGTGATCACACCCGTGACCGTCGCCGTCTGGTCCTTGTGCTGAATGTGGAGCGTCGGCAGTTCGGTGATCTTGAAACGCGCGGTGAGGTCGCGCTCTTTGATGGGGTCGACCATGTGAAACGTGAAATCGTTGCCCGCGTACTGATAGCTACCGAGCAGATCCTGGACCAACGGATCTATCCCCGCCTCGACGAACGCGTGGACCTCTACCGGCTCCTCGAGCTTGCTCAGGACGCCGGTGGACTGCGTCGATAGCGAGTACACGTTTTGCGCGGTGAGGTCCCACCGCACGTTGTGGCGTGCGGCAAGCCAGTTGACGACGAGCACCACTGCGATGACCGCCAGGGAGTACACAATCGCGTTCATGCCGTACTTGGCCGAACGCTCGCCGAGTACGGTCGTGAGGCTCTCGCGACTCGTCGTGAAGTAGAGAATGAGCAGCAACAGGCCCAGTCCGATGTGGAGCAGGACATAGGCGGACGCTCCGGGCGCAACGGCGTACGCGAGGACGCCGAAGATGACGAGGATCAGGCCCCAGAGGCCGAATAGTGAGGTCGATGCGCCCACGCCGCTTACCTCCACCGAATGGATTCGACCGAGCGGTGGGTCAGGAAGAGCGCGAGCCCGATCACGGTGCCGAAATAGACGAGGTCTTTCGAGTCGATGATACCCTTCGCGAACTGCGCGAAGTGTTCGGTGAGCGAGACGTAACGAAGCAGGCCGCCGATCGTGTCTCCCGCGTCGTCCGCGGGCCAGGAGATGACGTAGAGCAGGAGCAGGCTGACCATGCAGGTGACGGCGGCGATGATCTGGTTCTCGGTGAACGACGAGGTCAGGATGCCGATCGCCACGAAGCTGGTGGCCAGAAGCAGCAATCCCAAGTAGCCACTGAGCACGACGGTGATCTCGGGGTTGCCGTAGAGCAGCAGGATGAGCGGATAGATGCCGGTCAGGAGGACCATGAGCCCGACGAAGAGCGCCGCGCCGAGGAACTTCCCGAGGACGATCTCGGAGATGCGGAGCGGCGATGTCAGGAGCAGCTCGTACGTGCCGGTCTTCTTCTCTTCCGAGAGCGTGCGCATCGTGATCACCGGCACCAGGATGACCAGCACCACCGACAGGTTGTGCAGCAGGGGCGCGATCACGAACTCGTTCAGATTCAGCCGCATCAAGACTTCGGGGTTTTGCTGCGCCGAGTAGATCGTGAGCAGCATGTTGAAGCGTGCGAGGAGGTTGAAGAAGAACCAGCCGGCGAGGAGCAGATAGCCGGTGAGTACGACGTAGGCGATGGGCGACACGAAGTACGAGCGGATTTCCCGGCTGGCGATGGTGAGTGCGTTCCTCACGCCGGCTCCTCCGTCGTGGGGTCGGCGGTCTCTTTGCTGATGCTCCGCAGAAACACGTCTTCGAGGGTGGCATCGCGCGTCAGCGTGTCCATGTCTTCCTCGAGTACCATCTGCCCCTCGTTGATGATCACGACCTTTTCGCAGATCTGCGAGACCTCGGGCAGGATGTGGGTGGAGAGAATGACGGTGCGCTCGCCCGCCAGTTGGCGTACCAGGGCCCGGATCTCCCGGATCTGCACTGGATCGAGTCCGATGGTTGGTTCGTCGAGGACCAGGACCTGAGGGTCGTGGATGAGAGCCTGAGCGAGGCCCGCCCGCTGGCGAAATCCCTTCGAGAGATGGCCGAGGAGCCGGTGGCGTACCCGCTCGAGGCCGCAGGTATTGACGGCGCGATCGGTGGCCTCCTCGATCGTGTCGCGTGCCATGCCCTTGATGCGCGCGACGAACCGGAGGTACGCGTCGGTGGTCATGTCGGCGTAGAGCGGCGGATTCTCGGGGAGGTAGCCGATCCGGCGGCGTACTTCGGCGCTCTCGGTGAACACGTCGAAGCCCGCGACCTTCGCGCTGCCGCCCGAGGCCGGCAGAAAGCCGGTCAGGATGCGCATGGTCGTCGTCTTGCCCGCGCCGTTCGGGCCGAGGAACCCAAGGATCTGTCCCTGTTTCGCGCTGAAACTCAGATTCTGGACGGCGACGATGTCGCCGTATCGCTTCGTGAGATTCTGTACTTCAAGCATCGTGTGCTCGGTGCTCGCGTCGCGTGAGCCGTGTCCCCTGCTCGCGTCGCGTGAGCCGTGTCCCCATTCGCATGTCTTCAGAGAAGATCGGCACCGTTCGGCCGATCGGTGAGGGTCGTTTAACAAGGGCGCGGTAGTTGTCAAGATAACCGGAAGGGGGCAGAAGACACGCGGTGGCTGAACAGGGCGCGCGGCTATATCTGATCGACGGGAGCGCCTACCTGTATCGGGCTTTCCACGCGATTCCATCGCTTTCGACCTCGGCCGGTGTGCCGACGAATGCGGTGTACGGTTTCGTGACCATGATCATGAAGTTCCTGCGCGCAGAGGCCCCAACCCACGTCGCAATAGTGTTCGACGCGCCCGGTGCGACGTTTCGCGACGAGCTGTTCCCCGCGTACAAAGCCAATCGCTCGGCGATGCCCGACGAACTCGTCTCGCAGTTGCCGTTGGTCCGGCGGGCGGTCGACGCGCTCCAGCTGCCGGTGCTCACCGAGAAGGGCGTCGAAGCCGATGATGTCATTGGCACGCTTGCGACCCGCGCCGTTGACGAGGGGGCCGAGGTCGTCATCGTGACCGGAGACAAGGATTTCCAGCAGATTGTTGGACCGCATACGACGCTCCTCGACACGATGCGCGACAAGCGGACTGGCGAGGCCGACGTGCGCGAGCGGTATGGTGTCGCGCCCGAGCGTTGGACGGACATCGTCGGTTTGATGGGCGATTCCATCGACAACATTCCGGGGGTGCGCGGCATCGGCGAGAAGACGGCCGTGGCGCTCATGCGGCATGCGGGCTCACTGGAGGCCCTGCTGGACGATCCGGAGCAGGCGATCGCGAGTGGGGTCCGTGGCGGGAAGTCGCTGGCGGCTCGATTGCCCGAGCATGCCGACGAGGCGCGCCTGTCGAAGACGCTGGCGACGATTCGCTGTGATCTGCCCCTGCCGCAAACGGTCGCCGACTTCTCCTATCCCGGGCCTGATCACGCTGCGCTCGAGGCGCTTGCCCGCGAGTTGGAGTTCCATTCGTTGGTACGAGAGCTGGCGGCGACGGCGCAGGCGCCGGTCTGGAACGAAGAGCTCGGAGGTCGGACCGGTCCCGCCGTACTCGACGAGGCGGCGACCGCGTCGATGTGCGCACTCGTCGTCGAGCGCGACGATGGACCCGCGATGCTGGCGGCGTTACGCGGCGTCACCGTCGCGCCGAGCCACGAGTCCAGTACATCAGATGCGTTTCCCTGGCCCGAGGAGGGCCCGACCGCGAGGATGCTCGCCGCGGATACGTGCGAGAAGGTCGGCGAGGATCTGAAGGGGGCGACGATCGTCCTGGGTCGGCACGGTGGCGATCTCGCCGGGCCGTTGTTCGACCTCGGGGTTGCCTCGTATCTTCTCGATCCATCGCGGCCGAGTCACGGCATCGACGAGTTGGCGACGCACTTCCTAGGCAAGGCCGGTCCTCCCGCCGATGCGCCCGTGCGTGCGGCCTGGTCTGCTCGGACCGCCGTCGAACTCCGCCCCGTCCTTGCCGACGCACTCGACACGCACGGCGCGCGCTCGTTGTTTCACGACGTCGAGATGCCGCTGCTCCGGGTGCTGGCGACGATGGAGCGCCGTGGCATCCTCGTCGACCGACCGTTGCTCGAGAGTCTGGCCGCGGAGTTTCGCTCGTCGCTGCAGACGCTCGAGGGGGCGATCCACGAACTCGCCGGCACCGAGTTCAACGTGAACTCGACCAAGCAACTCCGCGAAGTGCTCTTCGAGCGGCTTGCGATTCCCACCAAGGGCATCCGGAAGAGCAAGACGGGCTACTCGACCGACATCGACGCGCTTACCAAGCTGGCCGACATCCATCCACTGCCGGCCAAGATTCTCGAGTACCGAGGGATCGCCAAACTGCTCTCGACCTACGTCGAACCGCTACCAGCACTGATCCACCCGGAGACCGGGCGGATTCACACCTCGTTCAACCAGACGGTGGCGGCGACCGGGCGCCTGTCGTCGAACGAGCCGAACCTGCAGAATATCCCCATTCGCACGGAGGAGGGGCGACGCATTCGAGCCGCCTTCATCCCGGCGGAGGGCACGCGGCTACTGGCCGCCGACTATTCGCAAATCGAGCTGCGTGTGCTGGCGCATCTCACCGGCGACCCGACGCTCGTGGCGGCGTTCTCGACGGGGGAGGACATTCACACCCGGACTGCGGCGGAGGTGTTCGACGTCGCGCCGGCACTGGTCACGGGCGAGATGCGGCGGCGCGCCAAGGTCATCAACTTCGGCATCATTTACGGCATGGGGCCGCAGCGTCTTGCCCGCGAGCTCGCGATCCCGCTCGCCGACGCGCAGCGCTACATCAAGAGCTACTTTGCGCGCTACGCCGGCGTGCAGACCTTCATGGACGCGACATTGGAGGAGGGGAGGCGCCAGGGCTTCGTGTCGACGCTGCTGCAGCGGCGACGTTACCTTCCCGAGCTTACGAGTCGGGAGCAGGGCGTCCGCCAGTTTGCCGAGCGGATGGCGACCAACGCCCCCGTGCAGGGATCGGCCGCGGACATCATCAAGCTGGCCATGGTCAATCTCGAGGCACGCCTGACCCGGGAGCGCGTACCGGCCGCCATGCTGCTTCAGGTGCACGACGAGCTGGTGTTCGAGGTGGACGAGGCCGCCGTGGATCTGGCCACCCAGATCATCCGGGAGGAGATGGAGGGGGTCATGGCGCTTGCGGTGCCACTTCGCGTCGATGTGTACACCGGGGCCAATTGGGCTGAGGCGCATTCGTAAGGCTTGACCCTGCGGGGTGGCGGTCGGGAAGCCGGCCATGGTATTGCTCGGCGCAGGGGCAGACGTGACCTGGGGGGGAATGCCGCAATGATGGATTACATCTACGAGCAGGCCAAGGCGCTCTTGGAAGCCGTGCGCACCGAGGCCAGCGAGCAGGGATTGATGCCGCTGTTGGAGCCCGTTGCTCCGTACAATCGATCGCCTGCGATGCTGCCGTTGGTGCTGGCTGGTTCGCTGCTGTCGCTGATGCTTCTCTCCGGGGTGGCGGTCGGCGCTTTCGCCGCTCTGTTCGTTGCGCTGCTCGGGCTCTATCTCTTGCTGAGCGAGGTCTTTGGCATCTCGCTCGAGCTCGAACCCTTTCCGCGCTGAGGCCGGATCGCCGCGGCAATGGGGGGGCCCGTCGACGACTGGCGTGACGCGCTCGATCGCCTGCTGATAGGCGACCGGCACGCGTTCGTCGCGCTCGATCGACTCATCACAGGCGTGCTGGCGCAGCTCCGCGCGTACGACTATCGCGACGAGTGGGACGACGTGCGGCAGGTCGTCCTCCAGGCGCTGATCGCGAATGCGCGGGCCGGGAGGCTTCCCGACTCGAGCGCCGTCGCTGGGTACGTGCAGATCCTGACTCGGCAGAAGATGGTGGAGGAGCTGAAGCGCTCGCTGCGACATGCGCCGCCGCCCGTCCCCCCACTGCCCGAGGCAGGCGCCGCGGGTTCGGAGGAGGTCGGTGCCGCCGGTCCGGGGACGGAATCGCAGGTCTGGAACGCGGTCGCCGGGCTTTCCGAGGATCATCAGCAAGCGCTTCGTGGAGTCTACGGGTATGGGAAGACCTATCAGGCGGTGAGCGAGGAGATCGGGATCCCGATCGGAGCCGTGACCCGTCGCCTGCGCGAGGCGTTTTCGAGTTTGCGCCGCCGCTTGACTGGATCGTCGGAGACCAACGGGTGACGGTCGGTCGTACGCAGTGTCGCCGCGCGTTCGACCTGGATCTGGTTGCTTTCGTTCACGACGCGCGTGGCGCTCATTGGGCCGATTTCAGGGAGCACTATCCGGTGTGCATCGACTGCAGTGTCGAGGTGCGCACCTGGACGGAACTCGAGATCGTGCTGCAAGGGGGGGCGCCGCCCGCCACGGCACATCCGACACCGGACGACCTGCTGCACTTGGAAAGTGGCGGATCCGCGCTCGACCCGGATTATCGGCGCGTCGTCGAGTTCCACGTTGCGAGCTGTCGGCCATGCGCGGACGAGATCGCGACGCTCCGCGCGTTCGACTTCGCGAGCTTGAACGATGCCGCGACTGGCCCGGCCGTCATCGCCGAAGCGCAGGGGAGCCCGGAGTCGCCCGTGGTGCCGCGCGGTCTCGTCGCTGCGGAATCGCTGTTCACTGATACGGCAACGGTCGAGCCGCGGGCCGACTCCGCGCTGCCCGACCCGGCTGACTCGAGTCCGGTCGGCGACCCCGAGGCCGAGATCACCCCGGAGGTCACGAGCGCCGCGGGAGCCCCAGAGTTGCGCGGTCCCGACGAGCAGCAAGTGGGCGGCGCCGACGAGGAGAAACTGGGCGGCGCCGACGAGGAGAAACTGGGCGGCTACGGCGAGCGAGAACTGGGCGGTGCCGGAGGCGGGGACCTACTCGATGCCAGTGGCGAGGTTGCCAATGGCGATGAAGCCCGGGTGCTGGCTGGCGTCGGTGATGACGAGCCGCATCACGTCGGCGAGGAGTCTCCCGCCGTCACTGAGGAAGAGTCGCCGAGCCTCGGATACGAAGAGCGGCGAGATCTGGGTGACGAAGCGCCCTGCGACGCTAGAGGCGCGGAAGCGCCGTGCGACGCTCGGGGCGAGGCAGCGCCGCATGCCGGTGACGAGGCGGCGGTCACTGGTGGCACGGCGGATCGCGACGACGAGGAGGAATCCGCGGTCGAGGTGTCGACAGGGATAGACGCGGAGCCGGAGGCGCTCGGTGCGCCCGCGGGCCACGGCGGGGTCGAGTTGGCGTTCGGAGCCGAGGCCGCGTCGGAAGACGAACCTCAAGCAGACAGCGCCGATGATCTTCCGTCCAGTGCCAGAGAGGCAGAGGGCTCGGCCACGCGCCCGGGTTCCGTGTCCGACGGTGGTTTCCTGCCCCCGGAGGCCCTGGTCGAGGGATTTGGTGGCGCCGAGGCCGCGGACGTCCCGGAGATTGCGACTCGGGGGTTCGGACGGCGGCTGGCGCAGGGGATGCGGCACCCCGCGACGGGCGTGTCGCTCGTCGTTGCGCTCCTCGTCCCGGTGTTGTGGGTAGGCAAGGTGCCGAACTTTCCGTTTGGCGCGCCGGCCGTACGCGTGCCGAGTACGCTTCCGGAAGTGCGTGTGGCCGTGGCGACGGTCGACGATCCGATCACGGAGGCGGAGTTCCCCGTGCCTGGTGTCCATCCTTCGCCCCTTGCGGAAGACGATCTCGCCATCGAGTTCCCCTCGGCGTTGAGCGGTGTCGAGGCCGAGGCGCTACCGCCGCCAGAGGCCGAGCCCGACGTCAGGGTTGCGCTGGCACGGACGGACCTTGATGGGCCCGCGCCTGCTCCCGGACTCCTCATACCAGACGAGACGGCCGAACCCAGCGACGCGGTCGATCCGTGGGCCCTGACGCGCCTCGACCGTGAGGGGCCCGTAGAAATCGTGGCAACGGATTTGGTGGCGGGGCTCGAACTCGAGGTGCCGGTGCCGCTCACCGTGCCGGCCGGTGCGGTGCTGCAGGTGCAGATCCGGGGCCAGGGCGCCCGCGAAATCGTCGAGCGCTTGTCATTCCCGGGAGCGCAGCAGATCGCGCTTCGGGTGCCCGCGGCGTGGCTCGTGCCCGGTACCTACCAGGTAGACGTCGGCGTGATTCGCCGCGGTCCAGCGCCGATTCAGGTGGCGAGCTACACGCTCGTCGTTCACTGATCGTCGGGCGTATCAGCACGCGGGCAGAACGACGGGCAGCGCATGACCGGCTGAGGCGGGTATTTGTTCGGGAGCAGCGGGCAGAGGATGAACGTGGTGCTCGCCGAGCTGACGTAGCGCGGCGGTGCGGCGCAGCGATGGCAGAGGCTCTCCGGATAAGGGAGCACATTCGGGGGCCTGTCGGACTGATCCGGCACTTCGCCCCGGGATAGTGGACCCAGGATGCCGTCGCAACGGGCCAGGATCGCCTGAAAGCGCTTTCGGCCTTGCCGGTACCGCGGCCGACCGATACATTCATGCCCGATATGGCTGAGCAAAAGGCAACGAATATCGTCTGGCACCAGGGTGCCGTCACCCGTGAGGATCGCGAGCTACTGAACGGACACAAGGGCTGCACGGTCTGGTTGACCGGCCTCTCCGGTTCCGGGAAGTCGACCATCGCGGTCGCGCTCGAAAAGCTCCTGCTGGACAAGGGCGTTCGCGCGTTCATCCTTGACGGCGACAACGTGCGCCATGGGCTGAACAAGAATCTGGGATTCTCGCCCGAAGATCGGACCGAGAACATCCGGCGGATCGGCGAGGTGGCCAAGCTCTTCACCAACGCTGGCGTCGTCACGCTGACCGCCTTCATCTCGCCGTACCGGGCCGATCGTGACCAGGTGCGTGAGGTCATGGACGCTGGCGACTTCGTCGAGGTGCATGTGCATGCGCCCCTCGAGGTGTGCGAGCAACGCGACGTGAAGGGCCTCTACAAGAAGGCCCGCGCGGGCGAGATCAAAGAGTTCACCGGCATCTCCGCACCCTACGAGGCGCCGGAAAAGGCCGAGCTCATGATCGACACCAGCGCGTTGTCGGTCGAGCAGAGCGCCCAGACCATTTTCGACCACCTCGCCAAGGCGGGGCTGCTCCCGGCCTAGCGGGTCTGTGGGGCGCAGCGGAGCACGCTGCGCCCGGTTCATCGGGCTGACCAAGCACGAGAGGTCCCCTCGCGTGTGGGGCCTCCGCTGAGCTTCGCTCGCGCGCGTAGCGGGTTCCGCGGGGTTTCCTAACCGATTTTCGCCGGAATCCTTACCCCCGGTGCGATCCTCCTAACCGTTTCAAGGACTATCTTCCGACTCGTCACGAGCGAGACGGCGAGCGGCATCCCCGCGGGGCATGTCGTGTCGCGTCAGATCGCCGTGCAATTCGAGATGCCGCGATTGCGGAAAGGAGAAGTCCCCATGCATGCAACAACAACGGTTCGTTGGGTGGTCGCGTTGGCGCTTGCGCTGGGCCTGGTCGCCGGCTCCGGTGTGGTCGCCGAAGCGCAGAAGGTCGACAAGAAGGTCCAGCTGCTCCCCGGTGGTCGTACGATCGGTGGGCCCGGTAGTCTCACCGGGATCCCACCGGGTGGCGACGCCAGCGTCTTCTTCGTGAACGTTGCCGTGGGCGCCTGCGTCACGGTAGCCAATACGGGGAAGGACGACGCGACGATCAACAACGGCGGGACGAGTACGACCGTCGAAGCCGGGTTGACGGAAACGATCTGCCACAACGCGACGACGTTCGTGGACCTCGGGTGTAGCGCGGGCGCTGCGAAGCCCTGCGCGTTTCTCTGGCGCGTCGACGCGCTGTGAGCAGAGAATGATCGACGATGCGGGTGCGGGTGCTGCGCCGGTGCGCTTCTGCGGAGGTCAAGGTGCTCTGAGGAATCGGCGTTTCAGTCGTCGGCGGGCGCATCGCGGGCAGGCGGCTCGGCGATCAGCCCTTCGATGGATGCGCGGAACTCGGTACTCAGGGAACGCGAGCCTTGGCGGTCCCACCACCGCTTGCCAGTCGGTGAAAGCTTGGCATGTCGCGACGTACATCGACGCTTCGATGTGGCGGGAGTTCTGCTCGATCTGGTGGGAGTTCTGACGGATCTGGTAGGCGACGTAGATGAGCGACAGGACCACGCCAACCCCGCCGACCGCCTCGCCCAGTGCTCCCAGCTCTTGCCCGCTCATGCGCTGCGTCGGACTCGTTCAGCCCGCGCGGCCTTAGGTGGTCGCGCAGGCGGTACGACAGGCGCGCTAGCCCGCCATCGCCTTGGAGAGGATCTCCGAGGTGCCGGGCCGCATGATACGCGGATCGACCGGCTCGCCTTTCTGCAGCAACTCGCGGACCTTCTTGCCGGAGATGAAGACCGGCTTCTCGTCGGCGTGCTTCTCCATGAGATCCACGCGTCCCGCCGACTCGTAAAATGCGGCGAAGCCGACCTTAACCGGATGGATCTTGAGATCGCCTTTGAGGTTCTCGAAGATCTCCTGCGCGTCGAAGTCACCCCAGATGGCCGTCCCGTCGTCGTACGGTGCATCCGCGTGCTTGCGGCCGATGACGATGTCGGTGAAGCCGTAGTTCTGCCGGTAGATACCGTGCATGACGGCTTCCTTCGGGCCCGCGTAGAACATCTTGATGTCGAGTCCGAGCAACAGCACGCGATCGGGAACAGACCCGCCGACCTTTGCCCAGAGCGCGGGGTCGCTGTCGCCGTCGCCCATCGCGCGCGAGCTGATCAGCGCTTCGTAGGTCTGCATGCGGATCTCAGCGCTGACGTCGTCCGACTTGGTCTCGCCGATCAGGGGGTTCAGGCACGCGCCGGCGTTCAAGTCCTGCGCGAGCAGGGTTTCGAGGCCGTAGACCAGCGCGTACTCGTGGGCGCGATGCAGCGGGTTGCGGGTCTGGAACGCGACGACGCGCTCCCAGCCCTTTTTCGCGAGTAGCTCCCGGACTTCTGCCGGCGACAGCACGTGTTGTCCGAAGCTCGGATTCTTCGGCTGCGGTAGCACGTGGATACGACCGCCGATCAGGTGGGTCATGTTGGCATCGCCCTTCAGCACCATGTCGGCACCGGGGTGATCCGTCCGGTCGGTGAGGTACACGCTCTTGATGTACTGCGCCTTGTCCCACGGGAAGACATCGGTGATCTCGAGCGCGGCCACAGCGCCGCCGGAGGGGCCGATGAGTGCGACCTCCTGGCCAACCGAGATCTTGCCAGCCGTGGCGGCGTCGACAGGCAGCGACAACGGAATCGTCCACGCGTAGCGCTTGCCGTCGAACTCGATGTACTCCTCGTCGAGGACGCGCTGGTAGGTCGCGCCGTCCATCGGCCCGTCGAGCGGGCTGAGGGCGCCATCGCCGAAGCGGTAGACCGTCGAGAGATCCGCCGCGCTGAGCTGGACCTTCGGCAGGGTCTCGAGGCGTGCCGCGAACGCGGCGCGCTCGCCCTCAGGGACCGTGCAAGAACGTGGTGCCGTCAATCCGCCGTGTGGCTGGACGAGATCGCCCATAATGGTTTGTCCTCCAGAAGCGTGGTTTCGTGGATGGCCCCGACCGTGGGATGGAGCCGCTGTGGGAGCCGGCCCTTAAAGCAGAAATCGCCGCCGTCCGCCACCAGGCGCCCCCCACAGCAGATGCAACACCGCCCTAATCTTCGTTTACGACGATGACCTCACAACTGCCGAGGGCGGCCGGCTGGAGGGCCTGACCGAGGCCGAGAGCGCGTCCGAGCCAGGACCGCTTCTCGGCAACCAGAATGGCAGCTCCGACGTTTTCTGTGTCGACCAGGCGGCGACACACGGCGCCTGGATCGCCGGTTTCCATCAGGGTCCGGCACTCGATGCCACGGGCCCGGGTCTCCTGGCAGATCTCGTTCAGGAGCGCCTGGCCGCGGATGCGATGCTCGCGCGCCAGGGCCTCGGACACCTGGTCCGCGACCTTCTCGGCAACGAGCCCCTCGTCGACCATCTGGTTCGAGGACCGATGCGCCGCGTCGGCATCGATCACGAGCGCGGCGATGAGGCCCGCTTGGCGCTTCTCGGCGAGATCGAGCGCGGTCTCGATGGCGCGCGTGACTTGACGGTCAGGCGGAAGCAATAGGAGGACATTGTTCATTGCGGGCTTCTCCACTCTAGGGGACGTGCATGTGAATGCCGAGCAGCGGCCAATAGTAGTTGGCGACGACGTTGAAAATGCACCAGCCACCGAACGCGAGGACGGCGCCTGGCAGGGTGATGTCGCGCATACGCAGGTAGCCCGACGAGAAGGCGATGGCGTTGGCGGGGGTGCCGATCGGGAAGGCAAAGGCGAGCCCCGCGGGGACCGCAACCACCAGCGCCATGATCCGCAGTGGCATGTCGAAGTCGGCGGCGACGCCGAGCGTGACGGGCATCATCAGAGCGACGACGGCCGAATTACTCATCGACTCTGTGAGCACGATCGACATGCCTGAGATGATCGCTACGGCCGCGCTTGGGCTCGAGGCCCAGGCGGAGACCGTTTGCTGTGAGAGCCAGAGCGCGGCGCCGGTCTGGTTCACCGCGGTGCCCAAAGCGATTGCGCCGCCATACATCAAGATCACGCCCCAATTGACGTACTGTTCCACCGAATGCCAGGTGGCCAGGCCGGCGGCGAAGAGCACGATGACGGCGACGATGGCGATGTTGGCGAGCCCGTAGCTTTCGCCGAAAAAGACCCAGGCGAGAAGGGTGAGAAACATGACCATCGCGATGGCGCGCTCCTCGTAGCGCATGCGTCCGAGCGCGAGTTGCTTCTCAGCGAGCATCTCGTCGGCGTCGCGGATGCTCGTGATGTCGATCGGGAAGAAGAGCGCCAAGACGGCGAGGCCGAGGAGCATCATCAACGCGACGATCGGGAGGCAGGCGGCCGCCCACTCGAGAAACGAGAAGCTCTCGCCCGTCGCGCCGCGGAGGATGCCGAGGGCGAGCGGTGCGCGGGCGCCGCCGAGGAGCGTGCCAACGCCGCCGATCGTCGATCCCCACGCCATGGCGAGGAAGAGTGCTCGGCCGTAGTTGCTGCGATGCGGCCGCAAGTTCAGCACGCCGACGATCTCGACGATGATGGGGAAGCTCAGGGCGGCCACCGCGTGGACGGACATGAAGAACGACATGAAGGCATTCAGGAAGAAGATGCTGTGCAACAAGCCGCGAGGCGTGTGTCCGAAGCGGTGCAGTATGGTGAGGGCGATGCGCGTGCTCAATCCGGAGCGCATGACGCACGCGGCCAAAATGAAGACGCCCAGAATGAAGAACATGGCCTCGTTGCCGAAGAGTGCATAGGCGTCGGTCGCGGGCATGACGCCGCCGAGGGGAAGCAGGATGACGGCGAGCAGACTGGTGATCATCAAGGGGAGGGCGCTCGACACCCAGAGCACGAGGCACACGACGAACGTGGCAAGCGCCCGCAGTCCCTCCGGGGTCAGGCCGGCCGGGGGCTCGAGCGAGACGACGAGCCAGTACAGCCCGGCGGTGGCAAGCAGCAGCAGCGGGCGTACACTCCGCCCGAGCAGAATGACCCAGAGTGGTCGGGTGTCGACGATGAAGTCGGTGTCGGTGGCCACGAGTTAGCCTGCTTGGTTCGTCATGGAGGCTAGAGTCGTGACGAGTCGAACGACTCGCTGACTGTTTTGACGCGCAGGCGCCGTCGGAGTCGGGACAGACTCCGGGCGGCGAGCGTGCCGAGTCGCGAGCGGTAGAAGCTCGACGATGAAAGTCGATCCCGCTCGTCGACGAAGAAGCGGGCGTCGAGTGGCGTGACGCCGATGGGGAGGTCACGAACCCAGGTCATGGGCGTCCGCTGCTGCTTCACGGCTTTGTACAGATGGGCGTAGACGGGACGGAGTTCTTCGGGCGATGGTATGACGATGCCCGGCATGTCGGCGGCAGCTGGGCCGACGATTGAGAGCACCGGGAGCACGCCCATGGCGGTGAGATCGTCGATGGCGCTCCGTGTGGAGTCGAGGGGCTCGACGCCGACCACCAACTCCGTCCAGACCGTACCGCTGGGGAACACCTGGGTGGCGTGCCGCATGGCCTCGAGGTAGCGATGTCGACCGATAGTTTGCGCGCGTCGTGGGCAGTGCTGCTCGAGGGTTCCGGCATCGTAGATCTCGAGATTGTAGCTGACCGCATCCACGCCGGCTGCGTACAGGCGGTCGACGTCGCGCTGCTCGGTGGGCGGATCGAGCTGTGCCGCGATCAGCGTATTGAAGTGTCGCTTCACGGCGACGATGTACGGGGTGAGCGCCGCGACGCCGCCGTCGGGGGCGTCGGTGCACCGCCCACGGAAATAGACGAACTCGGCGGCGCCTTCTTCGAACGCGGAGCGCACGACCTCGACGACCTCGGCGACCGATGGCAGCGTCGAGGGAGCCGCATTGCCGATGCCCCGACAGAACTGGCACGGAAGCCCCGGCGTGCCGAAGCCGCAGCCGGCCGTCGGGTCGATGGCGACGAAGTTCCCGTGGACCTCGGCGATTCTCCCCATGGGCGCGCCCTGCGCAGTGCGCTTGCGATAGAAGTCGGGCGGCGCGAGCACCCGGACGTCGAGGGGCGAATTTGCGCCGCGGCGAAGCCGGAATCGCCCGCCCTCGTTGGCCAGCGTGAATGGTGACGAGGCCGTCCAGCGTTCGTCGATCGGGGCCTGGACCCACACGTCCTCGGGGAGCAGCAGGTCGATCTCGCGGCTGGCGCGCGCTTCGGTCCCTTCGAAGAGACGATCGCGAAGTGCGGCGTCGATCTTCAGGCCGTGCACCGAGAGTTCCACCTTCAAGTGGCCAGGATTTTCCTGTGGAGTGCTCGTGGCTCAGTCCTCTGCCGGGCGCGTTGCGCAGCCGATGCACGTGGGGTCGGGGGTTACCGACGTCACGGCGATGTCGGCGGTTGCCGGATCGTACGTGAGTACGTGCCCCGCAAGCGCGGTGCCGACACCGACGAGTCGCTTGATGATCTCGGTCGCCATGATCGCAGCGAGGACCGAGGCGCGTGCGCTCGCGAGCTCGACGTCGCAGCGTGCGGTCGGGGGCAGCGCCCGGGCTGCGCACGCAGCGCACGGCGGTGTTTCCCCGATACGGCTGTCGGCAAGCCAAACGGTGTGCGTCGCTGCGGGCACCGAGGTCGCAGGCGTGACCACGTCCATGAGCGCCACAATGTCGAATCGGTCGTCCGAGGTGATGGCCTCGAGAGGGGTCACCTGGGCGGCGCTCGCTGGGTCGACGTAGCCGTGCAGGTCGTGTGGGGCGACGATCGCTCCGACGCCGGCGGCAACGAGCTGCGCGACGAGCTCACCGGCCACGGGCGCCGTGCCGACGACGGCGACGCGCGCCTCGAGCAGGCGACACTGTCCTTCCGCACCGATTTCCGGCAGGACGATCTGCCGGCTGTAGCGCTCGATCTGTTGATCCTCGAGGCGCACCGCTCGCATTAAAGACCAGCCACGCGGGCTATACCAGCGCGCAAATACACTAGGACCACAGGGGCGTGCTGAGATACCGCCCGCCAAAGTCGCAGAAGAGGGTGACGATCGTGCCCTCGGTCAGACCGGCGGCCACACGCAACGTGCCCACGAGGTTCGCCCCGGACGACTGTCCCACGATGAGTCCCTCCTCCTTGCCGATGCGGCGAGCCATGTCGTACGCGTCTTCGGTCGAGACCGGCAGCTTCGCATCGAGCTCCTCCTGGTGGAAGATGCCCGGTACGATCGAGCTCTCCATGTGTTTCAGCCCTTCGAGCCCGTGGAAGGTATCGTCGGGTTCGACAGCGATGACCTGGACCGCCGGGTTCTGCGATTTCAGGAAGCGGCCGGTTCCCATGATGGTGCCCCCGGTGCCGATGCCCGTCACGAAGTGGGTGACGGCGCCACCTGTTTGTTCCCAGATCTCCGGGCCCGTCGTGCGATAGTGTGCGTCGGGGTTCGCCTCGTTGAAGTACTGATCGGCCTTGAAGTATTTGTCGGGGTCCTTCTTGACGATGTCGCGGCAGAGCAGGATCGCCCCGTCGGAGCCTTCTAGCCCACTCGAGAAGATGATCTTGGCTCCGTACGCGTTCAGGATGAGTTTTCGCTCTTTGCTGGCGTTCTCCGGCATGACGAGCTCAACGGGATAGCCGAGGGTCGCGCCCACCATCGCGAGGGCAATGCCAGTGTTGCCCGACGTCGAATCGATGATCGTCTTTCCGGGGTGCAGGAGGCCGTCTTCGAGGCCTTGCTCGATCATCCAATGTGCCGGACGGTCTTTCACCGAGCCGCCCGGATTCATGCCTTCGAGCTTGGCGTATATCTGGACGCTTGGTGCGACATCTCGCGCAATCGTTCGGATCCGCACCAGCGGTGTATTGCCGACCAGATCGAGTGTGCCCGCAGCCCGCCGCAGGGCGGGGTGCGCCGTCTCGCGGCGGGCGCGAGTGGGGCTGGTCGACATCCTGCCGGAGCTCAGGCGGTGGTGCCGCCGGCGATAGCAGGGACGATCGAGATCTCGTCACCGTCCTTCACAGGCGTGTCGAGGCTGCTCATGAACCGGATGTCGTCGCCGTTCAGGAAGAGGTTGACGAAACGGCGGACTTTGCCGGCTTCGTCGCAGATCCGCTCCTGGATTCCCGCGTGCCGGCTCTCCAGATCCTGCACGAGGTCGCCGACGGTGGTGCCATTGGCCTCGACGCTTTCGGCCCCGCCGGTGAACTTTCGAAGCGGTGTGGGGATGCGCACGGTTACGGGCATGGTGGTTCTCCTCTCTGATCGTTCTTTCGGGGGTGTCGACTTATAGCAATGCCGCTGCGCTGGCTCCACAGGACCCACACGCGCCGCAGGCGTGGTTCCGGCGCAGCTTGACCGCCCGCCAACGTCCCCGCAGGGCGTCGTACGTCAGCAGGCGATTCGTGAGGAGCCTCCCACGTCCGGTTACCAGCCGAATGGCTTCGGCTGCCTGGAGGGTGCCGATGGTGATGGCGAGAGGGCCGAGGACGCCGGCCTCCTGGCAGGACGGGACGTCGGCGGCATTCGGTGGCGCGCCGAACAGGCATCGGTAGCAAGCGCTCTCGCACGGCAGCACGGTCATGAGTTGGCCGAGCAGGCGGACTACCCCGCCGTGGATCAGCGGACGCCGCAGTCGGATCGCTTCGTCGTTCAGCATGAACTTGGTGTCGAGTCCGTCGGTCGCGTCGATGACGCAGGCGTGTGTTCCGAAGAGGGAGGCAGCGTTGTCGGGCGTGAGGCGGGCCGCGACGGTCCTGATCTCGACGCCTGGATGGCGGGCGTCCAGACTCGCCCGTGCCGAGTCGACCTTCAGGCGCCCGATGTCCGCTTCCTGGTGGAGGAGCTGCCGGTGCAAGTTCGAGAGCTCGACGCGATCATGATCGACCAGCGTCAGGTGGCCGATCCCTGCCGCGGCCAACGTGTTGGCGGCGGCACACCCGAGCGCGCCCGCGCCGACGACGAGAACCGAGGCGTCGCGCAATCGTGCGGCCGGTGCCGACGTCGCGGTCATGCAGTGGCGAATCAGAGAGCGCGGGAGCCGCGGTCGATGCCTGGTGCGGGCGCAGGCTCGATGATCGGCGCCGAGCTGCTTTCGCTGGGCTCTTTGAGGACCGAGACCGGTTCCTCTTTGCCGACAGGGAGGTTCGGTCCGAAGCGAGCGTCGAGATCCGCGAGGAGGGCTCGGCCGGCTTTGCTGTCCAACGTGAGCGTTCCGTCGAGCGCGGGGCGATCGAGACGGGCGCCGATGGCGCGCCGGACGACCTCGGCACGCTCCGTTTCACCGGCACTCTCATACTCGGTCGCGAGTCGTTCGAGGGCCTTGGTGGTGACTTCGGTGTCGGGATAGTTTTCGAGGATGCCTTTGACGCGATTCTCGGCCGCGTCTGCATTGCCGCGTTGGAAGTAGAAGCGCGCGACGTAGAGTTCGTGGCCAGCCAGGGATTCTCGGCATTCGGCCAGCTTCTCGCGCGATTCGTCAGCGTAGGAGGTATTCGGATAGCGATCGACCACGACCTGGTACCAGGAGTGCGCGTTGTCGGAGGCCCCCTGGTCACGGTCGACGGTCACCATCTGGTCCATGTAGCTCTCGCCGAGCAGGTAGTAGACGCGCGCCAAATGCGGGCTCATGGGATGCATGCGCTGGAAGTCGCTGAGGGCGGCGATGGCCTCCGGGTAGGCCTCACGCTCGTAGTGGGCCTCGGCGATCTTCAGCTCGGCTTCTTCGGCATGGGGATCGAAGGGAAACTGGTCCAGGAGCTCGTTGTACTGCTCGATGGCGACGGGGTAGTTTTCGTCCTCGAACGCTGCGGTTCCCTGTTCGTAGTAGTCGTCGGGGCTCATGCGCTTCGGGCTGCCGCAGCCGATTGTGCCCGTGCCGAGGGCTATGCCCAGGCTCACTCCCACGGTGACGAGGATCGTCGAAACGTCGCGATAACGAGGCATTGGCGGAACGCTAACGGATGGGAACCGACGACGCAACTCGGGTTGCTACCGCGTCCCGTGTCGTCCGGGCTCGGTCACGCGCTCCTGATCGGTCGGCTCGCGCACGCGCCAATGCTGGAGCACCAGGAGCGCGCCCGCGTTGTAGGTCGCATGCGCGATCATCGCCGATGTGAGCGAGCCGTGCATGCTGAGGAGGGCGAAGCCCGCGCCCGTGAGGCCCGCCCACAGCGCGTAGAGGGGGGTGAGCGAGTGGAGTGCCCCGAAGATGACGCTCGAGCCGACGATGCCGAACTCTGGAAGCAGGACGCCGCGAAAGAACAGCTCTTCGGAGATGCCCGAGAGGATCGCGATGGTGACGATGTCGCGCGCGCGGAGCTCACGCGCGAAGGGCGCGAGAACGCCGGTCCACAAGCGGCGGATTGCGGGCGAACGGTAGAGCAACGGGATGAACAGCCAGAGCAGCGCGCCGGCGCTGATCCCGGCGGCGATCTCGCGTCGCGTCACCGTCCATGGCCGCCCGAGATCGAGATCGCGTAGCTCGGCCCAACCGAGCGCGAGCCCGACGAGCGCCGCTGCGGTTGCCCACTCGAGGCGCAGGAAGCTCGTTCGGCTCATTGCGTTCAACATGTCTTCGTCACGGTGGTAGTGGACAAGGACGTAGCCTAGCATAGTCCGGCCTCACCACCGCCCGTGCACGAGATCCTCCACATGTGGCGCAACACCCGTATGGTCGTGCTCACGGCATTGTGTGCGTCCATATACGCGGCCGTCTTGATTCCGTTCCTGATCGTGCCGCTGATCCCGGGAGTGGCCCATTTTCGTCCGGCGA
>JAJCZP010000134.1 GCA_029262315.1 Deltaproteobacteria bacterium | reverse complement strand
TAATAATGCAAAACACGAATCTACTTTGTTTTCCATGTTGTATTCGATGCTCATAGGGGGATACCAGTCTCACCATTCATGAGGAGCAACATGAGCCTGCAAAGTTCTATTAAAGACTTCTCTATGAGTTCTTATTAAGAGTCATAGGTGTAAGTAGCATTTAAGATTTTCGTTCTTAAGGTTTGTTAGACTCAAGCTATCTGGCAGATTAATGCATGAGACTTAAGATCTCACTATTTCATAGCTAGTCTTAGAGACTTCAAAGTACTATATGTATTCTGTTTTTGTAAATCAGTTGATATGGAGTCTTTCTTATTTTGTTACAGTAACATTAAGAGAATTGATTTAGTTTTAACATAGTTTTCATTAAGAAGTTCATTTAAGGTGGCTAATAGGGGTTCCAGAGTCATCGGCTACACCACTAGCCTCTAGATTTCTCCAAGTTGGTAAAGAATATAGTCTCGGGTGAAATCAAGACTGCTCTTTAAAAACATGGATTAGATACCCATTTAATAGAGAACATATAGGTTTATTAACTAAAATAACTAGGAGGTCAGCCTTAACCTTGGGGAACTTGTGAGTTAATTCGATGGCCCTCGTTTTGAAACAGGTAGCTATGAACCAGTTGTTTGGTCTTGTACACTGTCGTTTTGGGTCTTCTTAGGAAACTTAGCCTGTAGGGTTCACAACTTAACAGATCAAAGTATAGATTATTCTGTTTTCTTCATGAGTTATGAAACATTTATGTGTTTTAAGACTAAGTAGTAATTAAAATAGAAATGAAGTTGCTAGGCTGGATTACTAATCGTCCGTCACCACCTTTGGCGTAAGTCGTAGTTTAGTAGATTAAGGGTAACCTTACTCTGTGGATCTAGTCTTTGGACATCCTTTAAAGGAATGTATTGATCCTTTTCCCCACTATTGTAGAGGAGTTAAATTCTAAGTAATAACCTGTTGTCTTCAGGTAAGTTTAAACTCCTTGTATTATTTCCTTTTGTATTAGGAAGTTAACATTATCCTTATTTAAGAAAAAGGAAACCCTAGGCAATATCTTGATTGTTGAAATAACAAAGTTTAGAGTGTGAGATAATCAGTTTAGGTGGATATCCTTTATTTAAGATAACTTGGGCCCACTAAGTTAGAACTTTCATTTTATTATGGTGGAGAAGGGCAGTCTCTCTCCTTAGAGTGTTCAGACCATTGATTGTTCTTTAAATTGTCTTTGCAACCTTAGATTTAGTTTATTTAACTTATTAGTAAAACTTTAACTGGATTGAAGAACTTTAGCTGTGGTTCTTGGTTAATATAGCCATTTCCTGTTTTTCTCAGGTAGCTCGTGTCCGGTGATTTAGACGACGTGTTCCTTAAAGTAGGCAGACAGTTCGTCATTTTATAGGTGAATAGCACGAAGAGGGAATAGCCACTTCTATTTATATCTTCTCATTGAACTTAGTTTCTCTTTTATTAAGAAGAGTTAACATAGTTAGACGATAGGCCTTCAGAAACTTGTATTCTGGTGAATTTCTGGTGGGGAATCATATTTAATAATTGATTACCTTATCTAAAGTTGCTAAGTTTCTCTGGAGCTAACAGGATATGATTATCTAAAGATTAATCTCACATCGTTGTTGAATCTTAAAAGGAGAGATCAGGAGTCTCTTTTAGTAAGTCTGTTTCGACTTGGAAACATAGCGTTATTTGAGTTTAGGACGGGGCAACTTAGTCTGGATTCTATCTTCTATTTCTTTTTGAAGGGGTTAGTATGAAAAGAATTCTTCTTCCTTAACCACCTTTGGCAGATCAGATGCATTAGTTTTAGAAACTAAAGATTGTGGTGGAATGATAAATTGGCTGTTTTTGGTTGGAAGAGTGTTGGTGTTATTCTTAGGGGAAACTTTGCCCTTCATCTGGCTATCCCTCTTATTTTCTGTCTGTTCTGTTGTTTCACAGGTAAGATATGTAAATTGTGATTGAGCTATTTCTTATTTTCTTATGCAAGAGACATTCAGAGGTATGTTTCTTCTAGGTAATTTACTAAGAAGTAATTGGTTAGTCTATTTAAGGCTTTTTTTTAAGCTAGGCCTACCACCATTACATCTATGGTTAGTTTTAATCCTGGAGTCTTGTGGGGGTGTGTTTACTTGAATTTTAACTTTGTCTAAACTGGTTCCAAGGATTATCTTAATAATGCTTATAACTGAGATTGTAGTATTTCCATTCGTATTAAGTTTCCTTTTAAGCAATGTACTTATTATTTCTACTTCTTCAGTGAAGTTGATCTTGTTCTTTAGGGGTGGTAGAAACATCTCCTGAGTGTTCTTACTAAGGCTAACGGACTTTACTTCTTGTTCTATTGTACTTATTACTTACTTGTTGGGATCTTACTTAGTCTATGACAATAACCCTTGAAGTGATGTGGTTAGATGGGAAACCATCTTCTATATCTCAGGGATCCCTCCCTCTCCCCTTTTCTTTTTAAAGACTACTAGATTGATTAATGGCATTGGTTTCTTCTCTGGGGTATTGATATTGTATTGCACTGTTCTTAGGGTTCTTACTTACTTATGGTTAATTATCTGAATGCTTTCTAGGAATCTTACTAGTTTAGAAGATGCGGGTTTAGGTTACTCAGGCTTCTTTCTATACTTAGTCTTCCTCATTTTAATGTTTATCCCTATCTAGTTGCATCTTTTTTAGTAGGAGGCGGTTTCTTACTCTGTGTAGGCCTGTTTTTAATTAGTGACTCCTTATTAGAAGGTAGCTTAAGCCCTTGTGTTACTTCTGGTAGAGATACTTCTCAATCTAATTTTATGGTTAGCTTCTTTTGACGGTTTAGTATATTAGAGTATTCTAGGTTCATACCCTAGAGGTGGGTCGTCTAATTTCAATTCATAGAGAAAGTAGGCCTTTCATGGGTCTGATAGGGAGCTTCATCTCAAGGTTGGATCCCAGACCCTATTATATATATAACATATAATATTATATAGCTATTTCTTATAGGTATACCTATAGGATACCCTATAGTATCCTATAGGATATGTAGCTTAATATTAATAGAGTAGGTAACATTCATCCATATTAGATTTAGATATCTCCTACG
>JAJCZP010000133.1 GCA_029262315.1 Deltaproteobacteria bacterium | reverse complement strand
GGCCTCCCGACGCCGCGCTCACCGCCTACTCCTCCGGAACCGTCACGCGTCCGCATCTCGTCACACGCACGCAGGAAAACCTCTGGTGGGAGGCCGAGAACTTCCACGACGCGACACGGCTTTCTGGGGACGACGTCATCCTGGCCGTGGTGCCTCTCTCGCACGCCCACGGCTTCGGCAACGCGCTCCTCGCGAGCCTGCGCTCCGGGGCACGCCTCGTCATCCGAGAGCGCTTTCATCGGGGCGAGGTGCTCGACCTTCTCGAGCGCGAGCGCGTGACGGTCTTTCCCACGGTGCCGTTCATGCTCCGCACATTGACGAGCGCAGGACGTCGGCGCCGATGGGATCTCAGTGCTCTGCGCTGGTGCATCAGCGCCGGGGCCCCGCTTTCTCGCGAAGTCGCGTACGCCTTCCGCGACCGCTTCGGCGTTACGGTCCGGCAACTCTATGGGCTCACGGAAGCGGGCAGCGTTGCCTTGAACACGGCGGCGTCCGCCGATGTCGACCCGACGAGCGTCGGGACGCCGCTCGGCACGACAACGCTCAGCATCGTCGACGCCGGCGGCAGGCTACTCCCGCCGAACACCGAGGGAGAGATCGTGATTCACAGCGACGCGGCCATGGGGGGACGGACCGCGGCCCTCCACACACACGACCGCGGCTGCTGCGACGGCGATGGCGCTCTCCGGATCATGGGGCGGACGAGCCTCTTCATCAACTGCGCCGGCAACAAGGTCGATCCCGCAGAGGTCGAAGAGGCGCTTGAGCAACACCCCGCCGTCGCCGAGGCGGCGGTCTTCGGGGTGCCGACGGCCCACGGCGAAGAGGCCGTCACCGCCGCGGTCGTTCTCCGGAGCGACTGCGGCGCCGACGCGCTCCGCGAGCATTGCCGAACGCTACTGGCGAGCTACAAGGTGCCGCGTGTCGTCTATCTCAGAGACACGCTGCCGCGATCGGCGCTCGGCAAGGTCCTCGTCGGTCGACTCGTCGATGAGGTCGCCTCGACCACGCAACAGTGACATACTACGGCACTTCCCCATCCGATGAATGGCAACGGCACGAACGCGGCTGAGCACGGCGTCAAGCAGAAGCTGAAAGAAATACTCGTCAGCGGACTTCGGCTCCACACCGTCGCCCCCGAGAGCATCACTGACGACCAGGCGATCTTCGTCGACGGTCTCGGGCTCGACTCGATAGACGCGCTCGAACTCGTCGTCCTCATCGAGGAACACTTCGGCATCGCGATCCCCGATGAGGAAATTGGGCGCGCCGCCTTTGCCTCGATCAACGCCCTCGCCGCATTCGTCTGCGCGGAGCAGGCGAGGAACTCCTAGGCGATGGGGCCGGACGCGCCCGGCCGCGTCGTGGTGACGGGCATCGGCACGGTGAATCCCCTCGGAGCCTCAGCGACCGCTTTCGCGACCGCGCTCCGCGCGGGGGCCTGCGCCATCGGCCCATTGACGTTGTTCGACACGACGGGGTTTCGATCCACAATCGGAGCCGAGGTTCGCGGCATCGCGGACATCGCCCTGCCCGAACATGCGACCGCCGCCCTCCGCCGCCGGCTCTCACGCGCCGACATCTTCGCACTCGGCGCCAGCATGGAAGCGTTGGCCGATGGTGGCTTGTATTCGGGCACTCACAACGAACGTCTCGGCGTCGCGCTCGGGGGCACAACCGGCGGTATGCTTCGCACCGAGGACTGCCTCCGCGAGCGCACGCGTGACGGACGCCGCTACCGGGCGAACGCGCTGGTCGGCGCACCCGTCTCGGCCAGCGCCGACGTCGTCGCCCAGACGCTCGGCATCGCCGGCCCACGCCTGACCGTGAGCACGGCCTGCTCGTCGAGTGCGATGGCACTCGGCATCGCACTCGACTGGATTCGCCTCGGACAGTGCGATGCCGTGATCGCGGGAGGCAGTGAATCCTTGTGCACGACGGTCTTCGCCGGGTTCAACGCGCTGCACGCGGTGTCCCGCGAGCCCTGTCGCCCGTTCGATCGGCGGCGGAACGGGCTTTCGCTCGGCGAAGGTGCTGCGATCATGCTGCTGGAAGACGCCGCCCATGCGCGTGCGCGGGGCGCGCGCGTCCATGCCGAACTGCTCGACTACGGCGCGAGTGCCGACGCCCATCATCTGACCGCGCCTCACCCCGAGGCGCTCGGCGCGATCCTGGCGATGCGACGCGCACTCACCCGTGCCGATCTCGCACCAAGCGACATCGACTACGTGAACGCTCACGGGACCGGCACCCCGTTGAACGATGCCAGCGAGATCACCGCCCTGCACGAAGTCTTCGACGCTACCGGCGGGGCACCGGCCATCAGCTCGACGAAGGCAGCCGTCGGGCACACCCTCGGCGCAGCCGGTGCGATCGAGGCGCTCGTGACCGTGCTGGCAATACGCGACGGGTTCCTCCCCCCCACGGTCACACTCGAAGAGCCCGAGGACGCCACCCTCGACTTCGTCCCGGGCACCGGCCGCACCGCCGACCTCCGCTGCGCGCTGTCCAACTCCTACGGTTTCGGGGGCAACAACACCTCGCTCGTGATCGGCCGTGCTCCGGACTCGACGCACTGACACCCCGCGGGTGGTCGTGACCGGGCTCGGCGTCGTGAGTCCGCTCGGTCCACTGTCCGACTTCTGGCGTCGGCTCGTCGCCGGCGAGCATGGCATTGGTCCGGCTGACGATCTCATGACCCGGCGCAACGGGCCGGCCACCGTCGCGCGTATCACCGCCTGGGAACCGAAGGAACATGTGCACGTCCCGGCGCTGCGACGAATGGACCGCCTGTCGCGCATGATCGTGAGCACGACCCGCGCGGCCGTCGCCGATGCTGGGCTGACGCTGACGGCTGAATCCGCGGATACCGTCGGGATGGTCGTCGGCACCGCGTACGGCAACGTCGTCGAGACCGATCAATTCATTCGGCGGCTGCAGGCACGGGGCCCCGGCCTGGCGAACGCGCTCACGTTCCCGAACACTGTCCTGAACGCGCCCGCGGGCTATGCGGCCATCGATCTCGGCCTGCGCGGCCCGAACGTCACTGTCGCCCACGGAGAAGCTTCGGGAGAACTCGCACTCGCGACAGCCTACGATCTCATTCGCTCGCGCCGCGCCGAGGTCGTTCTCGCCGGTGCCGGCGACGAGCTGGCGCCGCTCGTGCTCGATATCTACGATGATCTCGGCCTCCTCTCACCAGGCGACGGGCAGCACGTCTGGAGCAGCCCTTTCGACCGACACCGGAACGGCCTCGTCCTCGGCGAAGGGGCCGCGATGCTCGTGCTCGAAGGCGCCGAGCACGCGGCCGACCGCGGCGCGAAGCCATACGCCGAACTCCGCGGGCATACGGCACAACGGATCTCCGCCACGCCGCACGACTGGCCTATCGCCGCGGCCGCCGATCCCGGGGACACGGCACGCCAGCTCGGACACCTGGGCTGGCGTCGCGGGGAGACCACAGACCTCGTCATCTCGTGCGCCAACTCGACCCGGCGACTCGACGCCTTCGAAGCGGCGAACCTCTCGCGCCTGCTCGGTCCAGCAACCGCCACAACCGCTGTGACGTCTCTCCGCGGCGCCATCGGCGATTTCGGCGGCGCCGGCGCCCTCAGCGCCGTTGCCGCGGCCCTCGCCCTTCACACGGGCGATCTGCCGCGCCTCGGCAGCCTGCGCGAGCCTGACCCCGCCTGCGCCCTGCCACTCGCAACGCCAACGCGATTGGCGCCCGAACGCGGCTTCGAGTGCGCGCTCGTCTCCGCGACGCCGCGGGGAGGCGGCGGTCGAACGCTGCTGTTTCGGCGCGCATGACTTTCGGGCCGTGTTTCGCTAGATGCGCATCGTACACCTTCGCTCATGGAAACCACTGCCGACAAACAGCGCCGTCCAGCCGTCGGGGATGCGGCCGGAGACTTCCTGCCGCACGCGACGCCGTTCGTGCTCCTGGATCGTATCGTCGCGCTCGAAGAGTCGAGCGGACGATTTACGAAAGCCATCGCCGCGGACGATCCGGTCACCAGCCCCCAAAACGAGCTCCCCCCGCTCCTGATGGTCGAGGCCATGGCGCAAGCGAGTGGGCTTCTGCTCATCCATATGCACCCGGCGCTCGGAGGACGGGGGGCCGTACTGGCGGCGATCGACCACTGCGACGTGACGGCAGTGGCACGGGCCGGTGACATCCTCGAGATCGAGGCATCCATGACGCGCCGCTACGGAGACATGGCCCGATTCCGTTGTACGGCGCGGGTGGGCGAGCGTACGTGCGCGACCGCCTCGCTCACCCTCGCCCTCGCGCCTCCCGCGTATCGCTGAGCCGCGAGAGGCGCCCCAGAACCGCGCCCGGGCGAGCTCTATAGCGTCCACGTGGTCCTCGACGCGCGATTTTCCCGTTGACAGCGTCGCCCCGCACACGGAGAATCTCCCCTTCACAATCACACGCCACGACGGACGCCGCTGACGTCGCTCAGCACGCACCCGCCGCTCGCCGCACCACTCGCTCCACCAGGTCTTTCCAGCTCATCTCACCGACACGAGGGTACATCATGGGTCTCTTCAACCGCTGGCACTTCATCTGCCGTTTCGTCGTTCTCCTGCTCGCCGCACCCCTGGGCGCGCACGCGCAGAGCGCACAACCACGCATCGTGAATGGGGTTCTGACGGGAGCGTTCCCCTCGACGGGCGCGCTGCTGCGAGGCACGAGTATCGACACCGCGAGCGCGTGGTGCTCCGGTGTTCTCATCGGATGTGAAACCTTCCTAACAGCGGCGCATTGCGTTCAGGGGTTGAACGAGGCGAGCCTGTTCGTCTTCCTCCCGCACGCGGGCTTTCATGCGGTGAGTAGCATCGCCGCACATCCCGCATTCTCGTTTCCCAACGCGGACGTCGCCGTCCTGAAGCTCGCCAACGCAGTTGATGGGGTCTCTCCCACTCCGATCAATACGACGGGCTCTCCCACATTCGGCACATCGGCACTCATCGCTGGATTCGGTCGGAGTGGCGATCCCAACTTCGACTACGGCCTGAAGCGCTTCGGGAACGTCACGACCGCGGCGTGCACGAGCGCGCCGAACGGCGGGGACGACACGTCGTTGGTCTGCTGGAACTTCACAGGGGCGTTCGGCGACCCGGGCTCGAACTCGAACACCTGCAACGCCGACTCGGGAGGCCCGCTCTTCGCCGATCTCGGCGCTGGCGAAGTGGTCGCCGGCATCACATCCGGGGGAAACAACTTCAGCTGCCTGCAAAACGACCACAGCTACGACACGAACATCTTCACCTATCGTACGTTCATTCAGAACGAGGGCGGTGCCGACCTGGCCCAGACGACCTGCGGCGCTCTCCCCCAGGTCGAGACCGCGGGGGCCACGGTCGTCGCACTGACGGGGACACTCGATGCGACGAACATCGATGATTTGATCGTGCTCGACGTCCCGCCCGACGCCCTGGCGCTGCGAGTGGCGTTCAATGGACACGACGACGGCGCCAGCGATTTCGATCTCCATATCCGGGCCGGCAGCCCACCCACACTCGACGAGTACGACTGTCGCGCAATCGGCGGCAACCAGTACGGCTTTTGCGAGATCGACGAACCGACGGCTGGCCCATGGTACGTCAAGGTGACACGCGACGCGGGCGCCGGCGCGTACCAGGTCACCGCCACCACCTTCGGGATCGACTGCACGAATCCCGCGAACGATGGCCTGGCCTGCGACGACGGCAGCTCGTGCACCTTGAACGAGGTCTGCCAGGCCGGCGCGTGCATAGGCGCGGCCGAGCCCAATGGGACGCCCTGCGACGACGGGAACGGCTGCACACAGCCCGATACCTGCACAGCGGGGGTCTGCGTCGGCAGCGAGCCGACGGGCTGCGCGCTCCCGATCGAGTCCGGCAAGGCTTCGTTTCGACTCGACGACAAGACGAGCGACAATCGAGACAAGCTGAAATGGCGCTGGCGCAAAGGCACGACCACCAAGGGCGCATTCGGTGATCCGCTAACCACCACCGACTTCGAGCTCTGCGTGTACGACGAAGTTGGCGGCACGCCACAGCTGGTTGTGCACGAGACGATTCCCGCCGGGGAGGGCTGGCGCGAAAATCGCCGCGGCTTCCGTTATGCCGACCGCAGGCTGACGCGCAGCTCGATCAAGACCGCGTCACTGAAGGACGGCCTCGACGGCAAAGCCTCGATCAGCATCGATGGACGCGGCAGCCAACTCCCCATGCCGAGCCTGCCACTCCAGCAGGATCAACGCGTCACCGTACGACTCCTGAACGGCAACAGCTGCTGGGAAGCCCACTACGCCACGGCGCAGGACAACTACCAGGATCGGTTCAGGGCGAAGGCTGAGTAACGATCAGGTAAAAATTTCCCAGAGGATCGTCATGAGAGCCATCCAGCCGGTCGCGAACGCGAGCGTGCGCACGTAGGGCCATCCGCCGAGGTGCACGATTGCGTGCGCGACGCGCGCCCAGAAGAACACCGCCGCAGCTGCTGCGGTGAGCGCACTCGCCTCGCCGCTGACATGCGCCACGAGCACGAGCGCAGCGAAAACGGGAAGACCCTCGGTCAGGTTGAGATGGGCCCGATTCGCGCGGGCGAGAAACGGCGGTAGATTGCGCTCCGGCGGAACCCGATAGTCGTCCGGATTCGAGCCGTAGGTCTGAATCGTACCGACGATGTACGGAATCCAGAGCACCGATGAGAGGGCGGCGGTCAACGCAAGATACGTGAGATCAGGCGTCATCGTATTCCTCCTCTGTCAAAGCGGCGCGGACAATCCGCGACGGCCACAGCCTGACACGACCCCCCCCCCGACGCTACTCGCCGGCGCCGGCGCCTCTACCAGCCGAAATCGGAGGGCGTCAGGTCCTCCAGGGACCCGACGACACGGGTCGCCGCCGTGAAATCGGCAGCCGTGTTGGCAGGATCGGGCACGGCGATGACCTGCATGTTGGCCGCGCACGCGGCGGCAACGCCCGACGGAGCGTCCTCGAGCACGATGCACGTCGCCGGCGCCGCGCCGAGTTCCTCCGCCGCAAGGAGAAAGATGTCCGGGGCGGGCTTCCCACGCGTGAGCCGCGGATCGTCGCCCCGAATCACGACCCGAAAGACGCCGAACCATTCCTTGTGGCGTGCGGTTTTGAGGTCGAACAACCGCCGCGCCGAGCTCGTCGCGATGGCCAGGGGCGCCCCTGCCGCCGCAAGGGCTCGCGTCAGTTCGACGGCCCCCGGCAGCGCCTGACTGGTCGGCGCCAGCGCCTTCAGTAGGTGCTCCCGCTCGGTCAGGTAGTCCTCCGGCGCGAGTGGTAGATCGAGGGCGTCGACTAGGTAGCGGGCAGACTCCATGGCCGGGCGACCAACCATGTTGGCCTTCACACTCCAATCGAACGTCTTGCCATAGCGGGCAACGATCTGCTGCGTCACCTGGGTGTAGAACGGCTCGGTATCGAGGAGGAGGCCATCCATGTCGAAGATGACCGACGCCCGTGAGATCCGCGACATGGGCGGACTGCATGCCACAAATGACGGGCACACCCAACAAAGGGCCGGAGAAGTGGCACCCACACGCGCACGGGCTCGCCACCCTTCCGGGACGCACGGCTTCTCATCGCCCGGGCGATCTGACATGGTACGCTTGGTCTCGAACCCCGGCACACCATGGTCGAATACACGGTCACAAGCCTCCCGGAGTAGCCAACGTGGCTCCCAAACGCCCGTGCGCGCTCGCCGCGATGGGGATCGTCAACGCCCTCGGCGCGAACGCCGACGAGATGTGGCCCCGCCTGCTGTCCGGCGATCCCTCGGGTCTGACGCTCGACGCGTCACTGGTCCCAGACCGGCGCCTGCTGGTCGGCGCCGTCCGGACGCCGATCCCGGCGATCCCGGCTCACCTCAGCCGCTACGCGTGTCGCAACAACGCGCTTGCCCTGGCCGCCATCCGGCAGATCGAGCCAGCGATCCGCGCCGTACGCGCGCGCGTCGGTCGGGGTCGCATCGGCGTCGTCGCCGGCACCAGCACCTCCGGCGTAGCCGATGCCGAAGACGCCATTCGACACCATCTCGCGACCAACAAGCTGGCCCCATCCTTCGACTATGCGCAGCTCGAGTTCGGGGGACTGGGTGACTTCCTCGCCGAGTACCTCGATGTCGGCGGCCCCGCCTACACACTGTCGACCGCATGCTCATCGGGCGCACGCGCGCTGGCCTCGGCACGCTCGCTGTTGGCGCTCGGTGTTTGCGACGCGGTCGTGGCTGGTGCCAGCGACTCGCTCTGTCGGCTGACGACCAACGGGTTCAGCGCACTACAGGCCGTTGCTGAGGAGGTCTCGAATCCGTGCAGCGCGAACCGCAAGGGCCTGACCCTCGGCGAGGGCGCCGTCATGTTCCTCGTCACGCCCGAGGACCACGGGGTACAGCTGCTCGGGGTCGGCGAATCCTGCGAGGCGCATCATATGTCCGCGCCCGACCCCGAGGGGCGCGGCGCGGAGGCCGCCATGCGTGGCGCGATCGATAACGCCGGCGTGGCGTCGAGTGATATCGCCTACCTGAATCTGCACGGCACCGGGACCCCGCTCAACGACGCCATGGAGTGTGAAGCCGTGGCTCGCGTCCTTGGAACAGAGGTCCCTTGCAGCTCCACGAAACCCCTGATCGGCCATACGCTCGGCGCGGCCGGGGCGATGGAGGCTGGCTTCTGCTGGCTTTCGCTCAGCGCGAGCGCGCAGGGTTCGGTGCCGGTCCCGCCACATTGCTGGGATGGTGTCCGTGACACGACGCTGCCGTCGATCCGCCTCACCTCGACCGGCGAGCACATCGCGCCCGCCGGTCGCAAACTGGTGATGAGCAACTCGTTCGGGTTCGGGGGCAACAACTGCAGTCTCGTACTCGGACGATCGGACGCATGCTGAAGACCAAGGTGCGACGATGGGCGGCGTGGGCCCCGGAGTGCCCCGACGCGGCCGCATGGGAGACTTGGGCGACCGCTCCACGGGCGATCGGCACCGACGGCCATCCGGACGCGCGGTTCCTCCCGCCGATGCTCCGCCGCCGCTGCACGCCGCTCACCCGGATGATGCTGACCGCGGCTTTTGGTTGCTGCGACGAGCGGGAACGGGCTGAGGTCCGCACGGTCTTCGCGTCGCGCCACGGCAGCATCAACGACTCGATCGCGCTACTGGAGGCACTGGTCCGGGGCGAACGCATCTCGCCCGCCAAGTTCAGTCACACCGTCCACAATGCGCAGGCGGGACTGTTCTCCATCGCGGCTGGCAACCGCCAGGCGTCGAGCTCGCTCTCAGCCCGCGCAGACACGTTCGGCAGCGCCTATCTCGAAGCCCTCACCCATCTCGATCGCGAACCGACACGCCCCGTGCTCCTCGTGGTCGGCGACGTCCCCCTGGATGCGACGTTCGCCCCGCTCGTACAAGAGGCGGTCGCCGGGTACGCCCTCGCGCTCCTGCTCACGCACAACGGCGAGGGAGAGGAGATCGCCCTCGAGATCGGCGAAGCCACGACGCCCCCGGCGCACCCGCCCTGGCCGGATGCAATCGAGTTTCTGCGCTGGCTCCTCGCGAAGGAGGCAACGCTGACCCTCCGCAGTGGTCGCTGCACGTGGTCGTGGTCCCGCGCGCGCCCTGACACGCGCGTTCCATAGGCTCCCGCTACCGGGAGAGCCCCTGACGCCGAAGCTCTTCACGGGTGCGCTCGATATACGCCGCGGAACGGCGACCTTCGGGAGTCGCGTCCGCGGGAAACCAGGTCGACCACACACGATCGAACGGCGTGCCGTAGAAGTAGTAGCGGAACCACCACTTGCGCACGAGAAACTCGATCACGCTCAGCACGGCCAAAACCGCGTAGATGATCCAACCGGTATAGGCCCGCCACCAGCTGTGGGGGGAGAAGATCGCCAAGACCGCGATCACGATCGCGTTCACGACGAAGAAGCCGCACCACATCCTCGTCAGCTTCCTACAATACGAGCTGATGAACTCGGGCGCGTATGGCTCCATGAACCGTGCCCCGATCTCGATCATCGACATCGGCCCATGCAAGCTGGCGCGAAACAGCTCGAAGAGCACGAGATAGACCGCGGCGGGGACGAGCCTCAGAAACAGCCGATCCCCCGTCACGGCCGCGGCCAGGGTCACCAGCAGCGGCCCGATACTCGCGGGCGCGCGCGTGCCGAATGCCGCGGCAACGCGTTGCCCGGCAAACGCGAAGGCTGGCGCCACGATCGCCGCCAGGGCGATCGCGGCCGCTCGGACGCCAAAACGCTCGACAACCCAGGTGGACGCGAGCGGGTACACGACCAGAAGGATCGCACCAGCGGCGACCAGCAGAGACTGCCCCCGGCTGAAGCGGGGAACGGAAGAAAGCGCGCCGTCAGGCAAGAGGACGATCGACCAGGAATGCGGTGAGCGGCAGCGCAGGCGAATCCTCGACCCCGGCGCCGGTATCGGGCGCGGGCGCCCGCGCCCGATCACCCAGCTCATCGAGAAGCGCCCGAGCGCCCCGGTACACACCGTTGAAGGTCTTGCCGGTCTGGTCGAGCACCTCGCGACGCGTCCGCGGCAGGCCGACCCGATCGACGAAGTCGAGATACTCGAGCCCGGAGGCGAAGCGCCCGACATTCCCACGAAAGTACGCGCCGCGTTTGTCGAGAGTCTGCGCCATTGTTCGGAACAGTCCGGCAAAGTTCCGCAGCGCCTGGAGGATGAATCGTTGCTGCCGTAGCTGGCGTCGCAGGAAATCCGCGTCGATATACGCGTCCTGCATGTAGGGGGAAAGCCAGAGATTGTAGTAGCAACCGATGTCGAGATCCCACTTGAGGCGCATGATCTCGTAGCTCCCCTGCACTTGGTACAGATCGCGATACAGCAACATCGCCGCCTCGTGTCTGAACTTCATGAAGCGATCGTAGAGATCGCAGCGCGCAGCGAGGTCGTCGGCAGACTCCCCGCTCATGTCGCGCCTGATCAGGTCCGTGAGGTAGTCGTTCTCGAGCGCGATGAAATCGCTCCCAGGGCTGTACAAGGGATCGGCTGCCGTTGCCGACTCGCCCGTCAGTCCCCAGCGATCGGCGTGAAAGAACCGGCGCGTCCCGTAGGCGATCTGCACCGCACTCCCGACATCGACGCTGCGCGCGTTCGCCAGAAGCGAACGGATGGCACAATGTTCGTCGAGAAACGCTCGGAAACCCGCCGCCGTCCGCAGTCCAGGCCCGCGGGCGCCAAGATCGCCCACGACCCCGACGCTTGTCAGTCCACCGCGAAGTGGAATGAACCACACCCAGTACCCCGGGTACCAGAAGTGCATCGTCGACAGCCGCCGGCTGGAATACCGCACCCGGGCGCGAAACGCCGGGTCGAGATCATCGACGTCGACGACATTCTCGAACCGTCCCCACACGGAGCTCACGCGATGCACGTCCTCGCGGACGCGGAGATCGTGCGCGTGCGCGAGCAGACTCGAGCGTCCAGTGGCATCGATCAGCCAACGACATCGAAAGGCTTCCGCCTCGTTCCCGCGCACGACTTCGAACGCATGCGGCGCGCCATCCGTCCCGAGCACGGGGCGTCGCACCGTAACGCCGGTCTCGACTCGCACACCGGCCTCCCGATTCATCTCGAGGAGGTCGGCCTCCATCCGGGCTCGGTCGATCTGAAATCCTGGATGGAAGGGTGCGCTGATCGGACCGATCTCGCTCATGTGCTCGAATGCGGTCGAGCGTCCCGCGTCATCGAAGAAATAGCGGAGGCCGTTCTTCGGCAGGTGGTGTTCGATGAGATACTGCGTGAAGCCATGCCGGCGAATGAGATGGTTGCTGGCCATCTCGACGAGCGACTCGCCAACCTTGAACGACGACTGGGTCGCTTTCTCGAACAATCCAATGTCGAGGCCCGGAACCGTGCGGCGGAGCTGCCGTGCCAGCAGGCCCCCCGCCAGCCCGCCACCGACGATGGCAACATCCAGCTGTGACGCTCGATCGCTCATCCGAGACCTCCGCTCACCGCGATCACTTGCCCGGTGACATAAGACGCCCCCTCGGAGCACAGGAACGTCACCACGCTCGCGACCTCCTCGGGTCGACCGAGGCGGCGCATGGGAATGATCTTCCGGATCTCATCAACGGGCGCGCCGTCGATCATGTCGGTCTCGGTCAGGCCCGGAGCGACCGAGTTCACCGTAATGCTCCGCCTGGCGAGTTCTTGCGCGAGGGCCTTCACCGCGCCGATGAGCCCGGCCTTGGAGGCGCTGTAGTTGACCTGCCCGCGCTGCCCTACCAGCCCCGCCACCGACGAGATCGCGACGATCCGCCCACCGCGATGCGCGCGGATCATCGGCATCACGACGGGTCGGAGTACGTTGTAGAAACCATCGAGATTGGTCCGGAGTACATGGTCCCACGCCTCGCCACTCAACGCGGGAAACGCCGCGTCGGCACGCACGCCAGCGTTGCACACGACACCGTAGTAGGGACCTTCGCGCGCGACGTCGTCTTCGAGGGCCGCCGCGCACGCCGCACGATCGCCCACGTCGAAGGCCAGGACACGCGCTCGCCGCCCACGCGCCTCGATCGCGGCCTGTGTCTCGGCCGCCGCCTCCATGCCGCGATGGCAGTGCACCACGACATCGAAACCCGCATCCGCCAGCCCGAGCGCGATCGCCCGACCGATCCCACGACTGGCACCCGTGACCAGGATCGCGCGCTCGCTCCCGCTCACGCCGCCCGCACCTCAACCGAAGACGTGGCTCCGTCCCAGAAATCGTACAGATTGAACCACTCGTACGGCGCGCGTCGGCATTGCTCCTCGAGCACGCGAACATAGCGCTCGAGAAGTGTCCGTGCGAGCGGCTCGCAACGTGCGCGCGGCACTCGCTCACCCTCCCACAAGGTTTCCACGACCGTCTCGTAGCGCGCATCACCCGTTCGCACGCAGAGCGACACGAGCAACGGCCGCCCGAGGACACATCCCAACAGAAAAGGACTGAGCGGGAACACCGCGGGGCGTCCCAGAAACATCGTCTCCACCGCCTGCTCACGACCACCCGGAGTGATGCGATCGGCCAGAATACCGACGAACTCGCCCCGATCGAGGCACGCCTTGATCTCGAGCCCGGCCTTGATCGTACTCGGATCGAGATTGAGCACGCGAATCTTGCTGCGCGCGTCGCGCTGTTCGAAGAACGCGTTGATCCGGGCGGCGTGCTTCGTGAACATGACGACGTTCACCGTAACGCCACCGGTCTCGGCCAGTACCCGCGGCATGTCGTAGCTGCCGACGTGCGCCCCGAGCAGGATACCGCCGGTGCCGGCGCGCGCCAGGCGGAGCAACTCCTCCGAGCCACGATGCTGCATGTCGAAGCCATGCGCGTCGCCCCCCCACATCACCATGCGGTCCAGCAGATTGATCGCGAAGCAGTGCAGGTGGCGGAACGAGTCCCGCGAGGTCGGCGCGCGACCGAGCCCCGTCCCCGACGGGCTGCTCGAGTGCAGCGCCTGCAGGTAGTCGCGAGACGCGCGCCTGGTCTCCGGCGCCCGGAGGTAGAAATACGTCGTGATGGGATAGAGGAGGGCGAGGCTGAGCCGACGGCCGAAGGTCTCGTGAAACCACGCCATCGTCCGCATTGCCGCCATGGAGCCGGACTCGGCCATGCCGGCCCATCGGGCCGCGACGGCCACGGCTACATTCCCGTCCCGACCATGGGCGATGGCCGGGGCTCCTCCTCGGAGTCGGTATCGTCGACCACGACGCCTTCGAGGGAGGGGGCGCGACGCAGCAACTCGGGAGCACGCCACAGCATGCCCGCGAGGAGCCGCACGTACAGCCAACCCAATCGCGGGAAATCATGGGCCAACGAGAAATGAGAGAGCCCGCCGGGGTGGTACACGATCCGGGTTGGCACATTCATCACCGGCACGTGATCCCAGAACAGCCGGACGGCGACCTCTGGCTCGAACTCCATGTGATCGCCGGTGGTCTCGCGTGCGAGGAGACGCAGCATCGGTACGAGCGGCACGCCGCGAAAACCGCACAGCGGGTCATGGATCGCAAACGACAGCGAGGCCGCCCACACCGCGCCCCGCGAAATCTGTCGCGCATAGAGGCGGCGACGTGGCACGGTGTCGTCGAACACCGGGAGGCCGAGGACCAGCGCGTCGGAATGCCGTCGCATGGTGTCCAGCACACGGCGCGCATCGGCGCCGTCGTGCTGCCCATCGGCATCGAGGTGCACGACGTGGGTGAAGCCTCGCTCGGCGGCAAGCCGGAAACCGATCTTCAGCGCGTGCCCCTTGCCCTGATTGGTGTCGAGACGATGCAGGTGCACCCACGGCATCTCCTCGACCAACGCGTCGAGGGTTTGACGCGTGGGAGTGGCGCTGCCGTCGTCGACGATCAGGCACGGCAAGCCGAGCGGGGCCAGCGACCGCACGACCGAGCGGATCGTGGTCCCATGGTCGTAGATCGGTATCAGGAGACACGGCTTCATGGCAGACTCGGATCGGATCACTTCACCCGGTGCTCGGAGACGAACGCGGCGAGACTGCGGACCGAGGCGAAAATCTGTTGGTTCGTATCCGGATCATCCTCGACCGTGATCCCGAAGCGCTCTTCCAAGACCATGACGATCTCGAGCGCATCGATCGAGTCCAACCCCAGGCCCTCGATGAACAGCGGCGCATCGGTCTCAATGTCGGTCGGAGCAATGTCTTCGAGAGCCACGGCTTCAATGATCAGCGCCTTCAGCTCTTCTTCCAGACTCTCGGGCGTCGGCATGGGTCTGACGGCATCATCGCTACGAAACGCGACATGTCAAACCCACTCGGAAAACGTCGTCTACGCTTGGAAAGGCGCCAACGAATGGGTAGGGACCCGGGGATGAGCCTCCGCGTCCTCCTCGCGTCCGGTCTGCTGGCGCTCGCGGCGCTCGGCGGGCTCGCGGGCGCGGAGCCGCCTCCCCGGCCGAGGGGCGCACTCACGCTCGAAGCCCTCACCCAGCGCATGGCAACGAGCCGGGGCGTCACCGCCAGCTTCCATGAGGTAAAGGACCTGGCGCTCCTCGATGCGCCGTTGGAAAGCAGCGGAATGCTCTACTTCGTCGCGCCGGATCGGCTTCTTCGCCACACCACGAGCCCCACCGCGGCCCGCCTCGTCGTCGAGAACGGCCGGATCACCTATCGCGACACCGCGGGCAGCGAGGAGATCGATCTCGCTGAGAACCCGGTCGCCCGCCAGTTCGTGGACAACCTCATCGTCTTGTTCAACGGCAACCTGCCGGCGCTGCGGGAACGCTACGAGATCGACTTCGGGGCCGACGGCTCTACGTGGAAACTCGTACTCACGCCACGGCGTGCGGCGATGCGCCACTTCATCACGCGCATCGCGCTGTCGGGGGACGGCGCCGCACTCCAGCAGCTCGTCACTGATGAGGCGGACGGCGATCGCACCACGACCACCTTCGCGAATGTCGTCACCGACCATGCGTTCTCAGCCACCGAGTTGGAGCACCTCTTTCAGTCAGCGCCGGATCGCAGAGACCCGTGACGCGCGCAGGGCTCGCGGGAGCGACGCTGGCGGCGGCTGCGATGCTCGTCTACTGCGTCACGCACCTCGAACCCGGCACCGACATCACCAACTTCCTTCCGGATCGCGGCAGTGCCGATCTCGCCGCGGTGTCGACCCAACTCGCTGACAGCGCCCTCACCCGCACGATCGTACTGTCGATCGAAGGCCCCACGACGGCGGAAGCGGTCGCCGCCGCGCAAGCGCTTGCCGGTCCGCTTGGGGAGCATCCGGAAGTCGCGTGGGTACGATCCGGAGTCGATCCGGAGCTGCTCGAACACGTCTACGACATCTATTTCCCGCGGCGATACTACTTCCTCTCGGTCGAGCCCGAGCGTGAACTCCCACGACGTCTCGAACGCGGCGCCCTCGCACGCCGCGCAGCCGACGCACGCCAGGAACTCGCGGGCCCGGCCTCCCCATTGCTGAAGCGCATCCTCACGGCCGACCCTCTGGGCGCGTTCCGCTCGATTCTCGCGCGCGCCCGCGACCAGCAACCAGCGCTGCGCACGGTCGACGGCCAGTTCGTCTCGTCCGACGGGCGTGCCATCCTCTTCGTGCGCGGTCGCGCATCCGCGTTCGATTCGCGCCCGCAAACCCGACTGCTACGCCACATCGAGGAGAGCTTCGCGGCGGTCACGGCCCGACATCCCGGTCTCATTCTCGAGCAGAGCAGCATCGGCCGATTCGCCGCCGCGACCGAAGCGAGTATGCAGCGGGACGTCCGCCTGATCGCCAGCTGTTCGTTCATCGGCGTCGCTATCTTGTTCATGCTCTTCCTGCGCTCGCCGACACGCTTCGCGATCTGCTCGGTTCCCGCATTGGCGGGCATGCTCACCGCCACCACGCTTGGCCTCCTGTGGAAAGGCACGCTCGACAGCCTGACGATTGCATTTGGCGCCTCACTGATCGGCATCGCGATCGACTACCCGATTCACGTGTTGGTGCATCGGAGCCTCGCGCCAGCCGGCGAAGCCTCGACGACGACGATCCGGCGTCTGCGCGGATCGCTCACCGTCGCCGCGCTGACGACGATGGCAAGCTTCGCCGGACTCGTCGCGACCTCGTTTCCCGGCTTTCGAGAGATCGGCTCGTTCGCGATCGTTGGGATCGCCGTCGCGCTGGCCGTCACACTCACGATCGTACCCGCACTGCTCGGGCCCACGCTCCGGGTGCCATCGCTCTCCGTCGCGGTCGCAGGGCGACTGGCGTCGAGCGTGGCGCACCTCGCACGCTGGCGCCTATGGTTGCTGCCGATTCCGATCGTGTGCCTCCTCGGCGCCCCGTTCGCGATCCGGCATCTCGCCTGGGTCGACGATCTCTCGCGCCTGACGGAGCAAGACCCGGCACTCGCCGCCGAAGACCAACGCGTTCGGGAACGGGTGTCACAACTCGACCCCGGTCGCTTCGTGGTTGGGATCGCGCCGGACGCCCCGGCCGCGGTCGCATTAAACGATCGCATCGGCGCCCGGCTCGAACGTGTCATTGAGGAGGGCGGACTGGGCGGCACGCGCTCGCTCCACGCGCTGCTCTGGTCGACCGACCTGCAACGTCGCAATTGGGAGACGCTGACCGCGGACACGACGCTCGTCTCGCGGGTCGAGGCGGCCTTCACTGAGGCTGGATTTCGGGCAGACGCACTCGCGCCCTTTCGCGAGGCGCTCTCTCATCCTCCGCCGCCTCCCCTCACCGTGGAAGATCTCGAGGCGACGCCGCTCGCTAGCCTCACCGACTCGCTGCTGTTCGACGTCGGCGACCGCACGGCGGTCGTGACCTACCTGCGTGATCTCCGCGACCCGGATGCCGTGCGTGCCGCTCTCACCGATCTCGACGACGTCCATCTATTCGAGCAGCGGAGCTTCCTGAATGACATCTATGCTGAGTTCCGCGTCACCACACTCCGACAAATCATGCTCGGCACGCTGTTCGTCGCGCTTGTCCTGCTGGCACGCTACCGCCGCTGGCGACCCGCGGTTGCCGCTTTTCTCCCCTCGGTGTTGGTTGCGCTCACGGTCCTTTCGGCCTTCGCGTTGTTCGGCGTAGAAACCAATCTCCTCCACGCCGTCAGCCTGATCCTGGTGATGGG